>NYVQ01000087.1 GCA_002684695.1 SAR116 cluster bacterium | reverse complement strand
TGACAGCATCTTTAATTGTTTTTTTGATTTATAATATAAAAGTTTGGGGTTTCCCATTAGTGGCCGTCGCATTGTTAGTAACCGTATACACCTTTGCAACTGTTATAATTTGGTATTTTTATGGTGCTGATGACATTAATAAATATCTTATTACAAAACTTGGTGGAGAGCCGAGACTTTTAACTGATGGAAGACCTGCTGTTAGAGAGATACTTGTAAACAATGGACAAGGTCTTCTTGGTCGTTTTATGAATATTTTAATTAATACAGTTTTCCCTTATATAGTTTTAGGTTCGCTTTTTGGAGTTTCAGCTGGAGGTAAATCACTTATAAAAATTGCTTTTTTATGGACACGAAATTTGAGAGGGGGACCTGCTCATGCTGCTATTGTAAGTTCAGCAATGTTTGGAACTATTTCAGGTGGTCCCATAGTAAATGTTTTGTCAACTGGCGCACTTACAATTCCTATGATGCTGAAGCGTGGATTTGCAAAAATTTTTGCTGGTGGTGTGGAGGCTTCTGCCTCTTCAGGTGGTCAAATTATGCCACCTGTAATGGGTGTTGCAGCGTTCATTCTTTCAGCAATGACAGTAGTTCCATATCGAGAAGTAATAGTTGCAGCCGCGTTACCAGCTGTTGCTTATTTTGGATGTTTATTCCTTTCCGTTGTGTTTCAGTCAAGAAAACAAAACATTTTACCTATAGGAAAAATAACAGAAGACATGATTATGACTGGTGAAGATTATAAAAATTTACTTATGATTTTTGCTCCAATTTTATTAATTTTATTTATGCTTATTACTCCTAAAGAAGTTGTTGGTTGTGGCATTTTTGGTACCTTATTAGGAGTAGAGCAAACCATAGAAAATGGTATATGCCGAGCAAATAACTTACCCTGGCTTTTCCAGTTATTTCAGAACTCTGCAGGTGATGCAGGTTCTGCAGGTTGGTGGGCTACCGCATTACTAATTGTTTTATTTTTCTTAGACAGAAATATTAGATTAAATCCCTCAAAATTAGTTCACGCACTATCTGATGCAGGAATTCTAGTAAGCACTTTGTATTTAATGTTTTTAGCTGTTTCTGTAATAGACTTTTGTTTAAATTTTACAGGCTTATCAAACTTTATTGCTACTGACATTATACATTTACTTAGAAACTACGATACTGGATTAACAAATAATGGGTTCTTTCTGTTTGTTGCTCTATTAGTTACCATGGGGATGGCAATTCTTTTAGGCATGGGGATGCCGAGTGTTCCTGCATATTTAAATGTTGCTCTTTTAATGGGGCCTATGCTTGTTGGGTTGGGAATTGCTACTTTTACTGCTCACATGTTTATTTTCTACTTTGCTGTTGCATCAGCAATCACACCACCGGTGGCAATTGCAGCATTTGCTGCATCCTCTCTTACGAAGGCAGACCCTATGGCAACTGCATTTTCTGCTGTAAAGTCAGGTATAGTAATGTTTATAATTCCATTTATTTTTGCATTTTATCCAGAATTACTTGTCATTAATGCAGCACAAATTGACCCTAATTCGCCCACAGGTGATTATTTACCAGGATACGATGGGAAATTTTATATATGGTCATTGCTTTGGTTACTTGCACGGCTTTCTCTTTTCTTGTACTTGATTTCCAGTTGTCTGGCCAAATTTGATAAATCTGAATTAAGCACAATTGAAATTATCATCAGGATAATTCTTGCTGGGTTAGTAATTTCAAATTCAGAATTTTATTTTACTGTAGGTATAGTATTATCTTTCTGCCTACTAACTTGGCATCATATTTTTATAAATTCAAAATTATCTAAAAAAGAAAATAAAATAACTGAAAATAGTACATGAGAAATAATAGGCCAAATATTCTTTTATTTATGTCTGACAATCAATCTGCAGACTTTATTGGATGCTACGGCAATAATGAAATTAAGACGCCTAATATAGATTTACTGGCTCAAAATGGAATAAAGTATACGGCTGCATTTTGTGCTAATGCGATGTGTTCACCATGCAGAGCATCAGTGTTAACAGGTTTAATTCCCTCTGCTCATGGCATACATAATTGGCTCGATGATAATTTAGAAAGTCAATGGCCTGAAGACTGGAATGCAATAGGAGAATTTGATACTTTTCCAGATAAATTAAAAGAGGCTGGATATTTAAACGCACTCATAGGTAAATATCACCTAGGAAAAGCATGGAAAAGTTCAGATGCTTTCGATCATTGGATAACATTCCCCCATGGTCACACAAAAAGTTTTTACAAAAATAAAATCATTGATAACAATAAAACCTATGAACATGAAGGCCATTCAGTTGAATTCTTTACTGAAAAGACAATAGAATTTATAGATTCGAACAAAGAAAATCAGAACCCATTCTTTTGTTTTGTACCTTTTAACGGTCCATATGGTCATTGGCCTTCAATAAAAGGAAAACCAACAAATAAATTTGCCAAACTTTACGATGACTGTGAACTTAGTACAGTTCCGAGGGAAGGTATTAACAAACGTGTTATAGATAGATTTTCTAATAGAATATTAGAGAGTGGCGGTAGTCTCCCAGAACAATTTTCCGGTCCTCTCCTTTTGCCTAATAATAAGGATAGTTTGAGAAATTATTTTTCCCAAGCTACTTTAATAGATGACGGAATTGGTAGAATTTTAGAGAAATTAAGAACTTCAAGTATGCTTGAAAATACAATTGTTATTTATACTTCAGATCACGGGTTTTCTCTTGGTAACCATGGTATTTGGGGTCACGGAATGGCTGCATGGCCTTCTTCAATACATAGGCCAAGTTTCAATATTCCACTCATATTCTCAGGACCAGGTATAATAAAAGGAGTATCTGAAACTTTTGTAAGTCAACTTGACTTAGCTAATACTTTGCTTGACTTAGCTGATGCTGAAAAGTTGAAAGGTCATCGAGTGGATAGTAAAACCCTTGATCTTTCTGATCTAAATTCGCAAAATAGGCAAATGCTTTTCATGGAACAAGAGGAAAGTAGAGCTATTAGGAATGAACATTGGTTATACATTGAACGATTTAATAAAGATTCATTAAGCTATTTGGGAAGTGAATTGTATGATTTAAAAGAAGACCCTGATGAGAGGAATAACTTATCAAATTCAGTTTCGCACAAAATTACTATATCGTCTCTCAGCAAAGAGTTAAGTCAATACTATGACAAATTTTCTGATCCAAAATTTAATTTGTGGACTGGTGGAAGTGCAAAATCCAATGTTTCAAATCCAAGTTTTTGGAAAAAAGCTTGGGGGTCAAAATGGAAAACTACAATTTAAATTAAAATTAGATAGAAAGTAAAAAATTAGGGAAGGGGGTCTATTAAATAGACCCCCTTTTCTTATTACGCTTTTGAAAGCGCTTGATCAAAATCAGCTAAAATATCATCAATATGTTCAAGCCCAATTGAGAGCCTCACAAAACCTGGGGTAACTCCAGCAGATAGAAGCTCACTCTCTGAAAGTTGGCTATGGGTTGTAGTTGCTGGGTGAATTGCTAGTGTTCTAGCATCCCCAATATTTGCTACATGATAAACCATTTCTAGAGAATCAATGAACTTTTTACCAGCATCTCGACCACCATTTATTTCAAAACCCATTAAAGCACCATGACCACCTGATAAATACTTATTGGCTCTATCTTGCGCAACTTCTGATGGATATATAACTCTCTCAACTTTATTATGGTCTTTTAAAAACTTCACAACTTTGGCTGCATTGCTTGAATGTTCTCGCATTCTTAAGGCCAATGTTTCTAAACCTTGTATAAACATAAAAGCATTAAAAGGGCTCATAGCACCACCCATGTCCCTTAATAAAGTTACTCTAGCTTTTAAAATATATGCAATCGGACCAAGAGGCTTTACAGCTTCAGTCCATACAGCTCCTCCGTAAGACGGATCAGGTTGGTTTAATTTAGGTTGACGTTCAGGGTGTTTTTCCCAATCAAATTTTCCGCTATCAACCAAAATACCTCCAATTGAAGTTCCGTGCCCACCAATAAATTTAGTTGTTGAATGTAATAGAACACTGGCACCATGATCAAAAGGCTTACAAATAACTGGAGCAGCAGTATTATCCACAATTAAAGGAATGCCTAGAGGTCTTCCCAAGTCGGCCACTTCTTGCAAAGGAAATACTTCAAAACTTGGATTAGGTAAAACTTCCCCGTAATATGCCCTTGTTTTTTCATCTGTTGCATTTAAGAAATTTTGCGGGTCAGCTGGGTCCACAAAACGTACTTCAATTCCCATATCTGAAAAAGGATTTTTAAATTGATTATATGTTCCACCATACAAATGAGATGACGCAACAAAATTATCACCAGCTGTACACAAATTTTGAATTGCAAATGCTGATGCAGCTTGCCCTGAAGCCAATGCAAGAGCACCGACACCTCCTTCTAAAGCAGCAACTCTTTGTTCTAAAACATCACAAGTTGGGTTCATTATTCTTGAGTAGATATTACCAAGTTCTGACAGTGAAAATAAGTTTGCAGCATGATCTGAATCATTAAATTGAAAGCTAGTAGTTTGATGAATAGGAACTGCTACAGAATTAGTTGTAGCATCTTTCCTCCAACCTGCATGCAATGCAATTGTTTCTGGATTTTTAGAATTTGTCATTTTACCCTCCCAGTGTACAGACTAATTAATAAAGTTTATTATTTTTTTCTAAAACATAATTTATACTGAAATATTTTGTATAGAATTGTCTAGTATTTATTTTAATAAAATCTAATTTCACCCTCATGTCATTGATTAAGGGATTTAAGCTTTTGTTAGCTTTCTCCATTGAAATAATATATTGCGGAAAAATATTAATTTGATAATGATAAAAGTATCATTTCATAATTTCTTTATTCTGATGTCGAATGTAAATGTTAAAATAAGCAAATATAATGGTGTCTTAGAGGTTACACTAAACAAGCCAAAAGTTAATGCTATTGATGTCAAAATGAGTAGAGAGCTTGCGGAAGCATTTTCTGAATTAAGAGATAATGACAATTTGAAGGTTGGTATTATCACAGCAGAAGGTGATAAAATATTTTCAGCTGGTTGGGATTTAAAAGCCTTAAACAAAGGTGATATTAATTTGGATAACTGGTGGGATGAAAGTGATTACGGTGACGGAGGATTTGCAGGTTTAACTGAAAATTGGACGTTAAATAAACCAGTCATAGCAGCATTAAATGGTATTGTAATTGGTGGAGGTTTTGAAATTGCGATGTCTTGTGATTTGCTCATTGCTTCTGAACATGTAGAATTTGGTTTACCAGAAATCCCTTTAGGAATTGTGCCTGATGCAGGAGCTCTTCAAAGACTGCCTCAATTGGTACCATATAATATTGCTATGGAAATGTTTTTGTTAGGAAGAAGACTTTCATCTAGTGAGGCTTTGAAATTTGGCCTAGTTAATAAGGTGGTACCTTATAAACAGCTAATGGGAACAGCTAGAGATTGGGCTGAAAAAATATCTAAATCTGCACCTCTTGCAATACAATCAATAAAAGAAGTCTTAAGAAACACTGATGCTGAACCAATAAAGAATAAGTTTGATATTATAAGAAGTGGTAGATTACAAACCTATAATAGAATGTTGAAATCAGAAGATGCGTCAGAAGGTGTTAAAGCTTGGGTTGAAAAAAGACAGCCAGTATTCAAAGGAAAATAAAGCATGAAACTTTTAAATTTAGACGAAGTTAAAAATATTACTAGTATTGGAGCTGGTCCAATTGGTGGTGGATGGACAGCATTCTTTTTATCTAAAGGATTTAGAGTTACATCTTATTTACACGATCCATCCGAAAAAGAAATGTTTATGAAAATTGTCAAAACTGCCTGGAAAAGTCTCGAGCAGCTTGGCTTATCAAAAAATGCATCACTGAAAAACTTATCAGTCACCTCTGATTTAGAACAGTCTCTTGAAGGGGCTCATTTTGTTCAAGAAAGCGCACCTGAAAAACTAGAGTTAAAACAAGATCTTTATAATTTTATGGGGAAAATTCTTCCTGATAATATTGTGATATCATCAAGTACCTCGGGTTTTATGATGTCAGATATTCAAAAGAAATGTTCAACCCCTGAGAGAACAATTATAGGTCATCCTTTTAATCCACCATATATTCTTCCACTTGTAGAAATTGTTGGTGGTGACAAAACTAGAAAAGATGTAGTAGACTGGGCATTTAGCTTTTATAAGTATGCAGGAAAAGCACCATTAAAACTCAAAAAAGAAATACCTGGGTTTGTTGCTACTCGTCTTCAAGAAGCACTTTGGCGTGAAGCATTGCATATGGTGGATAATGGGGAAGCAACTCCAGAAGATATTGATACAGCTTTGATTAATGGGCCTGCGCCCAGAATGGTTGTTCAAGGTCAATGCATGGCATTTCATGTAGCTTGTGGTGAAGGTGGTATGGCAACTAATTTAGATCAATTTGGTCCTGCTTTAAAATGGCCATGGACAAGATTAGAAGCTCCTGATCTTACCAAAGAATTAAGAAATAAAATGGTAGAAGGTTGTAATATTATGGCTGGAAACACTAAATTTGAAGATTTAGTTTCCAGTAGAGATAATGCTATTGTAAAAGTTCTTAATGCATTAGAGAAAAAATAATAATTTATTGAGAGGTAATAATGAATAATGAAGTAATAGTTACATGTGCAGTAACAGGAGCTGGTGATACATTAGAAAAGCATCCAGATGTTCCTGTTACACCAAAGCAAATTTCAGAAGCTGCTATTGAGGCGGCTAAAGCTGGTGCTTCAGTTGCTCATATTCATGTAAGAGACCCAAAAACAGGCAAGGGGTCAAGAGACATCAATCTTTTCAAAGAGGTTGTTGAACGTGTAAGAGAAAGTAACACAGATGTAGTTCTTAATTTAACGGCAGGAATGGGTGGCGATTGGGTTCCAAGTAACGAAAATCCTTCCATGCCTGGCAATGGTACAGATATGATTGGGCCAGAGGAGCGATTAGCACATGTAAAAGAACTTTTACCAGAAATATGTAGTTTGGACTGCGGTACAATGAACTTTGGGAACGGGAATGAGATCTACATTTCACCTCCGGGCTATTTGAGAGAAATGGCTG
>NYVQ01000086.1 GCA_002684695.1 SAR116 cluster bacterium | reverse complement strand
AAATGATTTTGAAACTGTTTTTGAAATTGTAGATGATTACATAAAAAGCGGTTTAATTCCCTGCGCAGTTCTTGGTTATGTTGATAGCAATAAAAATACTTTTTTTTCTTCAAGCGGGTTAAGACAAATTTATCCAAAAAAGAAACCCGTTAATACAGAAACAAAATTTGATTTAGCTTCACTAACAAAAGTTTTATTTACTACTCATCAAGTCTTGAAAGCTTGCTCCATTAATAAACTCGCTTTAGATGACCCAATTTCAAAATACATACCAGATTTGTGTCAATATAATATACACGACGCTTGGGAGAGAAAGATTACATTGAAACAATGCTTAAGTCATTCAACACCTTTTCCAGCTGTAGAACCTTTTTATACTTACTCATCAAATTCAAATAATTTGAAAAACTATATTTTACAAAACAGATGGAAAAAACATAAACCAGTTTACTCTGATATAAACTTTATCTTTCTTGGGATAATTTTAGAAAGAATTTTTAGGAAATCTATAAAAAATATTGAGACTGGATATGGGTTCAATTTCAAACCTAAAAGAATAAATATAGCAGCAACTGAAAAATGCTTTTGGAGAAACCGCTTAATTTGTGGTGAAACACATGATGAAAATTCATTTGCACTTGGTGGAGCAGGTCATGCTGGTTTATTTGGTTCAATAAATGATATATTAGAGTTCGCTTATGATATGTTAGTAGGTCGCAATATTACTAATAACCATTTAGAATGTATTAAAAAAAAGCTATATAAAAATAGGTCTTGTGGATGGGAGGTATCAAACAAAGGTTGGTCAGGAGGTAATCTTTGTTCTAATGAAACAATTGGACATACAGGATTTACAGGAACTGGTATTTGGATAGATTTTAAGAATAAAATCGCTTGGACACTTCTAACAAATAGAGTTCATCCATCAAGACACAATAACTCTAAAATTGAAGAATTAAGAGTTAGGGTGGGTGAGAAAATGATAGAGGTTTTTAGCAGGAGGTGAAATGAAAAAAGATTGGTCTATTGGATTAATGACAGGTACAGTAAATGATGGGAACATTGACATTGCTGCACTTAGAACTGATGGAGAAGAAATTTTTGAATTTGGACCTTATGAGTTGGTGCCATACCAAAATAAAAATATTAGACATATAATTTTTGAAACCTATGATGAGGCTAAAAATTGGGGTTTTATTGGCAAAGAACCCAAAATATTTTCTAAACTAGAAAATCTTATTACTGTAGAGCAAAGTAATGCTGTTAACACTTTTTTAGAAAAACACAATATATCAAAAAATCAAATTTTGTCAGTTGGTTTTCATGGACAGACAGTCTTACATCATCCTCCTAAAAATAAAAAATTAAAAGGTAAGACTAGACAACTGGGCGATGGCAAACTTATGTCTAAATTGTTAAATTTACCAGTTGTTTACGATTTTCGGACAAATGATGTTGCGCATGGTGGTCAAGGTGCTCCATTAGCACCTATATATCACTCAGCTTTGTCTAAAAAAATAAATAAGTATCCTACAGTGTTTTTGAATATTGGAGGTGTTGCTAATATTACTTATATTGGAAATAAAGATACACTAATTGCATTTGACACCGGTCCTGGAAATGCACCTATTGATGACTTTGTTAAAATAAAAAAATCTGGGGAAATGGATAGGAATGGAAATTTTGCAAAATTAGGAAAAGTTAATACAAAGCTTGTTAAAGAATTCATGATGAATAATTATTTCGATAAACCATACCCCAAGTCACTTGATAGAAATGATTTTAATTTTGAAAAATTTAATAATTTAGAATTAGAAGATGGCTGCGCTTCATTAACTAAAATCATAGCATCAACAATATCAAGAGCTCTCAAACTTTTACCTCAAAAACCCTTGCAAATCATTGTCTCAGGTGGAGGAAGAAATAATCCTATAATTATGAATGAAATAAAAAATGAAACACAAACTGAATGTATAAAAGTAGAAGACATTGGATTTCGTGGAGATGCTATTGAAGCAGAAGCATTCGCATTTCTTGCAGTTAGATCATTAAAAAATTACCCTTTAAGTTATCCTTTAACAACAGGTATATCAAATCCAATAACAGGTGGTAAAATTGTTTTTCCTAATTAATAATTATGTCATATGAAATTACCAAGTTTTAACAGAATAGTATTTTATTTTTTTATAATTGGTTGTTTATATATCATTCAACTTTCTTCACACTCTGAAAAATATTCAGGTTATACTTCAGCTCTTTGGATAGCATTTATGTTTTTGTGTTTAGGTTTGTATTGGTTAAGAAAAAAAATTAATATTAATAAAGATAAAGAAGAGTAATTTTGAAGTATATAGACAACAAATTTAATACTAAAATTTTATAGAAATATATTTTTAGCTGCTTTAAAAACCGTACTGTGTCTTTTAGCAAGTTCCATATTATCTTTTGAGTAACCACCTCCTATTACTGTTGCAATTGGGATTGACAGTTCTTTAAAAAAACTAAGTACAGTTTCATCTCTTAATAATAATCCTTGGTCATCGACATCTAATTTTCCTAGTTCGTCATTTTTATGAATATCTACACCAGCATCGTAAATGACTAAATCTGGTTCGAATTGCTTCATACAATTATTTAGAGTTTCGTTGAGAATTACTAAATATTGTTCACTATTCAAATTGTCACCGAGTTCTACATCCAAATTACTAATGGATTTTCTTGCTGGAAAATTATTTTTACAATGTATTGAACAAGTAAAAATATTGGTGTGTGAGTTTAGAATACTTGCTGTACCATCACCTTGATGAACATCACAATCAAATATTAAAATTTTGTTTACAAACCCCTTATTAATTAAATGAATTGATGAATATGCAAGATCATTAAAAACACAATAACCAGATCCAAAGTTGTAATGTGAGTGATGGGTGCCACCAGCAATATGACATGCAACACCTTTTTCAATAGCTTTAATTGTAGTTAAAAATGTTCCATTCACTGCCAAAAACGATCTATTTGCAAGTTCTGGTGACCACTTTAAACCTAACCTTCTTTCTTCATGATTTTCAAGAGTCCCATTTTTAATTTTTTCAATATACTGTTGATCATGAACCAAAGTTAAATCTTTTACAGAAGCCTTTTCTGGAACAAAAATATCTGCATGTTTAGATAGCCCAATTCTATGAAGTTCATTGTATAAATCAGAAAACTTACTTGATGTAAATTTATGGTTTTTAGGCAGTGGTATGTCATATTGTGGGTGTGTTACCCAACTTATTTTCTTCATTTATAATTTTCTATCTTTGATGTAAATATTGACTAAAAAATCTATATTTTTTTTAATTATAATAAGTACTTAATAATTATATCAATGTTGACCAGTGATTATTTTTCTTAAATCAGGCTTAGTAGTATTTTTCCCTATCCAAATGTTTATATAAGCATCAGCAAATTCTTTATCTTTAATCAACTCTTTTGACCCTCCCTCTACATAAAAAGTTATTTGTTTTCCTGGTTGCCAATACAATGCAGCCTTTTCACCCTTATTCATATCTGAAATTGCATTTTGTAAATATTCCTCCCAGATTAATAATTTATCTTTTGAGGTATTCATTTTTCTTAATTCTTTAATAGATGCTGTTATTACAGATTTTTTTGTTGTGTCTCTGAGATACTCAAACTCTAAAACTATTGGTTTACTTGGATCAAATGTTGGGTTTCCTGAAAAAAGTCTTAAAACATAAACCTCCCATATAAAAACCTTTAATACACCCTCACCGATAAGATAAGGACTATCAATATCATTATTCCACCAGTCTTTTGACAATGAAGTATTTGCAAAAACGACTTGGGTAATAATCACTAATAAAAAAATGTTTAATAGCTTAATAGGTCTTTTTATAAAACGGTTAATAGACATTATTTAATTTTTAAAATGGTATAAAAGTAATATTAATACTTTATAATAAAAAAAAAATTATTTAATAAACATATTTAAATATTGTTTAAACCTTAAAAGGGATTTGATATGAAAGCATTATTATTTGGTTCGATAGGCACTATTATTGAAACTTCCGAAATTCAAAGACAATCCTTCAACAAAGCTTTTAAAGATGCTGGCCTCAACTGGTACTGGAATATAGCAACTTATTGTGATCTATTGAAAGAACCTGGTGGGAAAAAAAGAATTAAAAACTACTCCAATAATTCTCTTAATCAAAACACAATAGACCTTATACATTCAAAAAAAGAGGAATACTTTGAAGAACATTTAACAGATTCAATTCAACCTAGAGAAGGTGTTAAAGACATTATTGAATTTTGCATCCAAAACAAAGTAAAGGTTGGTTTTATTACCACTACATCTGTTAAAAATATTAATTCTATAAAGAACGTTTTAAAAAATACATTAGACTTTTCTAACTTTGACATTATTACTTCAATCGAAGATATAACCTTTCCCAAACCCAATAGCGAAGTTTACTCATTTGCATTAAAAAAACTAAGTTTAGATCCTAGTGATGTTTACGCTATTGAAGATACTAAAGCAAACCAGTCAGCAGCACTTGAATTAGGGATTACTTGTTTTTTACACCCTGGGGAATACGCAATAGTAAACCCTGGTGATAATCCAAATTATAATATTAAAGAAAATATTAATTCTCTAATATTGGCTGGAAAATAATTTAATTTTTAAGACTTAATTGGCAATGTGTTAGTTTTGAAAATCTATATTTTGCAAATTTTTTGTAAGCTAAAATAGATATTTGTTTAATAATTGGTAAAGAAATTATAATTGATAAAATTTTCCAAAATCTTAAATTTTTCCAAATTAAAATAAACGCATCAACACCTATATGTAACTGACTATTTTGATCAGTTGCGTGCAATTGCAAAAGCGCTTCAGATTGTGTTACATTTATTGTCTTTAGATATTTAGGATTGTTTGCAATATCATACCAATTAAAATGCTCTTTATTAGATATCGATTTGTAATAACTAATTTCTTTACTACAAATATTGCATTTTCCATCATAATAGACTGTAATCATCTCTAATCTCATTTAACTTTCTGTGTTTTGCTTTTCTTCCTGAAACTCTTTTTCTCCAATTTCTAAAACTATTTGGTTTTAGTTCTTTTCTCATTATTTTAATTACCTCTGATTCAGATAAACCAGTTTTGATAGTAATTTCCTCAAAACTAATTTTATCAGACCAAGCCAATGAAATAACATTATTTGATGGAGGAAACCTTTTTTTTATTTTCATTTGTATAATATATTATTAGTAGTCAAATTTTATATAATATTGAAAAATTAATTTTAAATATAAATGTTAATTTTTACAGAAAAAATTTTAGGTTTTTTATGAAAAGCATTATTCAATCACAAGGTATCCATCATATTACTTTAAACGGTTCAAACAAAAAAACTTCTGTCGATTTTTGGCAAAATGTTCTTGGCATGAAATTAATATTTGAACAACCAAATTTAGATGATTTATCAATCAATCATCTATATTTTGATTGTGGTGATGGAAGAACAATTACAGTCTTTACCGATGAAAAAAGAAAGAGTAAAAAACTTAACAATAATAATCAACCAGGCTCAGTCCATCATATTGCTATATGGGTTAGTCAAAGCACAATAAGAATTGCTGAAAAAAATCTAAATGAAAATAAAATTTCAAATACAGGTATTAAGGATAGAGGCTTTATGGATTCTTTATATTTTAAAGAACCTTTGGGTCTTCTAGTTGAACTAGCAAGTTATAAATTTGAGCCTCCACAAGGTAGATCTTATGCAGACGTATTAGAGAACGCTCACAAAATAAGACTCAAAAGAAAAGCATTAAATATTCAAGACCAAGATATTGCTATGGCAATTAAGTATCTAAGTAAATAAAATCTAAAATTCGAATTTGTAAATTAATTTGAAATATTATAGTCTAAAATAAAAACTTGGTGTGTTAAAATGGCTTTATATGAATGTAATAAATGCGGAATGTCAGTAAATACTACTTGTGGTAAATGCAATGAAGATTTAGTCGATGATGTTCTAAAGTTAGATAATGGTTCAAACGTTCAGATTTCAAAGTGCCCCAAAGAGCATGGTAAAATAAAATCTCCACTATGTTGTGGTGAAGACATGAGTTGTAGTATCTAATTGAAATAAGATAAAAAGAATAAAATTATTTTACTTTCTTT
>NYVQ01000085.1 GCA_002684695.1 SAR116 cluster bacterium | reverse complement strand
CTTCCTTTTTATCTGACGAAACTATAGTTTTTGACATATATTTCCCCTTAAGTATCTAATTTTATTTATTTTAACTCTCATGGATTTTAAAGCCACCTTTATCGTTTGGAGAAAATTCACCTTTTTCAAGGTTAGCAGCCCATAAAGCTGTTTTTTTAAAGCCACCAAAAGGATAGAAATGGAGGTGTTCAATATTACACTCCTTATCATTGTATACTCCGAAAGAAAGATCATAAATATATTTATCTGGAGCTTGAACAATAAATAACTTCGAAATATTTTTTGCTTGCTTAGTTATCATTCTCATTGAGGGTCCAATACCAGAGGATTTAGCAAATTGAAATAAAGTTTTGATAGTTGCTGGCCCAGGTACACCAATACGAACTGGTATTTTCATACCTTGATCTCTAATATTCTTTTCCCAATCTAAAACAGGTTCTGCTTCAAACAAAAATTGTGTTTCTATATATATTGGAATTCCAGTCTTTAAAGACCATTCATACTTCCTTTTCAAAGACGCATTTATCAAGTCATCACTTATGTCAGGACTCCCCTCTGGATGGCCTGCAACACCAACTTTTTGAATATTATATTTTTCTAATATACCTGAATTCAATATTTGCATAGTTTCATGAAACTTGTCTGCTGGTGAAGAAGAGCTTCCTGCAATTACTAGTACTTCATTTACACCACAGCTTTCTGTTAAGCTTTTGACAAAATAATCAAGTTCATTTGTATTCCGAATGGCTCTTGCAGAAATATGAGGGACTGGTGACATTCCACTTTCATTTAGTCTTCTACTGACTTCAATTGTTTCTAAAAAATTTGTATTAGGAAGAAATGTAACGTTTACTATAGTTTTTTTTCTGAGAATTTTAGAAAAGTCATCAATTTTTTTTGCTGCATTTGGCGTAATCTCTATTGACCAATTTTTTGCAATATTTTTGATAATATTTATAGGATTTTCTGTGAGCATATTGTAATATTCTATTTTTAAAATTAAATACTGATGTTAAATTATTTTAATGTTCTAATAACGTCTAATTAATATTCATTTTCGACTAGTTCATAATACTAAATAAGACCCAGCTAATCCCCTTTTTTTTGATAACCACCATTTGATATTAATTCTTTCAATATTTCATTGGTAAACTTTTCCTCAATTTCTTTTTTTAACATGTTTGCTTCAAGATCCAAATTATCAGATATTTTTTCAGGTAAAGATTTTCTCCAGTCATTTAAATAATCGTCTGATCCGTCAGCACCACTTTTCATAGCTGCGGCATCAATAGCAACAATAAATTTTTTTGCAAGTTCAAGTTTAACTTGTTTCCTTTTTCTTCCTCTGCCCTCTTCAGCAATAACTTGGGCTGGTATATCTCTCCAATATACAGTAACTATTTGTGACATGCTTACTAGTAAAAATTAAACATTTTATCTATGCAACTTGGTTCGATGCTTTGCTTTCATGAATAAGTTTTTTTGCTGTTTCAACTGCAACGGCAGCATCCCTGCAATAGGCATCAGCCCCAACACTATCAGCAAACTCCTCATTTAGTGGCGCTCCGCCAACTAAAATTATATAGTCATCTCTAATGCCTTTTTCGACCATTGTATCGATTACAACTTTCATGTAGGGCATTGTTGTAGTCAATAAAGCTGACATCCCTAAAATGTTTGGTTTATGCTCATCAAGCGCTTCTAAATAATTTTCAACTGGATTGTTAATACCAATATCAATGACTTCAAAACCTGCACCCTCCATCATCATTGATACTAAATTTTTTCCAATATCGTGGATATCACCCTTAACAGTTCCTATTACCATTTTACCAACCTGTGGTGCACCTGTCTCTGCTAAAAGTGGCCTTAATATTTTCATTCCTGCTTTCATTGCATTAGCGGCCATTAGCACTTCAGGAACAAATAGTATACCATCTCTAAAGTCCACTCCTACAATAGTCATTCCAGCTACTAATGCTTCTGTTAATACTTTATAAGGAGTCCAACCCCTTTCCAAAAGGATTTCAACACCCTCAACAACCTCTTCTTGTAATCCATCATACAGATCATCATGCATTTGCTGGACAAGTTCTTCATCATTTAATTCTGATAAAATTATTTCATCATCAAATTCTTCAGTCATGTTTCTAATACCCACAAAAATTATTTATTATCATTCAAATAAATATATAAAAAAAATTTTCTTTAAACGACATAAAATATAAATATTTAGACAAAATATTATTTTAAGATAGAAAATTAATTTTTAATATCTTCAAGATTATATTTTCTTATTACAGGTATGGAAAGGATAGCAAAAATAATTGATAATACCGGTATACCAAATGCCTTAAATGAAACCCAGTCGTCAGTTGTCAAATTTCGCCAAGCCATTTCATTAGCTAAAGCCATTGAAACAAACATTAATATCCATAATCTAGTTAATGATTTCCATCCTTTAGACGAAAGTTTAATACCAGAAGACATAATACTTTTCAAAGGATTATATCCTAAAAAGTCAGCTATAATAAGACCTACACCGATAATAAGACTAACAACAGTAGGTTTAATTTTTATAAATAAAAATACTCCTATTTCAGAGTTAGTTTGAAGAGCTGCGTCCCTGTCAAAAATCAAAGTTAATAATCCAAAAAATACCACTGCGGCGCAACCAAAAGAAGCCATCATAGGTATTTTCTTGTCCACCAACCAGGAAATAGAAATAGAAACTACCGTTGCAATAACTAAAATTCCTGTCCCCCATAAAATTCCAAGAAAATAGTTGCCTATAAAAAATAAAATTAAAGGCCCTAATTCCAAAATTTGTTTTCTTAGAGGGTTTTCATCATTATTAAGTTTATCCATAATTTTTCACTTCTCACGCAACCATTGAATTTCTTTGTTTTATATATTCTTCCATTTCCTTAACTAAATACAATATTTCTTTTGGATTTTTACTAGTTAAAGAAATTTGATTAAGTTTGTTTCTGAAGACTTTTCCTCCTGGAACACCATAATATAACCCAAGCATATGCCTCGTTATGTGATGCATTTTAAAGTTAACATCATTCCTGAAACAATCATTAATATACTTAATTGTTTTATTAATAATATCTATTCTTAAAATTGATAAATCTTTTTCTGATTTCAACAAAATATTGTTCAATGAGTTAATAAATAAAGGTGATTTATATGCCTCTCTTCCAACCATAATGCCATCTGCCCAACCTAAAAGTTTTTTTGATGTATCAATATTATCAATACCACCATTTACGATAATTTTTACTTTCCCCTTTAGTCTGTTCTTCAAAAGTTTTACCCTTTTATAATTTAATGGAGGGACATCTCTATTCTGCTTAGGATTAAGACCATCTAAATATGCTTTTCTAGCATGAATAATAATTTTAGAAATTTTGGATTCTAGTATAGTGTCTATAAAATAGTCTAAACCTAAAATTTCATCCATTTCATCAATACCAATTCTACATTTTACTGAAACTGGGACATTGACTTCATTGATCATTTTATCAAGGCATTCCTTAACCAGCTTGGGCTCTGCCATCAAGCAGGCTCCAAACCTACCTTTTTTAACTTTGGGTGATGGACAGCCGACGTTTAAATTTATTTCATCATAACCATAATCACCACATATTTTAGATGCTTTTGCTAAAACACTTGGATCAGAACCACCAAGTTGCACTGCAACAGGATGTTGCTCAAAGTTAAACTTTAAAAGTTTTTCGGTATTGCCAAAAATTATAGCATTAGCTGGTATCATTTCAGTATACAAAAGTATTTTTTTAGAAAATTGTCGATGAAAAAACCTACAATGCCTATCAGTCCACTTCATCATTGGAGCAATACTTATTTCTTTTCTTGAAAAATCGTCCATATATTTTTATTTTTACTCGATTTTAACAAAGATTAAAAAACAAATAAAATATATTTTATTCATTTTTTAATAAATATAACTTTGCAATAAACAAGTATAATTGATAAAACAATTTTAAATAAGTTTGCGGCTGTGGTGAAATTGGTAGACACGCCAGATTTAGGTTCTGGTGGCGCAAGCCGTGGGGGTTCAAGTCCCTCCAGCCGCACCAATTAATTGGAAATATTTCATGACTACAAAAAGTAATTTAAAACTCGCCTTAGAAAATAAAAGATTTGTAATAACAGCTGAAACTTCACCACCAGATGCTGCTGACGCTGAGAGTGTAATAAAAAGAGCTGGATGCCTTAAAAATATAGTTGATGCAGTAAATGTTACAGACGGTGCTGGTGCTAAACCTCATATGTCAGCATTGGCAACGGCTGCTATTCTAGCTAAAAACGGCATTGAACCTGTTCTGCAGTTCACCACAAGAGATAGGAATAGAATTGCTATTCAAGGAGATTTAATAGGTGGGTGGGCTTTAGGAATCCCAAATATACTTTGCTTATATGGAGATGATATTACAGTTGGAGATCAACCAGATTCAAAAAAAGTTCATGATATTGATAGTAAGCAATTAATGGAGACTGCACACATAATGAAAAGTGACGGCACTTTTCCAACAGGAAGAAAAATTGATCCAAAACCAGAATTATTTATAGGAGCAGCAGATCTCCCAAGGATGCCAGATAAGGATTTTAATGCCTCTGGTTTGCTTGCAAAAATTTCATCAGGTGCAAATTTTTTTCAAACACAATTCGCTTTTGATATTGATGTTCTTAAAGAATATATGAAGGTTATAAATGATGCAGGAGTTACAGAGAAAGCATATTATATTGTTGGGCTAGGGCCTTTAGCTTCAGCAAAAAGTGCTAAATGGATGGATGCAAATTTATTTGGGGTTAATATACCCGAAAAAGTTATAAAGAGGATAGAAAGTGCTGAAAATGAGAAAGCTGAAGGCCAAAAAATTTGTATAGAGTTATTAGAACAACTTAGAGAAATTGAGGGTATTCATGGAGCTCACTTGATGGGGCCAAGACAGGAACAAAGTATAGCTGATCTTGTATCGCAAGCAGGTCTGGGTGTTTAGAAGGAAATTAAATTTATTTATTTAGTTTCTTTCTTTTCATGCTTTAATATTTCTGTAATAGAATTTACATGTTCTTCAGATAAATTAAGTTTTTTTCTTAATTCTTCTATATGTTTTTCTTCTTCTTCAGAAATTATCCCATCACTTAAAGCATCTGCGATTTCAGCTTCAACTATTTGCTTTCTCCTAGTCATTTGACTTGAAAATCCTGATGCCACAATACCAGTTAAAAGAGCAACTGACATAACACCCATTACTGCTGTTATTGCACCAAAAACTTGCCCAAGAGGTGTTATTGGAGAAACATCTCCGTATCCAACAGTAGTAAGAGTTATTATAGACCACCACATGGTTTGAGGTATTGAACTAAAATACTCAGGTTGCACTTTATTCTCCGCAAGATAGAGCATTGCACTTGAAAGAAATATTGCAATTAAAAAAAGATAAAGTGCTGCACCAAGGGATCTTCGCTCTTCATATACAGTTGTGATTAAATCCTCTAAAGCTGATGAATAATGTGACATTTTTAATAATCTTGCCATTCTGAGCACTCTTAACCACCTTAAATCTAACCCTCCAGCGAATAAAGGTAGTAAACTTGGAAGAATTGCCAATAAATCAATTATTCCTGTAAAACTAAAAATATACCTTAACCTTCTTCCTAAGGGAGTTTTTGCAGGTGACAGAGAATTCAAGGATTGGACCCATATTCTTAGAATATATTCAACAGAAAAAATAATAACTGAAAAATACTCAAAATAAATAAAATATGTTTTATAACTTTTGTTGATGGAATCAACGGATTCTAAGCAGACAGCTGTAAGATTAGCCAATATTAAAAATGTTAATGAAATGTCAAAAATACGGCTTGCTGTGTCACCATATTTTGCTTTATTTAAAATTTCAAAAGTTCTTTGTTTGCTTAACATAATTTTAAACCAACTCGAGAGGGTTCCAAATTGTTTCAGACTCTAATTCTAATACCCATAAGTCAGGATCAGTTTTAAGTTCTCTATCAATTTTCTCATTGATAACATTTTCTTCAAACCATTCTTCCATATTTCCAGACATATAACTCCATGAATATTTACCATCAACAGATAAAGATTTACCAAGTAGACAAGATTTTGAGTCTTTTCTTCGTATCTTTAATAAGATAGAACCATTGTCCTCATCACCTGTATGTAGTACTGTTGCAATTTTATTTATAGAATATGAAGCTCTTATAGCAGATTTGACCTTTAAAAGGGATTTAATTTCTACCATTTTACACTAAAAATCTGTGCATCTTCCATTTTTTTCCCAATCGCCGTACCTTGTAGGTTCTGGACCCTTGCTACCACCAACTTCTTTTACTTGATTAGGATAAATTTTTTTATTTTTTTTAGAATTACTATTACTTTTCTTTTCTTTAGATGCACTAAAATTTTTTATTGCCATCATATGTTTCCTAATTGTATTAATAATTTAATTATCAATCAAAATATATTTTTTTCAACTTTTTAATTATTAAATTTGACTTTACAAAAAAATCTTATAAGCCCTGCAAGAAAAATTTCCTTAGAGTTGTTGAATGATATCCTTAAAAGCAACAAGCCTTTTGAGCAAATAATTTCTTCATCAGATAAATTTAATAACTTAGAGATCAAAAATAAAAAATTTTGCCGCTTAATAATTACAACAGTTTTAAGAAAATTTGGTCAGATTGACTTTGTTTTAAACAAGTTTACGAAAAAAGGTTCAATAAAACAAAATATATTTAAAAATATTATTAGAATAGGAATTGCTGAAATACTTTTTATTAAATCTGCAAAATATGCAGCAATTAATGAGGCTGTTGAATTAACAAAGTTAAAAGTTTCTAAAAATTTATCTAAGCTTACAAATGGGGTTTTAAGAAATATTGATAGAGAAAATGAGGAACTGATAATCCAGCTAAGTGACGAGTTAAACTATCCTAGTTGGCTTGTTCAAGACTGGAGAGATTCTTGGGGTGAAAAACATGCTAAAGAGATTTGCAAGTGGTTTCAAATGGAACCATTTCTTGATATTTCTGTAGCTGGCGATCCTGTTATAATGGAAGGAATTTTAAAGGGAAAACTGATTTCTGGAAAGACTATTAGAAAACAAGAAAAGACTAATCCAACTCAACTTCCATATTTTAATTCGAAAGATGAAAGGTATCATTGGTGGGTACAAGATGTTGCCGCGACTATACCTGGAGAGTTATTAATAAAGTCAGATCAAAAAAAAATAGTCGATTTATGTTCCGCTCCTGGAGGGAAAGCTGCGCAATTAGCTAAAGCTGGAAAAAATGTTACTTCAGTCGATATAAATGAAAATAGAATTAATAAGTTAGTTGAAAACGTAAAAAGATTAAATTTAGATATTAAAATAGTAAATGCAGACGGAACTTCGTGGAACCCCAAAGAGAAATTTGATGCTGTACTTTTAGATGCACCCTGTTCAGCAACAGGTACACTTAGAAGACATCCAGACATAATTAAAAATAGATCAAAAGATAGTTTAAAAAATTATTTAAGCATTCAATCAATGCTTATTAGGCAAAGTCTCACATGGTTGGAAAAGGATGGAATACTGATTTACTCTGTTTGCTCACTGCAAAAAGATGAAGGTGAAGGCCAAATAAAATCAATTTTAAAATCTAAAAGTAATATAAAAATTTCACCAATCTTACCTAAAGAAGTGCCCAGTTTCCAGCAGGCAATTACTAAAGATGGATGGCTTAGAATTTTTCCAAATTGTTTAGCATCAGATGGCGGCAATGATGGTTTTTTTATTTGTAGACTCAAAAAAACTAATTAAGAAAGGTTTCATTATTTTCAATTTTAAATTGCGAAATATCTGGAGAAAATATAGCCCTTTATTTAATTGGCAAATTTCAGGGGATAGTCCAAATAATCCTTTAATAAGACCTGTAGATCCATGGAAAGGCTCATTATCCCGTGGAGAAAAGTCATTTTTATCACATCCTAAAATTGTTTCGGAAGATTATTGGGACTCTTTTGAATGGTTAAGAGATCTTCGTGAAATAGGAAGTGAAAAAGCAAGGATAAGGTCAAGAAACTTAGTTGATGAATGGCACAATCTAAATCCATTTTGGGATGAAATTAAATGGTCTCCAAGATTGATTGCAAAAAGACTAAGCAATATCTTATTTTGCTATGGAACGTTTGCTGATACTGCAGATAGTGATTTTCAAGAAAGGCTAATGAAAAAATTTACATCTCAAGCCAGATGTCTTGAACTTGATTTGAAAAACATTAATGACAACCCAGAAAAATTATATTTGCTTTTAGGAGTTATGGCAGGAAGAGTTTGTCTCACCAAAGAAAAAGAAGAAATTAATTTCATTATAGAGGCTGTAATTGATGAAATTGAGCAGATCACCAATGAAGATGGCATGCATATTTCTAGAAGACCTCAGTTACAATTAGAAACATTAAAAATTATTATTGAAATCCAATACCTTGGAAAATCTTCAAAACAATATGTAAGAGAAAAGTATACTAAAATCATTAATAAACTTACTTCTTTTTCTAAAATGCTTAGACACACAGATGGAACAATTATTAATTTCAATGGGGGAAGTAAGTATAAAAAAGAGACTATATCACAATTAATTTCAAAATCTGATACCTCAATAAAATCTCTAATTGGAATTTCAAAAGATGGCTATTCAAAAATTAATTCTAAATCTACATCGATTATCTTTGACATAGGCAGTCCATTCAGAAACTCGAAAAACTGGCATGCAGGCACCCTTTCATTTGAGTTTAGTTCAGGAAAAAACTTAATTCTGGTCAATAGTGGGTTTATGAACGTAGATAACGGGTGGGCAAATGCTTTGAGAGGCACGTCAGCACATTCAACTATTTCTATAGACGGAAAAAACTCTTCAAATCTAGAGCAAAATGCAAAATCTGATAGGTTTGCAAGAGTTTTTAATAAGAAAATAGAAAAAACAACTTCAGGGATAAATGTTTCAGCAAAGCACGATGGATATTTATTATCATATGGAATTTATCATAAAAGAGAATTATTTTTAAATAAAGAGGG
>NYVQ01000084.1 GCA_002684695.1 SAR116 cluster bacterium | reverse complement strand
GCCTTTAATGATGTTCAGAGAGCCCGACAAGAAAGAGATAAATTAATTAATGAAGCCGAGGCTTTCTTTAATGATGTGGTCCCTAGAGCTAGGGGAGAGTCAGCACAATTAGTCGCTCAAGCTGAAGCTTATTCTGCTGAAATTGTAAATCGAGCTAAAGGTGACGCATCAAGATTTAATGATATATACAAAAGTTATTTAATGTCGAAGGATGTTACTATTGAAAGAATATACTTAGAAACTTTTGAAGAGATACTAGGTAATGTTAATAAAGTAATTATTGATACTGAGGTAAGTCAATCTGGTGTTTTACCCTTTCTTCCTCTTCCAGAATTAAATAACAAAAACCGCACTATTAGAAGTGGAGGTAATTAATGAGTAGGTTAAATATTATTTTGATAGTTCTCTTTATTGCTATATTTGGAACAGCATCAAGTGCACTATATATTGTCAATGAAACACAGCAAGCTTTGGTTGTTCAATTTGGTGAACCAAAAAGAACTGTTAGCGAGCCTGGCTTAAAATTTAAATTACCTTTTATCCAAGATGTTATTTTTTTTGAAAAAAGAGTTCTAAGTTTCATACCAGATGACGGGGAGGAAGCAATTTTAAAAGATCAAAAACGTCTTAAAGTTGATACTTATGCTCGTTTTCAAATTACAGATCCTTTAAGGTTTTTTCAGTCAGTTAGAAATGAAGTCGAAGCTAGAAAACAACTTGATACGATAATTGATTCAGCTTTAAGAGAGGAATTGGGTTCACGTGCTTTTAATGACATACTCTCTGAGAAAAGGAATGATGTTACAAAAAATATTAGAGACCAAGTTAATATTAAAGCGAGAACATTAGGTATGGAAATCATAGATATCCAGATTCGAAGAGCTGACTATCCTGAAGTTACTAGTCAAGCTATTTTTGCAAGAATGATTTCTGAACGTGAAAGAATAGCAAGAGAATTTAGGGCAACTGGTGAAGAAGAAGCTCAAAAGATCAGAGCATCAGCAGAAAAACAGAGGATTGTAACTGTAGCTGAAGGAGCAAGAACATCACAAGAAATTAGGGGATTAGGGGATGCAGAGGCAATCAGAATTTATGCTGATGCATTTGGTCAAGACGCCGAATTTTTTAGATTTTATAGATCCATGGAAGCTTATAAAAAATCATTTGGTCAAGATGATACTATGGTCATTAATCCTACAGGCGATTTCTTTAAATTTTTTCAGTTACCAGCTGAGTGATTAAAATATAATAATTTAATTTTAGTGAGTAAAAAATGTTATCATTAGCAAGCAAACAAAACTTTAATATAAATTTACATTTTTATATTTTTAGAGCTTTTTTATTAGCTATTTTTGTATGCGTGTTATCAACTAATGCATTGTCAAAAGTACCACCCGAAAGTTTTGCTGACTTATCTGATAGCGTATCGCCAGCTGTTGTTAATATTGCTACAAGTGTAGCTGTTAAAAATTCTTCACCAAATGATTTGCCAAATTTTCCACCCGGTTCACCTTTTGAGGAATTTTTTAAAGATTTTAATGAGAGAGGTCCTTCAAAAAGACCTTCAACTGCATTAGGATCAGGTTTTATTATAAGTGAGGATGGTCTAATTGTTACAAACAACCATGTTATTGAAGGCGCTGAAGAAATAACAGTATTCTTACCCAATGAAGAAGAATTTATTGCTAAAATTATCGGTAGAGATACAAAAACTGATTTGGCAGTTTTGAAGGTTGATACTGAAGGTAAGAAGCTCCCATTTGTTGAATTTGGTGATTCAGATATACTTAGAGTTGGTGATTGGGTTTTAGCTGTTGGTAATCCTTTTGGATTAGGAGGCACTGTAACTGCTGGTATCGTCTCAGCAAGAGGAAGAGAGATTGGACAAGGTCAGTATGATGACTTTATTCAAACTGATGCCTCTATTAATAGAGGCAACTCTGGTGGCCCTTTATTTAATATGTCTGGTAAAGTTATTGGTGTTAATACTGCTATATTTTCGCAATCTGGTGGCTCAGTTGGAATCGGATTTGCTATCTCATCAAACTTAGCAAATTCAGTTGTAAAGCAATTAGTTGAATTTGGTAGAACTAGGAGGGGTTGGCTTGGCGTTTATATTCAGGATGTTACGGAGGAAATTGCTAGTTCTTTAGACTTTGACGAGACTAGAGGTGCATTGGTAAGCTCAGTCAGACCAGGAAGTCCTGCAGAGGCTGCAAAAATAAAGCCTGGTGATATTGTATTATCCTTTGATGGTAAGAAAATTGTTAAGATGAAAGAACTTCCAAGAATTGTTGCTGAAACTGAAGTTGGTTCTGAAGTTACAGTTGAGGTCTGGAGAGAAGGTTCATTAAAAAAATTAATTGTAGTCCTTGGTGAGCTTGAGATAGCAGAAAGTTCTGGCGAAGGTCCGATCGAAAAAACTGTTGATGCTCAAGAAATTATTGATGAATTAGGTGTAACTATAGCTGTTATGAATTCAGAAATCTCTAAACAGTTTGATATCGATGAGAACTTAGGAAAAGTTGTTATTATTGAAGTTGAAGAGAAAGGACCTGCTTTTGCTAAAGATATATTACCTGGAACTGTAATTAAAAGAGCTGACAGGCAAGATGTTTTAGACATTGATGATGTGTTGAATTCATTAAAAGCTGTCAAAGAAAGAGGATCCAAAGCACTTCTCTTATTATTGAGTGATGGTAAAAGAGAAAGGTTTGTTGCTATCAATATTAGAAATTAAATTATTATTGAATTTCTGATTTAGAATAACCTTGAAGAAACAGTAGGCCTGTTAAATCAGAATGATCTAAGATATATTTTGAGTTATCTCTTAATATTTCCTTACCTTTAAAGCTTACCCCCAGAGATGATAATTTATTCATTTCAATATCATTGGCTCCATCGCCTATTGAACATGTATCTTCTAAACTTAGTTTATACTTGTCAGCAAGGTGAATTAAAAATTCTTTTTTTGAATTTTCATTAAAAATTGGTTTAATTAAATTCCCAGTTATATATCCATTTTTTATTTCTAAAGTATTGGCTTGAATGTAATCAAAGCCCAAAGCTGATTTGACTTCGTTTGCAATATAATAAAATCCACCAGTGCATAATGCACATATAGAGCCATTTTTTTTCATAGTTGTAATCAACTCTTTTGCACCTCGATTATATTTGAGATTATTTTTTATTTTAACCAAATGCTTTTCATTTGTATTTTTGAGAACTCTTACTCTTTCGACTAATGAGCTTATAAAATTTATTTTTCCATCCATTGCGTCTTTTGTTATTTTTTTTATTTGTTCAATTTTCCCAATTAAAATTGCTAAATCATCGAGTGTTTCAGAACGCAAAATAGTGCTATCCATATCTGCTATTAATAATTTTTTTTTTCTATTAGATTGAGACCTAAATTTTATTAGATTCATATCAATATTTATATTTTTAAAGCAAAATCTTATCTCATTTAAATCATTGTTGGTAAAGCTTGGGTCTAATTTAAACTCTGCTGAAACATTCTCCCACAAAATATTGGGCCTGCTTTTAAGAATTTTTGATATTTTATCAATAATCTTTTTTTCTAATAATTTCTTTTCTATTGATGTTGAAACTACTAAAATTTTATTGATATTATGCATTTAATTTTTTATCTAACAATTTTACAATGAAATCAAATATGAGATCGACTATAGTGGTTGTTGGGCCAACGGCAAGTGGGAAAACAAATTTTTCGATAAAATTAGCAGAAAAGTTAGATGGTGAAATAATTAATGCTGACTCAATGCAGGTTTATGATGGCTTCAATATTTTAAAAGCTGCACCATCTAAAGAAGATATGAGATGTATTAGTCATCACCTTTTTGGAATAGTTGACCTTAGAAAAAAATTTTCTGTCGCAGAATGGTTGAAATTAGTTGAAGAGACAATTAGTGACATTCATAGTAGAAATAAAACACCAATTTTAGTTGGTGGCTCAGGCATGTATATAAACGCATCTCTTCAAGGAATATCTAATATACCAAAAATAAATAAAAAAATCAGAGATAAAATAGATATTCTTCTTAAAGAAAAAGGGCTTACATTCTTTTATAATCAATTGAGATTATATGAGGGCCAACAAAAATTTAAAATTAAAAAAAATGATAGACAAAGATTGATTAGAGCCTATGAAGTTTTTTTGCAAACAGGCAAAACAATTTCATGGTGGCAGAACAAACAAGTAAAAAACCCAATTGTAAAAAGACCATTTAAAATATTACTTTCACCGTCTAAAGAAATTTTATATCCCAACATTAATTCAAGACTTGAGAAAATGATTGATATTGGGTTAATAGAAGAAATAAAAAATTATCATTCAAAAAATCTATCCTTAGAACTTCCATCTATGAAAGCAATTGGAATTAATTACTTTTTTGAATATTTAGATAGTGTCAGGAGTCTTGATGAAGCAGTTAAACTTACACAACAAGAAAGTAGGAAATATGCAAAAAGACAAATGACTTGGTTTCGTAATTCATTTTCTTCCGATATTACGTATAGTAATTTATTTAAAAATGATAAAAAATTCATTTTAAATGTTGTAAAGGCATTTAATTTGCTATGAAATTATGATTATTATGGATTTCTGTAATTTTATGTTAGAAATTCTTAATAAATGAGTGCATATAATTAGTAAAATATTTAAAAAGAGTTTGTTATGGAAGGTAATACTGATACAAAATTAACCATTACTGGTGCTGATGCTATCTTGAAAGTCTTAAGTGAACAAGGTGTTGAAGTTATTTTTGGTTATCCAGGAGGTGCAATACTTCCTATTTATGATGCTTTGTTTCAATCTAACAGTATAAAACATATACTAGTTAGACATGAACAAGCTGCAGTTCATGCTGCAGAGGGATATGCTCGTTCTACAGGGAAAGTCGGTGTTGTTTTAGTCACTTCAGGTCCTGGTGCAACTAATGCAGTTACTGGATTAACAGATGCTCTCATGGACTCAATACCTATAGTATGTCTTTCAGGCCAAGTTCCAACTCATTTAATTGGTAATGATGCTTTTCAGGAAGCTGACACAACTGGTATAACTCGCCCGTGTACAAAACATAATTACTTGGTAAAAGATAGTGATGTATTATGTTCAACACTTCACGAAGCGTTTCATGTTGCCAGGACAGGCAGGCCAGGTCCTGTAGTAGTCGATCTTCCAAAAGACATTCAATTAGCAGAATGCAATTATATCAGTAGGCAGGATAGACATGGAAGGAGATACAAACCTTCAACTAACCCAGACAAAAATAAAATTGCTGAAGTTGCAAAACTTTTGGTTACAGCAAAAAAACCTATTATTTATGGAGGTGGGGGGCTAATTAATTCTGGGCCTGAGGCTTCAAAATTACTCTTAGAACTTGTGGAAATAACAGGTGTACCAACAACTTTAACACTAATGGGACTTGGTGCATTGCCATGCGATAATAAATTATTTTTAGGTATGCTTGGTATGCATGGAACATATGAGGCTAATCTCTCAATGTATAATTGCGATGTTATGCTTAACATTGGCGCTAGATTTGACGATAGAATTACAGGAAACCTAAAAGAATTTTCTCCAAATTCCAAAAAAATTCATATTGATATTGACCCATCTTCAATTAATAAGTCCGTTTCTGTTGACATACCGATAGTCTCGGATGCTACTTCTGCACTTAAGGAACTAATAAAGGCAATAAAAAAATTAAAATTTCAAAAATCTGAAAATAGAATAGGCATATGGTTAAATCAAATTAACGAATGGAGATCAAGAAAATGCCTTGAATTTAAACAAATTGATAAGATAATTAAACCTCAATATGCAATCCAAAGACTGTATGAAAAAACAAAAAATATGGAAACTTATATAACTACTGAGGTTGGTCAACACCAAATGTGGGCAGCTCAATACTATGGCTTCACAAAACCAAATAGGTGGATGACATCTGGAGGTTTGGGTACAATGGGTTATGGTCTGCCATCTGCAATGGGAGTTCAAATAGCTCATCCAGGTAAATTAGTGGTTGATATTTCTGGTGAGGCTTCATTTTTAATGAATATGCAGGAACTATCAACTTTAAAGCAGTACAAATTGCCTGTGAAAGTTTTTATAATAAATAACCAATGGATGGGTATGGTAAGGCAATGGCAGCAATTAATTCATGGAGGAAGATACTCTGAGAGTTATACTGAATCATTACCTGATTTTAAGGCACTTGCAGAGTCATTCGGTTTAAAAGGCCTAAGAGCTGAAAGCACAGATGATTTAGATGGCGTAATAGACGAAATGATAAAATCAGATACAGCTGTTTTGTGTGATATTCAAGTTGCCAAAGAAGAAAACTGTTTTCCAATGATCCCCTCTGGTGCTGCTCATTACGATATGCTTCTAAGTCCCGATGATAAGCAGAATAGTAAAGTGTCTAAAGATGGCATGGTTTTGGTTTAGTAAGGAACTCTAATGACAGTTAATGATGAGATTAGGTGTACATTATCTGTATTAGTTGATAATGAGCCAGGTGTATTAGCCAGGGTAATAGGATTATTCTCTGGTCGTGGTTATAATATTGAGAGTTTAACTGTTGCTGAAATTGACAATTTAGATGCTATTTCAAGAATTTCAATTGTTACATGTGGAACACCAATGGTTATAGAGCAAATAAAAGCTCAGTTAGGTAGACTTGTCCCTGTACATGATGTAGACGATCTTTCAGATAATTCTATTCATGTAGAAAGAGAACTAGCATTAGTAAAAATTGTCAACACAGGTTCTAAACGAATTGAAGCTTTAAGAATTGCCCAAACTTTTAGAGCACATACAATTGATAGTACGCTTGACACATTTGTTTTTGAAATTACAGGTAATGCATCAAAGCTTTCTGCCTTTATAAAACAAATGAAGTCCTTAGGTGATGTTGAAATTGCTAGGTCAGGTGTTTGTGCAATGACTAGAGGAAAAATATCTAGTTTAAAACAACGAGAAGACATGCTCTAATTTTTATCTTTACGAATTTAAGCCCTAAATATATAAAGTATCTTATAGGCAACTATACTCTTAATATTTAATTAAATAGATATAAAATTTATAAAAGGAAAAAGCTATGAGAGTTTATTACGAACAAGATGCTGATTTAAATTTAATTAAAAATAAAAACGTTTTAATTGTTGGTTATGGTAGCCAAGGCCATGCACATGCAGCTAATTTAAAAGATAGTGGTGTTAAAAATGTTTGTATAGCTTTTTCCTTTTATAAATTTTTATATCTATTTTATTAAATATTAAGAGTATAGTTGCCTATAAGATACTTTATATAT
>NYVQ01000083.1 GCA_002684695.1 SAR116 cluster bacterium | reverse complement strand
TGTGGTTTGTTTTAATTGAAACATTATAACAGTTAGCACCCTCTTTTATTTTTATTTCAACTAAATCTGATTTGTTTATCACGTCTATAGTAAGATCATTAAGTTTAGGAATTTTAATCAGATTCTCCTTCCAGAAAGCTTCCGAACCATCAACTACTCTTATCTGTATATCACTTATTTCAAGCAACTCTTGTGCTCTTCGAACGCCTTCTGCCTCAATGCTGTTTTTAGTTTCGTGTAAGCCAGCCGTATCATAAAAATTAACCAATATACCATCAATATCAACTGTTGAGGATATAATATCCCTTGTAGTACCTGGCTCATCTGCTACTATAGAAAGATTTTCATCTAGAATACAATTAATTAATGACGATTTTCCTGCATTTGGTGGACCAGTAACTATAACTCGGACTCCCTCTCTAACTTTTTTTGAATATTTTGCTAGATCATTTGCTTGCTCAATTTTAAGTTTTAAATCTTGAAGTTTATAGTTAAAGATTTTTATGCTTTCTTCTGGTATAACCTCATCAGAAAAATCAATAGCTGTTTCGATAATGGAAGCTAATTCTATTAAGTCCTGTTTCCATTTTTCAAGCTTTGATGATACAGAACCCATAAAAGATAAATTCGCCTGTCTTCTTTGCAAATCTGTTGATGCATCAAGCAAATCCTCTAATCCCTCAACCTGTAATAAATCTAATTTATTATTATAAAAGGATCTTTTTGTAAATTCACCCGGATCAGCTTCTCTAACACTACTTATTTTACATAATTCTTCTTCAATTTTAGTAATTACAGCGTAACTGCCATGAACATGAAGCTCGAGGACATCCTCACCAGTTGATGAGTGTGGTTTTGAGAAAAATATTGCAACTCCTTGATCTATAAACTCATTATCTATAGAATAAATCTTTCTTAAATGGGCAACATTTGTGTTTAATTCTCTTTTTAGAAGTTTCTTTGCAATTAATTTAGTTTTTGGTCCTGAGACTCTAATAATTGAAATTGCGGTTTTTTGATTCTTAGTTATTGAAGCGAATATCGTATCTTTTTTCATATGACTGTTTCACGTGAAACATTTATCAACTATTCATTTGAGTGAAGAAATCTTCATTTGTTTTAGCAGTTTTAAGTTTGTCTAGCAAAAACTCCATGGCGTCAACTGGGCCCATTTGCATAAGAACCCTTCTTAACACCCACATTTTAGTTAGAGTTGCTTTCTCTACTAGTAATTCTTCTTTTCTTGTCCCAGACCTAGTTATGTCAATTGCTGGAAAGGTTCTTTTGTCGGCAAGTTTTCTATCTAGTATAAGTTCACTGTTTCCTGTTCCTTTAAATTCTTCAAATATAACCTCATCCATTCTAGAACCTGTTTCAATTAGCGCTGTTGCAATAATAGTTAAAGAGCCACCCTCCTCTATGTTTCTAGCTGCACCAAAAAACCTTTTTGGTCTCTGTAAAGCATTAGCATCAACACCACCTGTTAAGACCTTACCTGAACTTGGAACAACAGTATTATAAGCCCTGGCAAGTCTTGTAATACTATCCAACAAAATTATAACGTCTCTTTTATGCTCAACTAATCTTTTAGCTTTTTCAATAACTATATCAGTGATTTGTACATGTCTTGATGCTGGTTCATCAAATGTTGAAGATATAACTTCTCCATTCACAGACCTCTGCATATCTGTAACTTCTTCAGGTCTCTCATCTATTAACAAAACTAAAAGGTAGGCCTCCGGGTGGTTTTCGGATATTGCTTTTGCTATAGACTGTAGCATGACTGTTTTACCTGTTCTTGGGGGCGCAACAATAAGTGCCCTTTGTCCTTTTCCAAAAGGTGATATAAGATCAATAACTCTTGGTATATAATCTTTATCTTTTTTTGTTGGGTCTTCATCAAATTCAAGTTTTATTTTTTCATCCGGATATAAAGGTGTCAAATTATCAAAGTTTATTCTTTGCTTAACTTGTTCAGGATCTTCAAAATTAATAGATTTAACTTTTAATAATGCGAAATATCTTTCCCCATCTTTAGGTGATCTTATTTGACCCTCAACGGTGTCACCTGTTCTTAATCCAAATCTTCTAACTTGATTTGGTGATACATAAATATCATCTGGCCCAGGTAAATAGTTAGCTTCAGGTGCTCTTAAGAATCCAAAACCGTCACTTAAAACCTCCAAAACTCCATTACCATATATTGCTACTTCATTTTTTGCGAGTCTTTTCAATATTGAGAAAAGAATATCTTGTTTCCTCAATGTGCTCGCATTCTCTATTTCTAATTCTTCAGCATATTTCAATAGATCAGCAGGTGATTTATTCTTTAAATCTTGTAGATGCATTAATAATTATACCTAATTGTTTTGGGGGTTTTTAAGATACTTCGATAATTCATTAACATTATCACAACGCTTAATTTAATTCAAGCATGTATCATTTAAATATATACTACCATTAAATTTTCTCTATATCAATGAATACGAAACTTATTTATTTTTGTAATCTTATCATATCAATAATTTTTTGTACATTTTCTACTGGTGTCTCAGGTAAAATTCCATGACCAAGGTTAAAAATATGCTTCCTTCCTTTAACTATCTTAAGTAATTCCTTTACATTTTTTTCTAAAATTTCGCCACCATTTAATAGTACTTTTGGGTCTATATTACCTTGTAATACAACGTTTCTATTAATGTTTTTTATAACCCAATTCATATTCATTTGATTATCAATACTTATTATGTCTGCTGAAACATGATTAACATAATCTATAATTTTTTCACCAACCCCCTTCGGAAATACAATAATAGGAACATCAACATTCATAGACCTTAAGTTATTTATAATTTTCTCAACAGGTTCATATAAAAAATCATTATATTCATTAAAATCTACGCATGCTGCCCAACTTTCAAAGATCATTAAAGTGTCACATCCACTTTTATATTGATTCATTAAATGTTCTGTTGAAACATCAACAATTTTTCTTAACAATTTAATTAACCATGGTTTTTCACTTCTCATTAATTTTTTTGTTCTTATAAAACCATTTTTACTATTCCCATCTACCATGTAACATGCAACTGTCCAAGGTGCACCACAAAAACCTATTAAGCATTTGTTTTTATGTAATAATTTTCTAATTTCTCTTATAGCATTATAACAATTTTTAAGATCTTCTAACTTCTTTTGATTTAAGGTCAAATTTAAAAGTTCATCCATTTCAAGAAGCTCAAGATTTGGACCAATACCCTTTATAAAATCTACACGTTGATTTAAAATATAAGGAATTACTAAGATGTCAGAAAATATAATAGCGCAATCTAAATCATACCTTTTTATCGGCTGGAGAGTTGACGTAACAATGCTTTCATAATCAAAGCAAAATTCTAAAAAATTCTTCTTTCTCACCCTTATTTTATTATATTCTGGTAAATGCCTACCAGCTTGTCTCATAAACCAAATTGGTCTGTCTAAATCTAAAATGTTCATCTAATAATAATATTAGTTATATAAAAAGTATTTTGTTGTTATTGTACTATCTAATATGTTGATAATAATTTAATTACAATAAATTAACAATTTATTAACAGAATAGATTTTCTTAAGTTCAAACTGTAATTAAAAAAACTAATTTACTTAGATATTCTGGATAAGTTTATTAACAGTTAAACAAAATTGATATCCTGTGAATTAAAGTGTAACTTTGTTAATAGAATTTGTATTTAAATAAACATAATTTTTTATAAACAATTTATGAACAACATATACAACGATATTACAAAAGAAATAACAATTCATTTTGTCTCTGATTCAACAGGTGAAACAATAGACAATGCAGTTACAGCAACAGTTTCACAATTTCCAGGTTTGAAAAAAAAGGAATTCTTTTGGCCCATGGTAAGAACAAAGGAACAAATAAAAGAAGTTCTAGAAAACGCGAAAAAAAACCCAGGTTTAATAGTCTTTTCAATTTTAGATGATGATAATAGAGATGTTCTTGAAAAAGGTTGTTTAGAACAAAAGATACCTTGTATATCCCCTCTTGATGAGTTGTTTAATGTTTTTAATAACAATTTATCACTTGCTGCAAAAAAAATTGCCGGTGGCCAACATAGACTCGATGATAATTACTATAAAAGAGTTGATGCATTTGACTACGCTATGCAACATGATGATGGGCAAAAAATTTCATCAATGAAGGGTGCAGATATTATATTAGTTGGTGTATCAAGAACTTCAAAAACACCTACATCAATTTACTTAGCAAACAAAGGAATTAAAGTAGCTAATATTCCACTTGTAGCAGATACCCCATTACCAGAAGAGCTCTTTACTTTTAAAAAACCAATTATCATTGGTCTTATAAAAGATCCAAGAACATTGATGCATGTTAGGCAAACTAGACTTAAGCAAATTGGAGAAGAGCACATAACAGACTATGCGAATATAAACAGTATCAAGCTTGAGATAATCCAAGCCAGGAAGATTTTTACAAAATATGCATGGCCATCTATTGATGTATCAAGACGTTCAGTTGAAGAAACATCTGCATCTATAATAAAGATATTTAATTCAAAAGGGTAAAACAGTTGAAAAAAATTGTTATTACAGGGAGAATCGCAACTGGCAAAACCAGTGTTTTAGAGCAATTTAAATACTATGGTTGTAAAGTTTTTAATTCCGATGAAATGGTAAGAAAGATTTACAAATATGATAAAGATATATTGAAAAAAATCAAAAACATAGCCCCCAAAGCAATTGAAGGCGAAAAAATAAACATGAAATTTCTATCTAATTTTGCTTTTAGAAACAATTTGATTTTAACAGAGCTTGAAAAATTTATTCATCCGAAATTAAATGCCCTTAGAGAAAAATTAATTAAAGAAAGTTTTTTTTACAATATAAAAATAGTGGTTTTTGAAATACCTCTTTTTTTTGAGAAGAGAATCAATAGTGGGTTCGATATAATTGTTACGACAACATGTAATAGAAAACTTCAAAAAAAAAGGTATTTAATGAGAGAGAACTCAACCAGTGAAAAATTCGATACTATTAATGAAAAATTTTTGGAAGACAACGAAAGATTTAAAAAATCACATTTCACAATCAATACAGGTTTAGGTAAAGATCATTCAGTGAAAATGGTAAAGCGTATCATGAGTGTTATATGAGAGAAATAATTTTAGATACTGAAACAACAGGACTATCAGTAAAAGAAGGTCATAGAATAGTTGAAATCGCAGCTTGTGAAATGAGAGATTACATTTTAACTGGGAAAACCTTTCATGTTTATGTTAATCCTGAAAGAGAAATTGATATAAATGCATCAAACATTCATGGGCTTAAAACAGAAGACCTTCAAGAAAAACCAAAATTTGCCCAAATTTGCAGTGATCTAATAAACTTTATAGAAGATTCTCGTTTGGTTATACATAATGCCGAATTTGATATTTCTTTCTTAAATAATGAGTTCGAAATTTGTGGTAGTAACTATAGAATAGAAAATAATTATTTGGATACAATAAAACTTGCAAGAAAAAAGTTGCCGGGATCGTTGGTAAATCTTGATGCTCTTTGTAGAAGATATAATATAAGCTTAGCTAAAAGAGAATATCATGGAGCCCTAGTTGATACACATTTATTAGCAGATGTTTATATTGAACTAATTGGAGGTAAACAAACTACACTTGAACTAAGTACTAAAAACAAAATAAATCATAATAATAGTTTAGAAAATTTAATTAACAAATCGAATAAAGAGCATATTAATGAAAGGCAATTTTCACCAAATAAAAAAGAATTAGAAAAACATATTGATTTTATAAAAGATATAAAAAATCCAATATGGGATAAGTATTTTTAATTTAAATATTAATGTGTTTCTTTATTTACTCTTTCAGCATATAACAATTCAAAATCAATAGGCTGAATAACTAAAGGCATAAACCCACCATCTCTAGTGACATTTGAAACAATAGATCTTGCAAATGGAAAAAGTAATTGGGGGCATTCAATAAGAACTGTTTTTTTCTCATCTTGTTTGTTGATTTTTGTATCAGGAAGAATAAACACTCCAGCGTAAACAAGTTCAATTTCAAATATTTTAGTTTCTTCCTTTAAAGCTCTGCCATTAATTGACAAAGATACTTCATAAACATTATTATTCAATGGTTTTGCATAAACGTTTACTTCAACGTTAATATTAGGTATTCCATCCTTGTTTGATAAACTCTTAGGAGAGTTGGGGTTTTCAAAAGATAAATCTTTTATATATTGTGCACTTACTGTAATTTTATTGTTTTTATGTTGTTGCTCAGTCATTGGAACCCTATTTTTTTTCTTTTGATATATTTCTTTTTATATCATGTAAATCATAAAATTCGCCTTCAATAATTTCATCTTGATCCATATTGAAAGTCTGTTTTTTTAAGTCAAAGATCTTAAATCTATAAAATAGCGCTTTTAAAAGAATATTTTGTATGAATTTAAACATCATTAAAAATCCAAATAAATCAGATATATATCCTGGTATCATAAGAAAAATGGATCCTAAAATAGAAAAGATATTGTGTTTGTTCTTCTCAATAACGTTCTTATCGAAATGAAAAAGGTTAAAATTTTTAATATTGTTCACGAAAAACAATTTTTTGTTAAGCGAGAGCAAAAGAGAACCAAATAAAAATGTTATAAGAATTTCTGTTAATGAAACCAAAAGACCGAATTTGTTTAAAAAAACAAAAAAAAGACTAATTTCCAAAAAAGGAAATAAAAGTATGAGTAAAATAATTTTCAATTTTTAAATCTTAAACTTGCTCTTAACATATATATATATATATATTATTAAAAAGATATAAAAGAATAATTATGAATAATTTTTTCCCATTTTTAGATATTATAATTTTAGGACTATTAGCATTATTTTTAGGTTTTCGTCTAAAGGGACTTTTAGGCGATAGATCAGGTTTTAGTGAAAGCTTGCAGAATAATGATACTTTAAAGGAAAATCAAGAAAAAAACGATAATATAATCAAATTAAACCAGAAAAAAATAAGCGGTGAAGGTTTGGATACTCTTATTAAGGCTGATCCTTCATTTGATGAGAATGAGTTTTTAAAAGGCGCTGAAAGTGCTTTCAAAATAATCATAAACGCTTTTGCTACTAGCGATTTAGAAAAACTTAAACCCCTATTAGACTACGACTTATATAATAGTTTTACTAAATCAATTTCTGAGCGAGAAGCTAGACAAGAAACACAACATTTAGATATAATATCAATTAATAATTTTGAAATTTTAAACATATCTACAGAAGAAAATGTTGTATCCATTACTTTAAAGATTGTTTCAGATCAAATTAAATATATCGTCGATAAGAATGATAATGTTGTTGAGGGAAACATGGAAAATCATGAAACTATTAGGGATAAGTGGGTCTTTGAAAGAGATGTTTCTTCAAGTAATCCTAATTGGAAACTGGTAGAAACAGATATTTTCGAGGACTAATTTAAGTGTTTACTTGATAGATAAAGTGGATAAGCAAAGTGATTTAGAATTGTGGAACCATGTGAAAAAGTCTGCAAAAAAAATTATTACCCACAAGAACCTAACTAAAAAAACTAAAGTTGATAACTTAAAAAAAAATGTAAATATTGAAAAATATACATTTACAGATATTAAAACAGAAAATAACAATTTAACTGATAAAAAACCTATAAACTTCACAGCTGAAAATAATAAATCTGGTTTAAGTAAAAGAAATATAAAAGAATTAAGATCAGGAAAGTTTCAAATAGAAACAAGCCTTGACTTACATGGTTACAGAGTGATTGAGGCAGAAAAAGTTTTTTTTAGTTTTCTCTTACGATGTTTAAATTTAAATATCAGAAATATTTTAATAATTACCGGTAAGGGAAACGATTGCAATGGCAAAATAAAGCAAAGCCTCCCTATTTGGTTAAATAACCCAAAGGTTTCGCAATTTGTTTATGTTTATAGTTTTGCTTCAAAGAGAGATGGAGGTGAGGGGGCATACTATATAAGATTAAGAAACACTAAAAATTTTTAAATGACACCTTTTGGTCTAAAACTACGAACTTTAAGAAAAAATAAAAACATTTCTACAACTGAACTTGCAAAAGTTCTAAAAGTCTCAACAGCTTATTTGTCTATGCTAGAAAATGGTAGAAGAGGGAAGCCACCTAATGGTATGGTAGAATTGGTTTGTGCATATTTTGGTCTTATATGGGACGATTCAGAAGAGCTTAAAAATGCGGCAAACATTTCTGATACTAATGCACAAATCAATACTACATCTTTAGGAATAAATGCGACAACATTGACTAACGTTTTAAAAAATAATATTAAATGGTTAAAAGATGATGAATTGATCGAGCTATCAAAAATTATTTTATCAATGGCTCACAAAAACCAGAAATAATTATTTTAATTAATTATGAAAAAAGAGACAGACCTCCCACCTGTTAAAATTATTATAGAAAAAACCAATGTCTTAAAGCCAGGTGATCTCGAAGATCTTTGTGATGCAACTGAAGCCGCTATTAAAGAAGGTGGTGGTTTTGGGTGGATAGATGTACCACCAAGAAAAATATTAGAAAACTATTGGAGAGGAGTAATTGCAATACCAGAGAGAGAACTAATTATTGGCCGTCTTGATAATGTTGTGGCAGGGGCATGTCAACTAATAAGACCTTCAAAAAACAATGAAGCACAGAAAAATTCATGTATCTTAACAACTTTTTTTCTTGCACCTTGGGCTAGAGGTTACGGTGTATCTCCAAAACTGATAGCTTTTGCAGAAAACCAAGCAATTAGTAATGGATTTAGTGTTATTACCCTTGATGTTAGAGAAACTCAACATAGAGCCATTGAAATTTATGAGCAAAATAATTATAGAAAATTCGGTGAGAACCCATTTTATGCAACTGTTTCAGGCAAACATGTAAAAGGAATTTATTATTATAAAAACTTATATAAAAATGGTAATTGATATGAATGATTATGATGAAGAAAATGTATTTAGTAAAATTTTAAAAAAAGAAATTAGATGCAATAAAGTTGATGAAAATAATAATAACTTATCATTTGAAGATATTAGTAAACAAGCACCTGTTCATGTTTTAACAATTCCCAAAAAAAACTACAAAGACTTTTCAGATTTTGCTGAAAATGCCTCAGATAGTGAACTTTCATCTTTTCTAAAATCTATTTCAAAAGTTGCTAATAAAAAAGGAATTAGTAAGACTGGATATAGGATAATAATAAATTGTGGACCTGATAGCAATCAAGAGGTACAGCACCTTCACGCACATATTCTTGGTGGTAAAAACCTTGGTCCAATATTAAAATGATTAAATACTTAATTCTTCTAAAAACAATTTTGCTAAATTGAAATCAGTTAATCGTTGTATTTCTCTAAAACCTGTTGGCGAAGTAACATTAATTTCGGTTAATTTTTCCCCAATTATATCAATACCAACAAAAAAAAGACCATTTTCTTTTAAGGTTGGGCCTATGGTTTCACATATTTCCAAATCATTTTTTGAAAGATTAGTTTTAATTGCTTTACCACCAACATGCATGTTTGCCCTAATATCAATAGTGCTAGGAATTCTATTAATTGCTCCAACAGGTTCACCATCAAACAAAATCACTCTTTTATCACCTTGAGTTATTTCGGGTAAATATTCCTGAACTATAAACTGGGTAGATTCTACTTTTTGAAACATCTCTATAAGTGAATTAAAATTTTTATCATCTTTCTTTATGTAAAAAATACCACTACCACCGTTCCCATAAAGAGGCTTTATTATTATGTTTTTATGTTCTTCCCGAAAATTTAAAATTTCTTTGGTGTTTTGAGTAATCAGTGTTCTGGGAGTTAAATTTTTCCAATTATTGAGAAATATTTTCTCAGGAGAATTTCTTATCTGAGATGGTCTATTAATGATTTTTACATCGTTTTCTATATACTCTAATAAATATGTTGAAGTAATATATGACATATCAAAAGGAGGATCTTGTCTTATAAATATAATGTCCATGTCTTTAAGGTTTTTATTTTTCAAATCTCCACATTTATAATAAGGAAGCTTCTCTCCATCAATCTCGTATATATTTTTACAAGCTGAATAAACACTTCCATCTAAATAAGATACATCTCTAGGAAGAAAATGCCAAACTTTACAGTTTTTAGACAAACATTCTGTAATTATTGCAATAGTTGTGTCATCTTTAAAGTTTAAACATTCAAGTGAGTCCATTTGAAAACCAATATTTAATGGCATCTAGGTCACTATTGGCTTAATGCTTCAGAGAGTTGAATATAGTTAACTAACTGGTTAATATATTTTGTTTCTTTTGTGTAAGCTAGTACTAAATTCATTTCCTTTTCTGACCTTGCTACACCACTTAAATAAGCAACTCCATTAACAACATCTATATTGTAATTAACGGATTTAATGTTTTTATCAGCAACTAACTTACCTCGAATAGTAGCTGATGCTGCTAAATCTTTAGCGGCATCTTTAATAGAAGATTTTTCTGATACTTGAATTTCATTTATGACTTCTATAACGCCTCTGGGTGACCATGATAAACGTGTAACTTCAATTCTTGTTTCTGGGGAGTCAACTTTACCGGTTAAAAGAACAACACCATCATCTACATTTATATTCACACCAATAAATTTATTAACATCTTTTTTAAACATTGCCTCTGTAATAGCAGCATGAATAATTGTATCATTTATAGTTGTTCCCAAACCCTTTTCAGATTCTGATGCTGCCACACCTGCAATACTGGCTGTTATAGCAGCTGGAGCACAGCTCTGAAGAAATAATGAAATTGAAATCAATAAACTAGTAATAAAAAATGAATTATTAGTTACCGATAAAAGAAATTTGATCATGAATTTAAACAATATAATTAACTATTTATATTTATAATTATTATTACAGAATTGTCCAGTAGTAGCCCTTATCTATCTATTTTTTTCTTTTATTCTTAAAATTTCTTTATATACGATATTTTTTGGCAAGTTTGTCTCTTCAACAACTGTATTAACTACAGAGCGCACAGAATTTTTTTTCATTAAATCATATATTTTTTTTTGAACATCAAGATTAATTTCATTAACAACTATTTCTTTTTTTCCCTCTAAAAGTATTACATACTCACCTTTTAATATTTTTCGTTTTTTTAACTCACAAATAATTGATTTTAAGTCATTTCTTAAAATCTCTTGGTAAAGTTTAGTAAGTTCTTTTGCAACAACTGCTTGTCGATTACCAAATATTGAAAGTAAATCAGTAAGAAATGATAAAATTCTTTTTGGTGATTCAAACCATATTAATGTAGCATCAATTTCTAATAGCTTTTTGAGGCTATCAATGCGACGTTTTTTTTTCTTTTGTGGGAAACCTGCAAAAAAGAAATTATTAGGTGCCAAACCAGACACCACTAGAGCAGATATTATTGATGAAGGCCCCGGAATAACATCAATTTGTATTTTGTTTTCTATGCATTTACTTACTAGTTTATAACCAGGATCTGAAACAAGTGGCATTCCTGCATCACAAGTCAATATAACATCGTTACCTTGTTTAATCTTATCAACTATTGAAGCCAATTTTTTAGTTTCATTAAAGTCATTGAGAGATGTAAGTGTTTTAATACTGAAATTTCTTAGCTTTGCTAGTCTCCTAGTTACCCGAGTGTCCTCGCATACTATAAAATCAGTCTTTTGAAAAGCTTCTATACCTCGTGGAGATAAATCCATTAAATTTCCAATAGGTGTCCCCACTATTCTTAAGACACCGTATTGATTGTATTTTAATTTTGCATCATTATCCATTACGTTTATAATTATTAATAATCACCAAATATAAACTTATTAAATTCCAAGGAATTTAAATGTTAACAAAAAAAACTAATTTATATTATATATTTCTAATATGTATTGTTCTTCAATCATGTAATAACGGTATTAATAGGAATAATATAAACATTACAGAAAAAAAAATACCTGACTATAATACACTTATTTCTCAGAATGACAATCAAACAAATAAAGGAAATATTCAAGAAAATATTTCTGTAGAAAATTTCGATTTAACTAAAAATTTGAAAAACGATCCTAAACTAGAGATTATTAATAATAGTTTTATGCCGCTTCCAGAAGGATATTTTGATTCAAAACCAAAAAAAGAAACTCTTGAAAGTATTGACGATCAAATATTAAATATTCCTATCACTAATACAAAATACAATAAATCTTTCATTGAAAAAAAAGAAAAATTCTTTGATACCCAAGATATTAAAACCGAGTATAACAATGAAAATACTACTGATTATGCAAATGATTTCAACGATCTTGATATAATAAGAAATCAAGACAGTCAGGATGAGAAAGCCATTATAGCAGCTTTAGATATGCTTTCGAGAAAAAATGATATTTCAATACAACAAAAGAAAATTAATTCAAACGTAAATAAAAGTTTTGAAAATATAAAACAAATCGATTTTTCATCAAATAAACTTAAAATAGGCGTATTGATACCACTTACTGGAAAAAATAAAATAATAGGTAAAGAAATAATGGCTGGTATTGAAAATGCTCATTTTTCTAACTTTAATAATGACACAGAAATAATATTCTTTGATACTAATAAGATCCCAGAGAACTTTTTTTACATGATAGAAAACAATAAATTTGATTTGATTATAGGACCAGTGTTCACTGAAAAAATTAAAGAGATTAATCAAGTGTTAAAAAACATTAATATTCCAATATTATCTTTTTCAAATAATAAAAATCTAAATTATAAAAATTTATGGTTATTAGGAAAAATGCAAGAAGAGGAAATTGAAAACATCATAGATTTCGGAATAAAAATGGGAGTTAAAAAATTTGCTATTTTCGGAGATAATACCCAATATAGTAAAACCCTCACAAAAACAGCCGAAGAGCAGATTAATAGAATAGGATTGTCTAAAAGTATATTTATTATAGAAAATGCTATTCTCGAAGATAGAAGTAAATTAAGAGAAAAAATAAAAAAAATAACTGGCTGGAAAAAAGAAAATAATTCCAAACTTACTCTACCAAAAGCAAAATATGATGGAGTTCTTTTTACAGCGTCAAAAGACTTTATTTTGCAAATTGCACCATTATTATCATATTACGACCTAGGTCCAGAAAGAGCAATATTTCTTGGTAATTCACAATTTAATAACGAACAATTAATTAAAGAATTATCTCTGCAAGGCTCTTTTTTCTCATCAAGCAAAGAGGTTGAAAAACTTGAGTTTAGAAAAAATTGGTTAGTGAACTGGGAGTCAGAGCCATCATTTTTAAACATCTTAGCGCATGATATAACTAATTTTGCAAAAGAAATTTACATTGAGAATAACCCTCTAAGTTATATAACAAGAAAAGAGGGACATAAATGGGTCACAGGCCAAGTTTTTATTAAGAATAATGGTATTAGTTTTAGAGAACAATCGATAAATAAAATTGAAAATAAGGCCTTAAATCAAATTTATATTGATTAAAGTTACTACTTAACTATTTCAGCTAAAATAGTATTTAAGTTTAATCTGCCTTTAAAAGTTGTCTTTATTAATTTTTCTTTGTGAATTATAAAACTATTTTCAATTAACATTCTTAATCTATCCATTCTTAAAACTTTTTTAACTTCATCTAAATTTATACCGTTAACTAATCGCAAGCCCATTATAACTTTTTCAATCATATAATCTTCAGCTGTTTCTTCCAATACTTCACTAACACCATTTTGCTTATTTTGAACATCTTTTAGCCAACTATTAGGGTCTTTTCGAATGTTTATCTGCATTCTTTTTGCACCTGAAAAAAATCTACTTGTTGCTCCTGGACCAATTCCTATCCAATCTTCACTTTTCCAATAAGAAAGATTGTGAATGCAATTTTTGTCTAATTTAGAGTAGTTAGAAACTTCATATGCGGGCATATTGTTTCTTTTTGTAATTTCTTCGGTCATATAATACATTTTAGTAGCCAAATCATCTTTTAAAGGAATAAGATTGCCATTTTTATATCGATTATAGAATGCAGTGCCTTTTTCAATTGTAAGTTGATAAAGAGACAAATGGTCAGGGTCAAATTGGAAAGCTTCATTTAATGATCTTTCCCAATCTTCCATACTTTGTTTGGGGAGAGCATACATTAAATCCAAAGACAAGTTTTTGAAAATATTTCTTGAAGCTTCGATTGCTTTTTTAGCCTCATAAACTGAGTGGTCTCTTCCTAAAAATAATAATAAATTTTTATCAAAGCTTTGAACCCCAATTGATATTCTGTTTACTCCAGCATCAAAAAATCTTTTTAAACTATCACTGAATATTGAACCCGGGTTAGCTTCTAATGTTATTTCAATTTCTTTATCGAGTTCTTTACAATAAAATAATCTCTCACACTCATTAATTATCCCTTTAACAATAAATGGCTCCATTAAAGATGGAGTTCCACCGCCAAAAAAAATTGATTTCAAATAATATTTATAAGAACTTTCAAACAGAAAATTTTCTAACAAATAGTTTAACTCAGTTTTGATTGCAATCAACCAGTCATTTTGATCTATTGATTGCTTAATATGTGAGTTAAAATCACAATATGGGCATTTTGATGTACAGAAAGGCCAGTGTATATAAATCGAAACTGGTTTCCTAACCATTTTTAAAAATACTTTTTAAGAACTTTTTAAAAGCAATATTTCTATGGCTGTTGTTATTTTTGAAAGATGGATCTATTTCACCATATGTTAGGCTCTGATTAATAAATGGTTGAGTATCGGGAATAAAAATTGGATCATACCCAAATCCTTTATTTCCTCTGGGTGGGAATTTTATTTTCCCAGGCATTTCACCTCTGAAAACTTCAAAATCTTTTTTATTCCAAGACAGACATAAAACACAAACCATTGACGCTTTGTAATCAGTTTTATTCTTCATAAGATACTCAATTTTTTTAATTGCATCTGAAAAGTTTCTATTTTTTCCAGACCAATCAGCTGAGTAAATTCCTGGTGATCCATCTAATGCGTTAATAATTAATCCGCTATCATCTGACAAAGATGCAAAACCTGAAATTAAAGTTGTTTCAGATGACTTTATATATGCATTTTCTTCAAAAGAAGAACCAATCTCCTTTGGTATGGGTAAATTCATTTCTATTGATGAGTAAATATCAAGATCTACATTTTTGAGTAAGTTTTTTATCTCTGAGAGTTTGCCACTATTATGTGTTGCAACTATCAACTTATTTTCTTTAAATTTATTAAGAAAATTTTTATGCTTCATCAACAGCCTTTAATTGCTTTTCAATAATTACCCTAGAGCCTACAAAGGCAAGATCAAGAAGCTCATCCATTCTCCTTCTTTCAAAAGGATCGGATTCAGATGAAATTTGAATTTCAACCAATTTTTCATCTGATGTGAGTACAAAGTTAGTATCAATCTCCGCTGAAGAATCTTCTGAATAATCTAAGTCTAAAACAGAAAATCCATTCCAAACCCCACATGAAACCGCACAAATCTGGTTTATCAAAGGATTGGCTTTAATTTTTTTTGTAAGGAGCAACTTTTTAATTGCTAATGATAATGCAACCCATCCACCTGTTATTGAGGCAGTTCTGGTTCCTCCATCAGCTTGTAATACATCACAGTCTATTATAATTTGTCTTTCACCAAGAATTTTAAGATCTATAATTGATCTAAGTGAGCGACCAATTAATCTTTGAATTTCTAGTGTTCTACCACTTTGTTTTCCTCTTGATGCTTCTCTATTGCTTCTTGTATGAGTAGACCTCGGTAACATTCCATATTCAGCAGTCACCCATCCTTTACCTGTGTTTTTAAGAAAAATCGGAACTCTCTCTTCAATGCTCGCATTGCAGAGCACATGTGTATCACCAAATTTTACAAGACAAGATCCTTCCGCATGACTTGTATAATTAGGAATAAACTCAATACTCCTAAGTTCATCTTGAGCTCTTCCAGATGGCCTTATTAATTTGTTTTCTTCCGTTATTTCCATAAAATTATTACCTTTATTTAATTTAAGATTATTACTGCATTATTGACCAAATATAAAGAGAAGTTTAATTTAAATTTTATGGAAGAATTCTACCTAAATGATAGAAAAAAAGCAGTACTGAATCAAATAATAAATTCATATCTGAACGAAGGTTTGCCTGTAGGTTCAAAAACTTTGTCTACAAAGTCAGAAGAAAATGTATCTTCCTCTTCTCTTAGAAGTGTAATGGCTGAGCTAGAGACATTGGGTTTAATTTATTCACCACATGTTTCATCAGGAAGATTGCCAACTGAAAAAGGACTAAGGTTATATGTAGATAATCTTTTAGGAATTCAAACTAAATTTAATGATAATGAAGACAACCTTATTGAAGAGTTGCATCTTGCAGGCCAGAGGGGACCAAAAGAACTTCTAAGTGAAGTAAGTGCATCCTTGTCAGGTATGACTAGTCACGCTGGGATAGTTACTATACCAAAATCAGAAAATAATATTCGTCACATTGAATTTGTTAGAATCTCTGAACAAAGAGCACTAGTTGTTTTAGTTGATAATAGTGGTGATGTTGAGAATAGATTGATAGATATAGAAGAAGGCACACCAGACATGGTTTTTGAAACTGCAGGAAATTACCTTAATTCAAAAATTAAAGATCAAAATATACAGCAATTAAGGTTAAAAATTGATAAAGAAATTAAGAACCACAAAAATAAAATTGATACTTTAGCTGCTAGTTTAATAAATCGAGGATTAGCGGTTTGGGCAAATGATCAACCAGATTCATCATTAATAGTAAGGGGTCACGATAAATTATTAAAAGACATTCATGCATTAGATGATCTTGAAAAAATAAAATCTTTATTCAATACTTTAGGAAATCAAGAGTTAAGTATAAAACTTCTTGAAGATGTATCAAATGCGTCAGGTGTCAAAATTTTTATTGGGTCTGAAAATAGATTATTTGTTGGAACAGGTTGTTCGTTAATAATTGCACCATTTCAAAGTCATGAAAATAAGGTCATTGGAGCATTAGGTGTTATTGGTCCAAAAAGAATGAACTATTCAAAAATCATCCCTATAGTTGACTATACCAGTCAGGTTGTTTCAAAAATATTAAATGGTGAAAATATTTAAATTATAATAAAATTTTATTTGAATTATTGGATTATAAAGTTTAATTACCATATATTATTTAAGGAATATTTTAAAATGACCAAAAATAAAAATAATAAGTTTGATAGTGAAGATTTAGAGGCACCATCTTCATCTGAAATTGACGAAAGCTCGGTTGAAAACACAAACATTGATGATAATGTGCCTAGTGAAGAAAATGACTTAAAAAGAGAATTAGAAACTGCTATCGATGATAAAAAAAGAGCATTAGCAGAGGCTGAAAACACTAGAAGAAGAAGTATTAAGGATTTAGAACAATCACGAAAATATGGGCATTTGTCCTTTGCTCGTGAAATGTTATCTGTTGTTGATAGTCTTGAAAGTGCTGTTAAATCGATACCAAAAAATAAAGAAGCATTAACAGATGAACTCAAAAATTTTATTTTAGGTGTAGAAATGACACTTGAACAGTTAAAACAAGTTTTTAATAACCATAATATTACAAGGATCGACCCAATGGGAGATGCATTTGATTATAATGTTCATCAAGCAATGTTTGAAAAAGAAACAAATGACTTTGATCCAGGAACAATTGTTGAGGTAATGCAACCAGGCTGGACGTTACATGAAAGACTGTTGAGGCCAGCAATGGTTGGTGTCGCAAAGAAAAAGACAGAAAAAGATTAAAAATTAATAAATATTTTAAGAATTATAAAACTGATATATTACTAGCACTTGTATATCATTCACACACTCACTATATGAGTTTAGTTTATAAATTAAAATTATGAGGATTTCAAGATGAGCAAGGTAATAGGTATAGACCTTGGAACTACAAATTCATGTTTCGCTGTAATGGATGGTAAAACCGCTAAAGTTATTGAAAATGCGGAAGGTGCCAGAACAACCCCTTCAATGGTGGCTTTTACTGAAAATGGTGAGAGATTAGTGGGTCAATCAGCAAAAAGGCAAGCTGTCACTAACCCAGAAAACACACTTTTTGCAATTAAACGTTTAATTGGTAGAAAAAAAAATGACAATGAAACAAATAAATTTTCTAATCTTGTTCCTTATAAAATAAGTGCGCATGAAAATGGAGATGCATGGGTTGAGAGTTTAGATGATAAAGGAAATCCAAAGTCTTATTCACCAAGTGAAATTTCTAGTTTTATCTTAAGAAAGTTAAAAGAAGATGCTGAAGCCTATTTGGGTGAAAGTGTTGATAAGGCTGTTATAACAGTACCTGCTTATTTTAACGATGCGCAAAGGCAAGCCACCAAAGATGCAGGAAAAATAGCAGGTTTAGAAGTTTTGAGAATTATAAATGAACCTACTGCTGCGGCATTATCTTACGGTCTTGATAAAAAAGATAGCGGTATTGTAGTCGTTTATGACCTTGGCGGTGGAACTTTTGATGTTTCTATTTTAGAAGTTGGCGATGGTGTTTTTGAAGTTAAATCAACTAATGGAGACACATTTTTAGGCGGGGAAGATTTTGATCAAAGAATAATTGACTTTCTTGCAGAAGAGTTCAAAAAAGAAAATGGCATTGATCTAAGAAATGACAAGTTAGCTTTACAGCGTCTTAAGGAAGGAGCTGAAAAAGCAAAAATAGAATTGTCTAGTGCAGTCCAAACTGATGTTAATCTTCCGTTTATAACTGCAGATCAATCTGGACCCAAACATTTAAATTGTAAACTTTCTAGAGCAAAGTATGAGGATCTTGTTGATGACTTAGTCAAAGGGTCATTAGGACCATGCAAGGCTGCTTTGAAGGACGCAGGAATAAAATCATCTGATATTAAAGAAGTTATTCTAGTTGGAGGCATGACTAGAATGCCTAAAATAATTGAAACAGTAACTAAGTTTTTTGGCTCAGAACCGCACCGAGGAGTAAATCCAGACGAAGTTGTTGCATCTGGAGCTGCAATTCAAGCTGGAGTTTTAACAGGAGACGTTAAAGATGTTCTTCTACTTGATGTTACACCTTTATCTTTAGGTATTGAAACGTTAGGTGGTGTTTTTACAAGGTTGATTGATAGGAATACGACTATACCATCAAAGAAAAGCCAAGTTTTTTCAACTGCTGAGGACAATCAGTCTGCTGTAACAATATCTGTTTTCCAAGGTGAACGTGAAATGGCCCAAGACAATAAACCCTTGGGACAGTTTAACTTAGAAGGTATTTCTCCTGCAAGAAGAGGTGTTCCTCAAATTGAAGTAACATTCGATATTGATGCCAATGGAATAGTTAATGTTTCTGCCAAAGATAAAGCAACTGGAAAAGAGCAAAAAATAACTATTCAAGCATCTGGAGGTCTTGATGATAAAGAGATTGAAAAAATGGTTCAAGATGCTGAGGAGAATGCAGAAACAGATAAGAAAAAGAGAGAGGATGTAGAAACTCGAAACCAAGCAGAAGCGCTTGTCAATGGAGCTGAAAAAGCTATTGAGGATGCTGGTGACAAAGCTGATGAGAATGTAAAATCATCTGTTCAGCAATCATTGTCCGATCTCAAAGAAGCCTTAAAAAATGATGATTTAGAGGATATTAAACAAAAGTCTGCTTCTCTAAGTCAAGTAATGATGAAACTCGGTGAGGCAGCTTATAAAGATTTGCCTGATGAAGAAAACCCAAATACTGATCAAGAAAAACCTAGTGATGATGCCGATGTAGTTGACGCTGATTTTGAAGAAGTTGATAATGATAAAAAAGATAAATAAGAACGTTTTCAATGCAGATTTAATTTAGGTTTTTTTAAATGGCAAAACGAGACTATTATGAGATTTTAGGTATAGGTCGTAATGCTGACGCTAGCGAGATTAAATCTGCTTACAGAAAATTAGCGATGAAACATCATCCTGATAAAAATCCAGGTGATCAAAAATCTGAGTCTCTTTTTAAAGAAGCTACAGAAGCTTATGAGATTTTAAAAGACGGTGAAAAAAGGTCTGCTTATGATCAGTTTGGTCACGCTGCCTTTGAAGGCGGTGCAGGATCGCAAGGCCAAAGTTCAGGTTTTGGGGGCTTTTCTGGCAACTTTTCTGACATATTTGATGAATTCTTTGGTGACGTTATGGGTGGTGGGTCTCAAAGAAAACAGAATAGAGGTGCTGATTTAAGATATGATCTTGATGTAAGCTTAGAAGAAGCTTTTTCCGGCATTCAAAAAGAAATACCTGTAACAACAGCTTCAAAATGTGATGGTTGTCAAGGATCTGGGGTTTCAAAAGATGGACGTGTAAGTAATTGCAGCACATGTAATGGAAGAGGTAGAGTGCGTGTTCAGCAAGGATTTTTCGCTGTAGAAAGAGAATGTAATTCATGTAATGGTGAGGGCCAAATCATTTCAGATCCATGTAAGAGCTGTCGAGGAAATGGAGTGCTTAATAAGACTAAAAAGCTCTCAGTAAATGTGCCACCAGGTGTTGATAATGGAACTCGAATAAGACTTTCTGGTGAGGGTGAGGCTGGTCCTAGAGGTGCTGGTTCAGGAGATTTGTATATTTTTATACAAGTAAGGTTACATAATATTTTCACACGAGAAGGGAAAGATATTTACTGTCAAGTTCCAGTTGATATGGCAAGTGCAGCACTAGGAGGAAATCTTGAAGTACCAACCATTGACGGTGGTAGACTAAAAATAAACTATGAGCCAGGAACACAATCTGGTAAGAGATTTAGACTTAGGGGAAAAGGAATGCCAGGTCTAAGAGGTACTTCTAGAGGTGATGCGTATGTAGAAGCCTTAGTTGA
>NYVQ01000082.1 GCA_002684695.1 SAR116 cluster bacterium | reverse complement strand
GTTTCTTTGATATACCAACTGATAATTTATTCGCCGTACCAGTATTCATAGAAAATATTTTAAAGAATTATAATCCAAAAGATTTATGTATAATTGCGCCTGATGTAGGTGGTGTTTTGAGAGCTAGATCGGTAGCAAAAAAATTGAATACAGACTTAGCTATAATAGATAAAAGGAGAGAAGCACCTGGACAATCCGAGGTCATGAATATAATTGGTGAAGTAAAAGGTAGAAATTGTTTATTAGTTGATGATATCGTTGATTCTGGTGGTACATTATGCAATGCAGCGGAAACCCTAATAGAATCTGGAGCTTTAACCGTAGATGCATATGTAACTCATGGTGTTCTTTCAGGGGGTGCTGTAGCAAGAGTAGCTTCATCACCACTTAACTCTCTTATAACCACTGATAGTATTGCTGCAACTGAAGCTTTTCGTGTGGCCAAAAATGTAAAGCATATCTCTATAGCTCCACTACTAGGGGAAGCAGTGAAAAGAATTCATATGGAAAGATCAGTTTCTTCTTTATTTGACTAAAGCAATCAAAAATTATTATTTTAATTGTTAATATTACTTTTTTTGTAGTAATTTTGACTAAATTTGTATAAAAGATTTTTATCGTTTTAAATATCATACCCTTGGAGAAAATTGTGTCAGATAATACAATATTAAATGCAAATATAAGAAGTAATACTGGGAAAGGTTCCGCTAGAGCTGCAAGAAGAGCTGGGAGAATACCTGCAATTATATATGGCGAGAAAAAAGACACAATCTCAATTGATATTGAAGAAAGAGAGTATAAAAAACTTATGAACCAATCAGGAATTTTTAGTAGGTTACTAGATATTTCTGTTGAGGGTAAAGCAAATACAGTTTTAACGAGAGATATTCAATTCCATCCAGTTTCAGAAAACCCTCTCCACGTCGATTTTCTTAGAATTGGTAAAGGATCAAATATCAATGTATCTATTCCTGTTTCATTTATTAACGAGGAACTATCTCCTGGTTTAAAAACAGGAGGAGTTTTAAATACTGTTAGGTTTGAATTAGAATTAGAGTGTCCTGCTGATAATATCCCAGAAAAAATTGAAATTAACCTTGAAGGCCTTGTTGTAGGAGACTCAATTCATATCAGTTCAGTTAATCTGCCTGAGGGTGTAAAGCCTACAATAACCGATAGAGATTTTACAATTGCCACCATCGCTGCTCCAACAAAGATGGCAGATACCTCAGTTGAAGAAACCGAAGTGAGTGATGAAACCGATGAGGCATCTGATACTGAAAGTGAATCTAAAGATAATAATACTGAAAATTAATAAATAATTTTGTTAATATGTTTTTACATGTAGGGTTAGGAAACCCTGGTAAAGAGTATGAGTTACACCGGCATAATGTTGGTTTTATGGTTGTTGACAGTATTATAAGCAGATATGATGTCATTAATTGTAAAGAAAAATTTAATGGACATTACTATAAATTCTCGAAAAATAATGAAAAAACTATCCTTTTAAAGCCCCAAACTTTCATGAATGCCTCAGGAAGATGTGTAACTTCAATTATGGACTATTTTTCTATTGACCCTTCATCAGTTATTGTATGGCATGATGAAATTGATTTGGATAAAGGAAAAATCAAACTGAAGTTTGGTGGAGGTCATGGTGGTCATAATGGAGTTAGAGATATTATTAATCATATAGGCGAAAACTTTTATCGTGTTAGAGTTGGAATAGGAAGACCAATACATAATATTTCTCCTTCAAAGTGGGTCTTATCACCATTTTATAAAGATGATTTTAATAATTGGCTAAATGAATTATTAAAAATCATGGTAGATGAAATTGATCATATATACAAAGATAGAGGAATAGAATTTATGAATAGGGTTGCAATTAAAACCAATAAGAATAAAAAAAGGGATTAATTATGGGTTTTAATTGTGGAATTATAGGCATGCCTAATGTTGGGAAATCGACATTATTTAATGCCTTAACTAAAACTAGTCAAGCAGAAGCAGCAAACTATCCTTTTTGTACTATCGAACCCAACACTGGAAGAGTTGCAGTGCCTGATAATAGGTTAGACAAATTAGCAAAAATTGCTAATTCAGCAAAAACAATCTATTCACAACTTGAATTTGTAGATATTGCAGGTCTTGTCAAGGATGCATCCAAAGGCGAAGGATTAGGAAATCAATTTTTAGGACATATACGTGAAGTTGACGCGATTGCACATGTTGTAAGATGTTTTGAAGATGAAAATATAACCCATGTAGAGGGTTCAATTGATCCTATAAGAGATTTAGAAATTATTGAAACGGAACTTCTTCTATCCGATATTGAGAGCCTAGAAAAACAGAAAAATAATTTAGAAAAAAAAATAAGAGGAAATGATAAAGGGGCTAAAACAAAATTATCATTAATAGAAAAAATTTATATTGAAATGTCAGATGGTATTGCGGCTAGAAAAATTGAATCTCTCAGCAAGGATGAAGATAATTTACTTCGTGAGCTAAATTTAATTACTGTAAAACCAATTCTATATGTATGTAATTTGTCAGAAAGTGAGATAGTAAATGGAAATAGTTATTCTGAAGCTGTTTTAAGAAAGGCTAAGTTAGATAGTTGTGGTTATACTTTTGTTAGTGCACAAATAGAACAAGAATTATCTTTATTAGAAGAAGCTGAAAGAGATGAATATTTAAGTTCGATAGGACTAGAGGAACCCACTCTCAATAGACTAATTAGATCTGGTTACAATCTTTTAGATTTAATATCATTTTTTACAGTGGGGCCTAAGGAAGCTCACGGATGGACAACTGCTAATGGGTCAAAAGCGCCTCAAGCAGCAGGGGAAATTCATACGGATTTTGAGAAGGGTTTCATAAGGGCTGAAACAATTTCGTATTCAGATTTTATAAACTTTAACGGTGAAAATGGTGCAAAAGACGCTGGCAAGATGCGAGTTGAAGGCTCAGATTATTTAGTAAAAGATGGGGATATATTTCATTTTAGATTTAACATTTAAAATTTAAATCTGTTTTTTCTTAACGTTAGCCCAAATTTGCTGTTTCGCAAGATAAGATAAAACTGCCATTATCAACAAAAAAGTTATAGCAGCTATACCAGTTCTTTTTCTAACTTCCATTTCAGGCTCGGCAGCCCAAGCCAAAAATTCTGTAACATCAGACGCCATTTGTTCAATACTCGCTTTTGTACCATCAGCGTATGTAACATCATCTCCGTACAAAGGTTGAGGCATAGCAATTAAATTTCCACTATAATATTTATTATAATAAAGACCCTCTCTAACATCTAAATTTTCAGGTGGTTTTTTGTAGCCTATAAGCAATGAGTAAAGATAATCTGCACCACCACCTCTAGCTTTAGTAATTAGTGAGAGATCAGGTGGATAGGCACCACCATTTGCTGCACGAGCAGCATTCATATTAGGGTATGGAGAAACAAAATGATCTGCAGGCATTCCGGGACGTTCAAACATTTCACCATCATCATTTGGCCCATCAGTAACAGTAAAGTTTGAAGCAAAAGCTTTAATCTCAGATTTATTATATCCAAGATCAGATAAATTTCTATATGCAATATATTTTAATGAATGACAACTTGAGCAAACTTCAGTATAAACTTGCAAACCTCTTTGCAAAGAAGACTTGTTAAATTTACCAAATGGACCATTAAAACTCCAGTCTACAGTTTCACCTTTGACAGCTGGACCAGCCGAAAAAGATGCAAGAGGAAATAGACATAAAACTAAAATTACAAGTAGTTTATGCATTATTTCTTGCTCCTAGAAGCTGCTGGTGCCATTCCTGAAGAACCGCTTGAAAATATTGGGTCGCTTAAAGATTTAGGAAGAGCCATAGGTGTTTCAATAATATTCAACAAGGGCATTACAATTAAAAAATGAATGAAATACCACGCAGTACAAACCCTTCCAAGTATAATATAAATACCTTCTGGATTTTGGACACCTAAATAACCAAGACCTAACATATTAATTATAAAAATTATATAAAAAATCTTATACAAAGGTCTGAAATGAGCACTTCTAACTGGAGATCTATCAAGCCATGGCAATATGAACAATATACCAATAGCTCCAAACATAGCTAAAACACCTAAAAGTTTATCAGGAACCGCTCTAAGAATTGCATAAAATGGAGACAAATACCACTCAGGAACAATGTGCGCAGGTGTTGACATAGAATCAGCTGGTACATAATTATCGGGGTGACCTAAAAAGTTAGGTAAGAAAAAAACAAAAATACAAAATACTGCAAGAAATACTGCAAGACCAAAAAAATCTTTAATTGTATAATAGGGGTGGAAAGGTATCATATCTTTATCATTATTTATGTCTATACCAAGAGGGTTATTTGATCCAAATCTGTGTAATGCAACAATATGTAAAAGTATTACACCAGCAATCACAAAAGGAAGTAAATAATGAAGAGCATAAAACCTATTAAGTGTAGGGTTATCGACAGTATAACCACCTAATAACCAATTGACAATTGGCTCACCTACAAAAGGGATGACACTAAAGAAATTTGTTATAACAGTTGCACCCCAAAAACTCATTTGACCCCAAGGTAAAGTATAGCCTAAAAACGCGGTTGCCATCATTAAGAGATAGATAACAACCCCTAAAATCCATAATAATTCTCGCGGCGCCTTATAAGATCCGTAATATAAACTTCTAGCCATATGAATGTATACAACAATAAAAAAGAAACTTGCTCCATTCATGTGGATGTAACGAATTAGCCATCCTCCATTTACGTCTCTCATTATTCTTTCTACTGAATCAAAAGCATGATCCACATGAGCTGTATAGTTCATTGCTAAAGCAATACCAGTAATTATCATTATAACTAGAGTAACACCTGCAAGAGAGCCAAAATTCCACCAATAATTCAAATTTTTTGGTGTAGGATGCTCAGTACCAACTGCTTCATTAGCTGCAGTAAAGATTGGAAGCCTAGTGTCAATCCAATTTATAACTGGATTTTTAAATTGAGATTTTGGAATTGAACTTTTCATTTTTAACCTTGATTAACCAATTTTTAATACACTATCTGAAATAAAACTATATGGGGGAATTTCAAGGTTCTGAGGAGCAGGTCCCTTCCTTATTCTTCCTGAAGCATCATAATGAGACCCATGACATGGACAGAACCAACCACCATATTCACCTTTTCCATCTCCAATTTTTTGACCTAATGGAACACAACCTAGATGTGTACATACCCCCATCACAATTAACCATTCGTCTTTTTGAACTCTATCTTGATCGGATTGAGGGTCTCTTAGTGAATCAATAGCAACATTTCTAGTTTCAGTGATCTCATCCACAGTTCGTCTTCTTATAAAGACAGGTTTTCCTCTCCACTTAACTGTTAAAGCCTGGCCAATCTCTAGTGCTCCAATATTAACCTCTGTAGAGGCCATTGCCAATGTATCAGCTGCTGGATTCATTTGATTTATTATTGGCCAAATTGCAGCTCCGGCACCGACAGCCCCCATAGAATAAGAAGCTATAACAATAAAATCTCTTCTTGTTTTCTTTTTACTCACTTAAATAATCCTTAACATAAACTCAGTACAACGTAATCTAACTCTTTTTGCGATAATTTCAATAAAGGTGCAAGGACTTATTTCCGTAAAAATCATTTTTTCTGATCAAGTAATAATTTATAACATCAGGTATTTTAAGACCATTTTACTTCAGGTGGTAAGCTCATCAAAATAGCATCGGTGTTACCACCTGTTTTCAAACCAAAGAGAGTTCCTCTATCATATAATAAATTAAATTCTGCATACCTACCTCTTTTGACCAATTGATCTTCTCTGTCTTTTGAATTCCAGGGTAAATTTTGTGTCTTCTTAATAATTTTAGAGTATGATGTTAAAAAGTTATGACCAATATCCTTAACAAAATTGAAATCTTTATCCCAAGAACCTGTGTTTATATAATCAAAGAAAATACCTCCATCTCCTCTAGTTTCATTACGATGTTTTATGAAAAAATACTCATCTGCCCACGCTTTAAATTTATCATAATATTTTTCATCATGTCTGTTGCATGTTTTTTTCAAATTTTCATGAAATAAATTTGACATTTTGGGTGATGGTTTCATGGGAGTTATATCTCCCCCACCACCAAACCAAGTTTTTGAAGTTACAATTAATCTAGTATTCATATGTGCAGCAGGAACAAATGGGTTTTTAGGGTGCGAAACTACAGAAATACCACTTGCCCAAAAGTTTCCATCTTCCTCAGCACCTGGTATTTTTGATCTAAAACTTTCCGTAAATTTTCCATGAACAGTTGATATATTTACCCCTACTTTTTCAAATACATCACCTTTCATAATACTCATTTTTCCTCCTCCACCACCATCTCTATTCCATTTATTAATTTTAAAGGAATTTTTATTTGAATTTGAGTTTTCTATTTGTTCAAATTCCTTACAGATCGAATCTCTTAGATGAGAGAACCATTTTTCTGCTATAATCTTATTTTCATCAGTTGCTGTATATTCTTTAATTGTCATTTTTATTTAATTAACTATGTTTTACTGGCTTATATGAATTAAGTTTCAATTCTAATTTCATCTAGAAGTTCATTTTTTGTAAGCATAAAATTTGAGTTTACCCATTTTTTTTCAATTCTATTTAAATTTTTACCAATTTCTTTACCTTGTTTAAAACCTCTTTTAATCAAATCGTGGCCATTTAAAGGAAACTTTGGTGTCTCAAAATTAATAATATCATAGTATCTTTTCATAGTTTTCTCAGATAAATCTATGGACATTAAAAGCTTTATTCCCACATCATCACCTAAATAATATACATGCTTTTGCCATTGATTAGATAATAAAGAATTTATATTTTCTTTGGTAAATCTGCATTTAAGATTATTTAATATCTTACTTTCTAAAGAAGAAATTGGAAAGTTTTTCAATATATTAGTATTTTTGATTTTATTATTTAATAGAATTGCTACTTTTTGTATCCAATTGATTTCAATATTTAATTCTTTTAATTCATGTAATTTTGTCAAATCAAATTTCTCACCATAGCATGCGATATCTAAATCTGTTTTCATCATGATATCAGCAGCAATAATGCAATTTTTGATTGTTTGTGAAAAAATCTTTCGACTTTCGTCTATTAATCTTTCTCTAGAAAGAGTTCTAACTTTGTAAGAATATTTTTTCAAAACCAATATTTTATTATTAGTAATTTTAAATTTTGAGTATTTTGAAAAAAATCTAACATATCTTATTAACCTCAAATAATCTTCCTGAAGTCTCTCTTCAATGTTCCCTATAAATTGTACATTACCTATCATAAGATCTCTAATCCCGTCATTAGGATCAAAAATTTTTCCATTAATATCTAAATAGATTGAATTTATCGTTAAATCTCTTCTAGCTGAGTCTTTCTTCCAATTATTTTGAAAAATTACTGATGAATATCTTCCTGTTGAATCATTGTCCTCTCTCAAAGTTGTCACTTCAAAAATAAAATTATTACTTTTGATAATTACAGTCCCATGCCTCAAGCCTTCCTCAATATATTTTATCTCATCCCCAAAAATTTTGATGAGCTTTTTAGAATGCAAGTTTGTAGCTAAATCAAAAGATAATTGTTTATTTGGCAAGCCTTCGTTAAGCAGAATACTTCTAACGACCCCACCAACCAAGGCAACCTCACCTCCAGCTTTAAAAATTTTATCAAAAATTTTTATAAAATCTTTATTTGTAAAAAATTCGGGTTGATTAAAAATTTGTTTTGAAAAGAGTTTTGTCATAATGACTTATGGTTTTAGTTTTTTTTAAAACCACCTGAAATAATTTCTCCATTCTCAACTTTTGCTGGAAAATATTCTGAGCCACTTGGAGCATTAGAAGACTGAGATAAAAGAAGACCAACAATTAAAATAAAGATACTTAACGCAATACCAGATAACATCAACACTGATGGTCCAGAGAAGCTTTCACCCCTTTTTTTTGCAATTTTACTCTCTACCCACCAAATCAAAACTGGAATTATTAATGCTAGTCCAATAAAAATTAGCCTTTTCATAGTTAAATAATATCCCTTTTTATTTGTTGATAAAAATTTTAGAAGCTAAGCTTACTATAATTGAAGCTGTTGCTCCCCATATATTATAGTCAAAATAATTAATTTTCCAAAATTTATATTCTTTGTTACCAAATTTCTTACAAGACCAAACAAAATTTTTTTTATTTTCAAGAACATTTAAAGGAAGATAAATTATTTCAGATACTTCATTTTTATTCATTAATAATTTTTGTTTAGGTTTTAATATTCCTACAAAAGTTCTTATATGAAAACCTGTTCCTGTTATATAATCATCTAGCTGACCTACGACTTTTATTTTATCCCTAGGTACGCCAACTTCTTCAAAAGTTTCTCTTAAGGCAGTATCTAGCGGATCTTTGTCATTTTTTTCAATTCTTCCTCCAGGAAAGCATATTTCCCCTGCATGGTTTTTTAATTTCTCAGATCTTTTAGTTAAAAGAATATAAATTTTATTATCATTTTCAAAAAACAAACACATAACTGCCGATTTTTTATAATCAGAATTAATTTTCTTAATTGAAGAAGCTGAAGAATTATAAATTTTTTCACTTATATATTGTATGTTTATTGAATCCATTGAAAAAACTTATTATTTTTTTTGTTCAACATGAAAAAAAGTATTGTCACTCCATATACCGTAAATTCCATTTTCGTCTTTTACAGCATATTTAACTATTTCATAATAAACTTGCCTCAGTATTAAGGCTTCCATACCTCTAAAAAGATAAACATATGGTCTTGGGTTTTCTTTGTTGTCAAACTCTAGCCTTAAAGGATTGTTTTTACTTAATAAAATCTTATCCTCTAAATTTGTTGTAAACCAACAATTAGCTGTTTCAGTTTCTCCAGAGTAGTCCATTTTTGTAATTACAAATGGTGCATCATCAACTTTAATAACACCTTCTTCTTTTGGCGTTGTTAGCCAATACTTATTATCATCTCTTTTGTTAAGAACTGAAGCAAATAGTTTTACAAGTTCTATTCTTTGAATTTTTGTTCCTTCATGATACCAATCACCGTTTGAAGCAATTCTGATATCGTAATTATGTAGTTCTTTACTCGACATTTAAACTTAAAAAGTTAATTTACTATAGTTTCATTTTTATTATATAATTTATTTAAATTAATAAACAAACTCATTGCAATTATTATCTCCATAGGTGTAATCATACTTTTATATTCAATTAGTTAAATAGAAATGTACATTTACCTACCCATTGCTGAAGTTTCAATGAATGTTTTTGCTATAACTGGCTTAGGTGGAATGGTTGGTTTTCTTTCAGGTTTGTTTGGGGTTGGCGGAGGTTTTCTCATGACACCTCTCCTAATTTTTTTAGGAATACCTGCTGCAGTTGCAGTCTCTACTGAGGCAAATCAAATAGTTGCTTCATCAGTATCAGGAGTATTGGCTCACTGGAGGAAAAGAAATGTTGATTTTACAATGGGGTTTATTTTATTAATTGGAGGTTTGATAGGCTCCTCTTTTGGGGTTTGGCTATTTGCATTTCTTAAAACTATTGGTCAAATAGAGCTAGTAATCAGATTAGCATATGTTGTTTTTCTTGGCTTAATTGGATTTTTAATGGCATGGGAGTCTTCAAAAGCTATTTTAAAATCAAGAACCCCCGGAGCATCCCGAGGAAAGTTGCACCAGCACAATTGGCTTCATGGATTGCCATTTAAAATAAGATTTAGACGATCCAAGTTGTATATAAGTGCATTGTTGCCATTATTTATTGGAGCTTTTGTAGGGATGTTATCTGCTATAATGGGAGTTGGTGGTGGATTTATACTTGTTCCTGCAATGATATACGTTTTAGGAATGCCTACTGCTGTAGTTGTTGGAACT
>NYVQ01000081.1 GCA_002684695.1 SAR116 cluster bacterium | reverse complement strand
TAAGCCCTAAATATATAAAGTATCTTATAGGCAACTATACTCTTAATATTTAATAAAATAGATATAAAAATTTATAAAAGGAAAAAGCTATGAGAGTTTATTATGAACAAGATGCTGATTTAAATTTAATTAAAAATAAAAATGTTCTAATTGTAGGTTATGGTAGCCAAGGCCATGCACATGCAGCGAATTTAAAAGATAGTGGTGTTAAAAATGTTTGTATAGCTCTGAGAAGTGATTCTAATTCGATAGTAAAAGCTGAAAATGCTGGCTTTACTGTAAAGACTGTTGAAGATGGCTCTAAGTGGGCTGACGTTGTAATGATATTAACGCCAGATGAACTCCAAAGTGAAATATATTATAATGAAATAGCAAGTAATATTAAACCTGGTGCTTCCATTGCTTTTGCTCATGGTTTAAACATTCACTTCAATCTTATTGAAGCAAGAAATGACATTGATGTTTTTATGGTTGCTCCAAAAGGACCAGGGCACACTGTAAGAGCTGAATATCAAAAAGGTGGTGGAGTTCCTTGTTTATTAGCTGTTCATCAAGACAAATCAGGTAATACTCATGAAATTGGTCTATCTTACGCTTGTGCTGTGGGGGGGGGACGTTCTGGAATAATAGAAACAACTTTTCGTGAAGAATGTGAAACGGATCTTTTTGGAGAGCAGGTTGTTTTATGTGGTGGATTAGTAGAATTAATAAAAGCTGGTTATGAAACACTTGTCGAGGCAGGTTACGCGCCTGAAATGGCTTATTTTGAGTGTCTACACGAAGTTAAGCTTATTGTTGACCTGATTTATGAGGGTGGAATTTCTAATATGAATTATTCAATTTCAAACACTGCTGAATATGGTGAGTATGTATCAGGGCCGCGGTTGATTACAAAAGATACTAAAGATACAATGAAAAAAATACTTAATGATATTCAATCAGGAAAGTTCACAAGGGATTGGATGTTAGAAAATAAGGTTAATCAAACAAGTTTTAAGGCAATAAGAAATAAAAATGCTAATCATCCAATTGAAGAAGTTGGCGAAAAACTGAGGTCAATGATGCCTTGGATTGGATCAAATAAGCTGGTTGATAAAGGAAAAAATTAGAATTTTATATAAGTCTATTTTAGATTTTATTTTATATTATAAATTAGGAGTATAATTAAATGTTGTCAAAACTTTATAGTTTGTTCTCATCGGATCTTGCGATTGATCTCGGAACCGCTAATACATTAGTCTATGTTCGGGGCAAAGGGATTATAGTTAATGAACCCTCGGTAGTAGCGATGACAACTGTGAGAGGGAAAATGCAAGTATTGGCTGTTGGAGACGATGCTAAACAAATGTTAGGTAAAACCCCTGGCAATATTAAAGCAATTAGACCAATGTCAGATGGTGTTATTGCGGATTTTGAAGTTGCCGAAGAGATGATTAAGCATTTTATAAAGAAAGTAAATTCTGGATCAGGTCTTGCTAGTCCACAGGTTGTTATTTGTGTTCCTTCAGGCGCTACAGCAGTTGAAAGAAGAGCCATTCAAGAAAGCGCAGAAGCTGCAGGAGCAAGAAGAGTTTTTTTAATCGAAGAACCCATGGCGGCTGCAATAGGTGCAGATTTACCAGTGACTGAACCAACTGGTAGCATGGTAGTTGATATTGGTGGAGGGACTACTGAAGTTGCTGTACTTTCTTTAGGAAGTATAGTTTATGCACGGTCAGTTAGAGTTGGTGGTGATAAAATAGATGAAGCAATAATAAGCTTTGTCAGAAGAGCAAATAATCTTCTAATTGGAGAAACAAGTGCTGAAAGAATAAAGAAACAAATTGGAATTGCATTTCCTCCAGAAGATGGTATTGGTGAAACTATGGAAGTTAGGGGTAGGGATCTTGTCAACGGTGTTCCTAAAGAGCTAACTCTTAATCAGGCCCAAATTTCAGAGGCATTAACAGAGCCAGTTTCTCAGATAGTAGAAGCTGTTAAAGTTGCATTAGAGAAAACCCCACCCGAATTAGCTGCTGATATTGTCGATAAAGGTATTGTTTTAACCGGAGGTGGTGCTCTTTTAAAAAAAATGGATTATATATTACAGCAAGCTACTGGTCTTCCAGTTGCAGTTCCCGAAGATCCACTAACATGCGTAGTTAGGGGCACTGGAAGATGTTTAGATGAAATGAAAACTTTAAAAAACGTCCTAATTGGTGCATAATTAAATCAAATAAATAAAAATTGAATTTGCTGAGCATGAAGCAAAAAAGAAAATTCGAAAATAATAATATTCTTAATCTATCTAATTTTGGACAAAAGTCCTTATATTTTGGAATAATTTTTTTTACATTTGTAATTTTATTTATTGGTAAAGCTGATTTAGCTATTCTTAATAAGTTAAGTATTGTTGTTGCTGATATGTCATCACCAATAATTTCGTCATTTTCTAAGCAAACAAAAATTATTAGTAATTCTTTCAATTATTTAAAAAACACTACTTCATTACAAGAAGAAAACAAAAACTTATATCAAGAAAACATAAAGTTAAAAAAATATAAAGTTCTTTCAGAAATTTATGAAAATGAGAATTTAGTACTTAAAAAACAACTAAACCTAATTCCAAAAAATATTCCAAACTTTGTTACTGCTAGAGCGATTAGCGCGCCTGGAAATATTTTTACTCATTCATTGTTATTAAATTCTGGACGCAAACAGGGAATTGAGAAAGGCAATGCTGTATTATTTAATGGGGTGTTTATAGGTCAAATAATAAGCGTAGGCAATAATTCCTCTAGGCTTTTATTAATATCAGACGTAAATTCAATGATTCCAGTTGTGGTTTCAAATAATAGAATACCTTCTGTTTTGTCTGGAGAAAATTTAATTTTACCATCTTTAAAATTTTTGCCAAATAATGTAGTTTTAAAAAATGGTTCAATCGTTCAAACATCAGGTCATGGTGGCCTGTTACCTGCGGGATTGCCAGTCGGAACAGTAGTAAAAAATTCAACTGAAAAAAATTATGTTAAACCTTCCATTGATTTAAATTTAATCGATTATGTTCAAGTTTTATTATGGAAAGCTGATGGTGTGAAAACAAATAAAAAAAATGATAATTTCAGACCATTGGCACCTAATAAAGATTTCAATCTATTGGAAGGCTTTACAAGTAGAGGTGTGGTGATTGATGAATGAAATAGTTTCTAGATATTTTACAACTTCTTTTCAAACTATTTTAATTAAACTTGTACTAACTTTATTTATAATATTTTTTGAATTATCCCTTAGCCAAATAGATTTTTTTTATTACAATTCACCTCTTATATTTTTTACTTTTATATTTTTTTGGATTGTGGAAATTAGTTTGCTACCATTTTGGACTTACTTCTTATTATGCTTGATCTTTGACTTAATATGCATGAATCATATTGGGTTTTTTACATTTCCTATGCTTTGTATTATTTTGTTATTAAATTTTATAAATTTAGAACAAATTAATTCATCTTATCTCAGAAAATTAATAATTTTCTCTTGCTTGTTGTTGATACTTCAGACGATTCAAATACTAATATTTTTCATTCTATATTTTTCTTTTCCAGCTCTAGAAACCATTGTTTTTCAATATATATTTACGATAATGTTTTATCCTATTATAATGTTTTTTCTGAGTCCAATTAAAAACTTAATTAATCTGATATCCGTACAACTATGAAAAAAAATAAATTACTTTTGGAAGAGCAATTACAATCATTTTCAAGGCGAGCTATTTTACTAGGTGGCTTACAACTTGGTTTGTTAGGATTAACTGTAAACCATTTATATAAAATTCAGATTAGTGACGGTAAAAAATATTCATTACTTTCAGATAAAAATCGGTTTAATTTTTCCTTAATACCTTCATCCAGAGGAAGTATTTTTGACAGACAAGGAAGGATACTTGCTACAAACACTGGTACTTTTGATATAGAAATTGTTCCAGAATGGTCAAAAGATATTCAAAAAACTCTTTATGACCTATCAGACCTTATTTCACTAAATGAAGATGAAATAAGAAATATTCTTAATTTATCAAAAAAACAAAAAAAATTTATACCGATTATTATTAAGGGTAATATTGATAGGCAAACTATTTCAAAAATTGCTATTAACATCCCCCATTTACCTGGTGTTACAATTCAACAAAATGAAAGAAGAATATTCCCTCAAGGTAGTTTAACAGTTCATGTAACTGGTTATGTAGGAAAAGTTTCAAAATCTGAGCAAAAAGAGAATACCCCCGAATTATTTCTGCCTGGTTTTAGAATAGGTAAATCTGGAATTGAACTTCAATATGACAAACAAATGCGTGGCATTCCTGGGGAAAAAAGGGTTGAAGTAAATTCATTAGGAAAAGTTATTAGGTCATCAATTGAGAAAAAAATTATAAAAGGTAAAGACTTTCAACTTAGCCTTGATGTTCAATTACAAACAAAAGCTCTCAGAAGATTGCAAGCTGGGAATGATAAGCTAGTTGATGTAAATTCTACACAAGCTAAAAATATCCTAAGTAGTAATAAGTCATATGCGTGGCAATTAAGGGACGACAGAAAATATATTAATAAAAACCAGAATGGCGACATTGTACTCCCAGAATCTGGTTCTGTGGTAGTTATGGATATTCATTCAGGAGAAGTAATAGTATCAGCTTCAGCACCAACATATGATCCTAATAAATTTGATCCAGGTATTTCAGCTTCAGATTGGCAAATGCTATCAAATCATCCGAGAAATCCTTTAATTAATAAAGCAATTTCAGGACAATATCCACCAGGTTCAACCTTTAAAATGATGGTTGGTTTAGCAGCACTTGAAGCAGGTGTTATTACTCCAAAGACAAAATCGTTTTGTAGTGGTCACATTGAAATTGGGGATATGAAATTTCATTGTTGGAGTAAACAAGGACATGGAAGGGTGGGGTTAATGGATGCAATAGCTCAATCTTGTGATGTATTTTTCTATGAAATTGCTCTAAAAACAGGAATTAATAATATTGCTAAAATTAGTAGGGAATTTGGTTTAGGTGCGCCCACTGGTATAAATTTGCCAGGTGAAAAAGGAGGTCTAATTCCAGATAGAGATTGGAAATTAAAAGTAAAACAAAAAGTTTGGAGACCAGGTGAAACTATTATTGCAGGAATAGGGCAAGGGTATGTCTTAGTAACTCCAATACAGTTGGCTTTGATGACTGCTCGTATTGCAAATGGAGGAAAAAAAATTATACCGACTTTATTAAAACCATCTAAAAAACTTTCTTCTAATATATCTAACGCTAAAGTATCAAAGACAAACTTAAACATAATCAAAAAGGCTATGGAAAAAGTAACTTTAGGTGAGTTTGGTACAGGTAGAAGTTTTAGACTTGGAATTCGGGGGGTTGAGATGGCAGGCAAAACTGGTACTGTTCAAGTCAGAAGAATATCAACAAAAGAAAGAGAAAGTACAGAAGGTGTAATAAAAAATGAGGATAGGATTTGGCAGTGGAGGGATCATGCTTTATACGTAGGTTATGCTCCAATGGATAATCCAAAGTATGCAATTTCAGTTATTGTAGAGCACGGAGGAAGCGGTTCAAGTAAAGCTGGACCAATTGCAAGAGATATTATGGAGAGTATACTGCAGAATGACCCTACAAAATTTGTTCCCAAAACTCCTATTCAAAAACCAATGATATAAGTTCAAATGAACAATATTAGCGTTTATAAAAAATTGATTAAAATTGATTGGTTGCTTGTTTTATTACTTGTTACGTTAGTTTCAATTGGTTGCCTTGCTCTTTATTCCGCTGCAGATGCTGATTGGAACCCGTGGGCTGTTAGACATTTTCAAAGGTCAATAATAGGCTTTTTTATTGCAGTATTCATTGCTTTAATTGATATAAAATTAATATACAGGTTTGCTTGGATTCCTCTGATTATCTCCATTTTTATGCTTTTATTATTGTATTTTGTCTCTGATCAATCTGTTAATAGATGGTTAGACTTAGGATTTATAAAGCTACAACCTTCAGAATTAGCCAAAATATCACTAATCCTAGCCCTTGCGAGATATTTTCATGATATTCAAATTAGAGATTATGGTAAAATATCATATTCAATCGTAGCTATAATTATTTCTTTGCCAGTTGTAATTTTAACTTTAATTCAACCAGACTTAGGAACTGCAGTTATGCAAATACTTTTGATAGGCTCATTAGTATTTCTCGCTGGTCTGAGGGTATGGTTTTTAATTTTATTTTTTGGTATTTTTACAGCATCACTTCCATTTCTTTGGTTAAATCTTCATGATTACCAAAAGCAAAGAATTCTTACCCATCTTGATCCCTCCACGGATGCTTTAGGGGCTGGCTATCATATAAATCAATCAAAAATTGCTCTTGGTTCAGGTGGTGTATTCGGAAAAGGCTTTTTGCAGGGAAGTCAAAGTCACTTAGATTTTTTGCCAGAGAAACAAACTGATTTTATATTTACTATGATAGGAGAAGAGTTTGGTCTAGCTGGAAGTCTTTTTGTTTTGATGATTTTTGTTTTAATTATGCTTTACACTTATATGATCTCTTTTTTACAATCGTCTCAATTTGGTCGACTGGTATGTAGTGGTATAGTATTTATGTTGTTTAGCTATGTTTTTGTTAACATAGGCATGGTGTCTGGTATGCTTCCGGTTGTTGGTGCTCCTCTTCCTCTGATTTCATATGGGGGATCGAGTATGCTAACAATTTTCATATCATTTGGTATAGTTTTATCTGCTTCTATTCATAGGTTTGACAAGTTGGAGACCAGAGAGCGGTATTAGTTTAGTAATCGAAATCTTTGTATTGGAAACCTTTATATTCATGATTTGAAACTTCTAACGTTAATCCGTTTACTTCATTATTACTATTATCGTATCCTCTACCAATTGATGTTAAATAAATTATATCTAAGTTATCTCCACCAAATACAGGTTTTGTTGGTTTTTGGACTGGTAATTTAACTATATCATCTATTTCGCCTTTGCTATTAAACCTATAAAGTTCAGAACCTTCTACGCCAGCCACCCAGTAGAAATCGTCAATATCTACCATAGCTCCATCCGGCCTTCCATTTAACTCAAAAGTTTTAGTAAAAACTTTTTTATTCATTGGTATTCCTTCTTCTAAATTATAGTCAAAATGCCATATCGTTTGTACATCCTTACCAGTATCGGCGAAATACATCTTTGTTCCCGATTTATTAAAAGCCAATCCGTTTGAAGTGAATATTCCATTCAAAAACTTTTTTACTCTTTTATTTGGATATATGCAGTATAAAGAACCACTTTGTTCTTTTTTGTGGTTCTCTGATGTCATTGTGCCCACCCAAAACCTTCCGTAGGGATCAGTTGTACCATCATTAATTCGGTTCGTAGTAGGCTCTTCTTTTAAATCGACAAATTTTTTCATTTTCTTTGAAATTGGATTGTATATATAGAAACTTAAATCCATACCAATTAAAAAACATCCATTTTTGCATGGTGCAAAACATCCTAACTTACCATTGAATTGCTCAAAACTCTCTTTTTTTGTTTTGGGATTGAAGGTAAAAAATTTCCCCTCAGTAATATCAGTCCAATGTAAGAGTTTACTTTTATCATTCCACCATATACCCTCTCCAAGAGTATTTTTATATTCTGAAATTGTTTTAATTTGCATCAAATAATTTATTATTTGTTTATACTGTAAGTATTACTATATAATTCATATATGTGAGGTAAAGTAATATTATGTTTGAATCTTTTTTTCCAAAACCAAAGTTATTTTTTTCGAGTGCAGGTATTTGGGCTTTTTTATGTATATTATTTTGGGTTTATTTTGGTGAAAATGTTGGGAGAACTATTGGTTTCAATCTTGACCCAAACGCAGAAACAGTTATTGGTCTTGGTTATTTTTTTACACCAGAGTTTTTGTGGTTTGATTTATACTTTATTTTTTGTTCACTAGTTTTTAGTTTTTTTTGGTTTAATTATTTACCTCATGTTTGGCAATTTTGGTCAGTTCTAGGTTCATGTTTTTTAATTTTTTCAACTTATGTAACTGTTCAAGTTAATGTTATAATTAATGAATGGTATGGACCATTTTATAATGATATCCAAACTGCTTTAGGTGGTAATTCAGAAGTTACAGCAACAACTCTTTACATGCATTTACTAACCTTTTCAATTATAGCATTTTCATATATTGGTTTGGCTGTTATAAAATCATTTTTTATTTCACACTATATTTTCCGGTGGCGTAATGCCATGAACGACTTTTATGTTGATAAATGGTCTAAAGTTAGAGGAGTTGAAGGTGCTTCCCAAAGAATACAAGAAGACACCATGCAATTCGCTTCAATTATGGAAAGTGTTGGAGTTTATATTATTAGATCTGCAATGACATTAATAGCTTTTTTGCCTGTTTTGTCAGCCTTGTCTGTTCATGTAGAAACAATACCTATCATAGGTCTAATACCTTATCCACTTGTTACACTTGCATTGTTATGGTCTGTTTTTGGAACAGTTCTATTGCTAGTTGCAGGAATCAAATTACCTGGTTTAAAATTTAAAAATCAACGAGTGGAAGCTGCATTTCGAAAAGAGTTAGTTTATGGTGAAGATAACTCTAATAGAGCTAAACCGCCAGAATTGAAAGAACTTTTTAATAATGTTAGAAGAAATTATTTTAGAATATATTGGCATTTTGCATATTTTAATGTCTTTAGATTCATGTATGGGCAAGCAGATAGTGTATTTGCATATGTAATCTTAATACCAACCATTGCTGCTGGTAAAATTACATTAGGTACAATGAACCAAATATTACGAGCATTTGGACAAGTTGCAAATTCATTTCAATTTTTAGTTAATGCATGGACTACTATTATAGAATTGATGTCAATTTATAAAAGATTACAGGCATTTGAAGCTTTGATCTACGAAAAAGAATTGCCAAAAATTGATCAGGAATTCATAAAAACCCAAAAAGAAGATTAAATTATTTTTTAGATTTTATATTTCTTTTTTTAAATTGCTTTTGAATAGATCTTTCTATTGCTATTGAATTCTCTTTAACATCCTTTGAAATAGTACTGCCAGCTCCAACAATAGAACCGTCTCTAATTGTAATAGGAGCTATTAAAGATGAGTTGGAACCAATAAAAACGTTATTTCCAATAGTAGTTTTATTTTTGTTTGTCCCATCATAATTACAAGTAATTGTTCCAGCCCCAATATTACTGTCTAATCCAATTGAAGTATCTCCAATATATGATAAGTGGCTTACCTTTGAATTTTCTCCAACAACAGAGTTTTTTATTTCAACAAAATTCCCAATTTTAGCATTTTCTTGAATTACCGTATCGGGCCTTATCCTAGCATAAGGACCAATACTACAGTTTTCCCCTATTGAACAATTTTCTAAATAAGAAAAAGCTTTGATAACTGATTGACTTTCAATTTTTACATTTGGTCCAACAAATACATTTGGTTCAATAATTACGTCGCTTTCAATTTCAGCTGAGGCATCAAAGTAAACACTTTTTGGATCAAAAAAAGTAACTCCATTTGCTAGGTGTTTTTGAATTAGTTTGCTTTGAATAAAACTTTCAGCTTTGGCTTGATCAGCTCTATTATTGATTCCAATTAACTCCTCTTCTGGACTTATGATGTAACCTACTTTTGAGCCCAGGCTTGAACAAATAGAAATAATATCAGTTAAATAATATTCACCATTATTTGATAATTGTACTTTATCAAGAAATTTAAAGATATCTCTGGCTTTAGCAGCTAAAACACCTGAATTACATAAAGTTATTGATTTGACCTCTTCATCAGCGTCATTATCTTCAACTACTCTTATTACTTCATTTTTTTTATTGAGGATCAATCTACCATAACCAGTAGGATTCTCTGTTTCAAATCCCAAAATAGAAATTTTAAATCCATTTTGGATTTGATCGATCATTTTTTTTATAGTGTTTGCTTCAATAAATGGTGTATCTGCATACGCAACTATAATTATTGTTTCAGGTCTATCAAATTTATCCTTAGTTAGTTTTACTGCATGCCCAGTCCCTAATTGTGGTTCTTGTATGACATATTCTGCGCCCTGAATATGTTTTGTTAATTTTTCGCTATCGTGTCCAAGGACAAATATATTTTTTGATACAGAGACTTTTTTTAAAGTTTCTTGAAGCCAAAGTAGTAAAGTTTTACCTGCAACTTTGTGCAAAGGCTTAGGTAAATTAGAATTCATCCTTTTGCCTTTGCCAGCTGCTAAAATAATAGAATTGATATCCATATAAATATTTTATATCATCATCCACCATTAAACTAGTATTAACATTGCTAAAAAGTCATCTTTGTGATAACTCATCCAAATTAAAACTGGAGTTTTTTTATGTGCGGTATTATTGGAGTAACATCATCTAATAATGTACAAGATTACATAATTGCAAGCTTAAAAAGACTTGAGTACCGAGGCTATGATAGTTCAGGTATTGCCACTGTATCAGACAAAAGACTTAAATTTTGTAAAGCAGAAGGCAAAATAAATAATTTAATAAAAAAACTTAAAGATAATCCTCTTAAAGGATTTAATGGTATTGGTCATACGCGATGGGCAACTCATGGTAATGTTTCAGAAGACAATGCACACCCACATATTTCAGGGAAAGTTGCTATAGTTCACAATGGTATAATTGAAAACTTTCAAGAAATAAAAGACAAACTATCCTCTAAGGGTAGAATATTTAATTCACAGACAGACAGTGAAGTAATAGCGCATTTATTTGATTATGAATTTTCAAAAAATAAATCAAAGAAAGAGGCAACTCAAAATGTACTTAAAGTTTTAAAAGGAGCTTACGCTTTTGTTGTATTAGATTTGGATGATCCGAATACATTAATTGCTGCTAGGAATGCATCCCCTTTAGCGATAGGTACGGGTGATAAAACAAACTCTGTTGGCTCTGATGCAATAGCTCTTGCTGGTATAGCAAAACAAATCATCTTTTTAGAAGATGGTGACTTTGCTATTTTAAATGATAAACACATTAATATTTTTGACCTTAATGGGAACAGCATAAAAAGAGAAGTTAAGCCTAATTCCTTGGATCCAGCAGTTATTAGTAAAGGCAATTATAGACACTTTATGCAAAAAGAGATTTACGAGCAGCCCGAAACTATTTCTCATACAATTTCTGAAATGTATAACAGTGATGGAAAAATATCTAAAAATCTATCTGAAATAATAGGGCATAATCCAAAATCAATAACTATTTTAGCTGCTGGAACTTCATATTATGCAGGTTTGATTGGTAAATATTGGATAGAAAGTTTAGCTGAAATTCCCGTGAATGTTGAAATTGCTAGTGAATTTAGATATAGAAAACCATTTATTGATCCAGATGGATTGATTATTACAATTAGTCAGTCTGGTGAAAGTATCGATACATTAATGGCTATGAGGTATGCTCAGGCATCTGGTATCAAGTCTTTATCCATTATAAATAGTATTGGTAGTACAATTGATAGGGAGTCTGATTATTCAATATTTACAAGAGCGGGAGCGGAAATTGCCGTTGCAAGTACTAAAGCATTTACTGCTCAATTAATTTCTCTACTTTCAATTTGTTTAGCTTTTGCAGAAAGAAAACAAAAAAATTTAAAAGAAATAGACACTATTAAATCGAAACTATTTAAAATACCCGGAGCAGTTGCTAAAGCACTATCTTCTGAAAGTAAAATCATCGATATAGCTAGCAATATAGTTAAAAGTAAAAGTTGCTTGTATCTTGGACGTGGTCCTCTTTTTCCTCTTGCATTAGAGGGTGCATTGAAACTTAAAGAAGTAAGTTATATCCATGCAGAAGGTTTCTCAGCAGGTGAAATGAAACATGGACCCATTGCATTGATAGAAGAGGGATTGCCAGTGATTTCTCTATTAGCAAATGACTATCATAGTTTGAAAACAGTAAGCAATTTAAGGGAGGCGCTCGCTAGAGGAGCAAAATTAATAATTTTTGCCGATGAGGGTGCTGAAAATAAAATAGATTTTGCTCATGAGATACTTAAATTGCCATTTTTACACGAAACAATCACCCCAATTATTGCATCAATACCCATTCAATTGCTCGCATATCATACTGCAGTAGCAAAAGGAACAGATGTAGACCAACCTAAAAATCTTGCAAAGTCAGTTACAGTAGAGTAGTTCGGAAGAGTGATCAAATTGAAGATGAGTATTCTCAATATCTCTGTTTTAACATCATAATTGGTTCAAATAATCTCATTCCTCAAAAGGAATATTCAGACCATCAACAACAGAATTATGACCTAATAAAATCACTTCATGACTCTGGAATGGAGTATTGTAAGATTGCACAATATTTAAATGAGAAGGGGATTAAAACTGCAAGAGAGAACTCTTGGGTTAATATTCAAGTCTTTTCAGTATTAAAGAAATATGGATTAAGGTAGGTGAGAATTGACAAAGTTAGATTGAAAGAACATAAAATGGTAATAGGAAAGTTTGAATTATAGTGGATAAAGGTTACTAAATTATGAAAAAATATATTATATTTATAATTTTTAATTTTTAATTATCAAGGCATAACTTATCAATGGAATGGAAATTATACAGGTAGTTATATTAGAATAGGTCTATATAGGGATTCTGGTAAAAGAACAGGTATTAAATATCCAGACCAATCAATTCATTTTGATGACTTTACAGTTGTTTCTGATAAAAATACGTTAGATAAACTTATTAAAAATTAAAGTTAAAAGTTTAATTCTCATCATAATAGTGTCAAAGGTTATAGAATGATTACTAAGTTATTGAATGCAGATAACTCATCAATCTTTTCTGTAATTTCTGTAGAACTTGCTTTGATTTAGAAAAAGCAGAAACTTAAGCCCAATATTCTTTTGTTATAGTTTCAATTACTTCCTGACTTTCTAACTCAACACCAGCATCAGCTCTTTTTTTAGTAATATCTTCACGTTTTACTAAAACCTCAAACTTTGAGGGATCTTTAACTTCAGTTATATCAAATACTTTTGTTTCGTCTGAGTTTGTGCCAGCCCATAATATTTTAATTCCTAATTCATTTAAGTCAGGTTCAATTTCTTTATACATCTTTAACCAAGTATCAAAACCTTTGGTTATTTTGAAGGTTGAAAGAAATTTCATATATATATTCTCCTTATAATTTTTTTGATTATTAATATTAAGTATAAATATATGGCATAACTAACTATTTTAGTCTATTTTTCATAATGATTAGGCTAATTAAATGAACAAGTTAAATCACGTTTAAAAAAAAACAGTCACCGTGGACTAGTTAGACAAGTGTGGGTGTATGAAAATTAAGAATAAATATGAAAATTCTATATATGAAATTATAGAGCAAAATGATGATATTGAGAATTTAACAGAAGGGAATAAGTATCATAGAATTTGGAAGGATGGAGAATTTAGACTTTATGAAGTTCCAACAGTAGAAAATGATGGATCTATAATTTTACCAAAAGATACAATTTTAATTTTATTTGAGGAGACTGACAATAATATTAATATCAACAATAGTGATAAAGGAAAATGGGATAAATTTTGGAAAAATCATTCAGTTACCCAATACATTATTAGGGGTGGATTTGAAATTTTAGATGATAAGAATGAATAAAAGGTATGAGATTGAACTCATCGGTTTTGATGCCGACGATACTTTGTGGGAAAATGAAAATATATTTCATGACGCTCAAAAACAAATTAGTAAAGTTCTTGAGAATCATAATTATAATTTTAATAGAGAGTTATTTAATATAGAAAAAAAAAACCTTGAATATTATGGTTATGGCATAAAAGGGTTTATTCTTTCTTTAATTGAAACGTCATTAAAAATCTCAAATAAAAAATTAGACAATCAAATCATAAAAGAAATTTTGGATTTGGGGAAGAAGATGCTTTCTAAAAAAGTTAAAGTTTTGCCAAATATTAAAACTACTTTGGAGGCTCTTTCAAAAAATTATAATTTAGTTTTGATTACAAAAGGAGACCTTTTAGATCAAGAAAAAAAAATTTATTCTTCAGAGCTCTCGAAATATTTCAGCTACATTGAGATTGTCTCTCACAAAAATGAAAAGACTTATATGAAAATTCTAGAGAAGTATAATATAAAACCCAAAAATTTTTTAATGATAGGAAATTCATTGAAATCGGATGTTTTGCCTGTGACTAATATAGGAGGCATGAGTTTTTATATACCCTTTGAATTAACATGGGAACTTGAGAAAGTTGAAGTTGATCAAATGTCTACCAACTATGTACAGTTAGAAAATATTTCAGAAATTCTAACACGACTAAAAAGCTTGGAAATATAAAATCAAATTAAATAAAACACACAACCACTATTTTATTTTTTATGAATATAGGGCCAATAATATTTTGTAGGTGTTAAAAAATATGTTTTAATAGTACTCATCTCAATTAAAAAAGTTTACTAACTAAAAGAAAATAAAATGAATATATTTAAAATTTTTACAGATCATCCTTCAAGTGTAAATGAGACTTATTTTGAACATATGTTTATTGCCCTTGGCTTTTCCTTAAGACTTGCTTACGCATCATTTGCAGCACTAGTGCATTCAATATTCCCTTTTTTATTTACAAAAACAGCTAGTGATAAAATAAAAGAATTATACGACAAGATAAACGCTCGCTGAATTTAGTTACCTGTGTTATTTTCAATTTTACACAATTCTTTTTTAAAGCTGATTTTTTTTCTATATTTATGTGTATTAATAGTCTTTCCGTTAATCTCATTATCAGATATTAACCAAGCAATAAACAAATCTAATACTAATGTCATATTTTTGAGGCATGCTCTTGCACCTGGTTATGGTGATCCAGAAATCTTTAGATTAGATGAATGTGAAACTCAGAGAAATCTTGATAGTAAAGGAATAGAACAAGCTAAATCAATTGGTGATTATTTAAAGATAAATAATATACAATTTAGTGAAATACTTTCTAGTGAATGGTGTAGATGTATTGATACTGCATATAACATGGATATTGGCGAATGGAAAAAATTTGAAGGTTTAAATTCTTTTTTTCAAAATTTTTCCAGTAAATCAAAAGTATTAAAAAAATTAGAAACAAAACTAAAAGGAATAAAATCAGATGATTTGGTTTTAATGATCACTCATCAAGTTGTCATTTCTAATATAACAGGGATATCTCCTCCAAGTGGTGGTTTTGTATTATATAATTCATTAACAAAAAATGCATTAGAATTTGAACCTAACTTAGGTGCTATTGATAATTAGTAATAATGAATTTATAAAAGACAATTTAGTTTTAATAAATCATGGATCTTTTTTTTGAATGGGAAAAAACCTTTTTTTGCAAATGGGAATGCATAAGTATCCCAATCTCTTAAATAGAAAAGATAACTGATATTATTGTTTTGTAATTTTGATAATAGGATTTTATTATTTAATATTTCAGTGCCAATTGTTTCATAAGGAAAAACTAAACAATTTAATTTTTTGTTTTTTGCCCACATTAAAAGATTATCAAAATTTTCAATTAATTCACAATCAGATAGTTCATCGGTTACATTTAAACAAAGTTCCCTCTCAAAAGCTCTAACTATTTCACTTTTAGTATTGCTATCATTGTAAAAGAGGCATTTCGCATAATTTTTATTATGTTTATCAAGTACATCATTTAAAGATAAATCATTTTTTGTAATTACTAATCCTAATCTATCAAAATTTAATTTATTAAAAATTATTTTTTCGTAAGGAATTTTATCTAGAACTTCTTCATTTAAATTTTTTGAAGACAAAATAGGAGAGTGATTTTCAGTTAACTGACCCTTAGGATTAAACCTATTATTTGTGAATAGTTTAATATTATCAGCTGTTGCTAAATAATTTTTACCAACTGTTTGAAGTCCAGCGACCCATCTCCACCCAAGTGTATTTGAAGCAGGACACCAGTCAATTAAATACTCACTAAAAAACTTTGCACCATCCTCCCAAGGTCTATTAAGAGTAAAAATCCAAATGCTAGCATACCACATTCTCGCATGATTGTGTAAGTAACCAGTTTCTAAAAGCTCCTGTGTCCAATAATCAAAGCATTTAATACCAGTTTTAAGTGGAATATCAGTGGTTTTATAGGCATTTTCATATTCTGAATAAACTTTAGGGTGTAATTCAAGCCAACCTCTCCAGTAAGTTCTCCAAAAAATTTCTTGTATAAATTTATCAAGAGAATTTAGAGAGTGTTTGGATAGTGCCAATTCTATAATCTCATTTTCACTTAAAAGACGTCTTCTTATATATGGTGATAGTTTAGAAACATTTTTATGAGAATTACCAAAATCAAAGTTTCTTTTTTTAGAATATTCTCCGATATATTCATCTACAAATTTATTAAAGTTATGTAAAATTTTATTCTTTTTTGAAGGAAACACTTTTTTTTCTTTAATTCAATTCAACATAAATCAAAGTAATAAAGATTTATTTTTAATCAATGAATTAGGATAGATAATTATATTGCATTATAGTTATCTTGTTTTTATATCAATAATTATGGCTTATCCTTTTAAAGAATCTCTTTCTTTTTTAATTTTTGCTTTTAAATGACCAATCATTACTCTTCTCATATACTCTGCTTTTTCAAATGTTGTAAATGAGTATTCTCTAATTTCGTCATTATTAATTTTTATAGAAAAATTATAAAAAGCACCTGACTTTTGAATATTTGATGCGCTACCATTAGCCATTCTCTCAGGACTTATGAGAGTGCCAAAACTTGTTTCAATAATGTCAGCCATAAAAAACCTTCTAATTATGTTTTATATTGTTCATTTAATAATAATTATAATTAAATTACAATAATTAATCTCTGAAATTTTTATATTGTAATGCCAGATAATCAAATTTTTCTTTTAAATTAGAAATTGTTGTCTGTAATTCATCTCTTTTTTTCCCAGAAACTCTGAGTTCATCACCTTGAATTTGCACTTGCAGTTTATTTTTCAAGGTCTTTATAAATTTCATAATATTTTGGGCATCTTCTTTTGATATACCTGTTTTGACATCAACAATTTGTCGTATTGTATTACCACTACTGGACTCAATTTTACCAAAAGAAAGGAATTTCGCATCAACCTTCTGTCTTGTTACATGAGTATTAATTAATTCTTCAACTTGTTTTCTCTTTAACTCATCGTCAGCATGAATTGTAATTAAACTTTCATTAATTTCAACTTTTGATTGGCTACCCTTGAAATCGTATCTAGTATTAATTTCTCTTTGCACACCGTCTATTGCATTATTCACAGACGGCATATCAGGTTTGCTTACAATATCAAAACTTGGCATTTCAAATCCTCCATTTATAGTGTTTCTATTACATCACCTAAGTACTTAAATTGAAATATCAATCCAACTTCTGTGACTGGGGCAATTGACGGATCAGTCTTTGTTTCTCTTTCATATTTAAGTTCAATTACCATACAATTTTGGAGAGACCCTGAATAACTAAGGCCGTACTCAGTTTTAAGTAATTTTACATTACCATTATGGAGATTATAATTTTGAAGTCCAGATAAGCTCCAATCATTTGTAACTTTTGCATTGAATTTAAAATTTAGATTTTCAGCACCACTTACATCTTTAATATATCCATCGCTTAATGAAGCATGGCTTGCTGATAAATCAAACCTTCCTAAATTCTGAGTAACTGTTGTAATAGATTCATATATTTCAAAACTTTCAGGATCAAGTCTAGCAGACCAGTCAGTAGAAAAGTTCCTTGAGTTTTGAAAAGCAAATCTTGTTATGTAATCTGATTCTGATGATTCTACTTTATTTGGTTTAAGTGACTGAAATTCTATTTCATTATTACCCCATATTTTTAAACTCTGACCAATAAAACCTGTAAAATTTACAAAATTATAATTATTAAAAAAACTTGTTACTCCATAATCAAATCTACCTCCAGGTAAGATCAAATCGTTTCCTAGAGGTCTGTGAGGAATAAATAAGTTTGTTTCATCAATTCTATAGTCTTTTGAATCTCTATTAGGAATAAAATTAACATGATCCGAACCATTAATGAAAACTGTTTGAGCTTGAGGTTTTATTATGGTTTGATTGTTAAAAATCTTGGTTGCTATATAATTTTCCCAACCCAGTGAAACTACACTATTAATGGCATTTACATTGCCTGTTTGTGTTTTGTTTGTTTTATTTTTGGATATATCGTAAAAGTTACCCAATAAAGATGTTTCAAAAAAACTAGCACCACTTTTAAGGGGAAATATTTTTCTTGTAGTAACCTTGTTTGAATACCTTAAGTAGTCGTGACCTTCATCCTCATTTAATTCTAAAATACTCATCTCAATCTTTCCAAATGCATTCTTGTAGGGTGTAGCAAAGTTTCTTTCATAACTAATTGATGGCAATACCAAAGGAGAATTATCATTTTGAATTTCTCTTGAAAGGCTCCCTATTTTATAAAGTTCAATAGAGGAAAAACTATTATCAGTTATTTTTTGTGTTGATAAACTAGACTTCAAAATAGTTTCATCTGTTAGTTTATATTTTCTTAAGAAACTATCTTCTGAAGAATCCTGTAGAATCAATTCAGTTTCCCAGTTATTAGCATTTACTGAATTATATGAAACAAATGCAGAAATTACTTCTTCTTTATTTTCATTAAATGTATCTACTTTACCTCCAATAATATTAGCTTTCAAATTTGATTTTTCTTTTACCTTTCTGTATTCAAAATCAGTTAAAATTCCAGATTTAGAAAAAATTATAGGTGTAATTGTATAATCAGAACTATTTGATTTATTAAAAAAATACGGTTGTTTTAAAGTTAGGCCAGTTTCTTTCCCAACACTAATACTCGGAGTAAGAAAACCAGTCCTCCTCTCGACTGTCCAATCAGGATGAGCAAATGTGGGAGTATATAGAACCGGCAAATCTAATATATGTAGTGTAACACCATCGTGATAAACGGTATTTGTAGTTCTGTTAATTCTTGTTTTCCTCGCACTAAAATGCCATAAAGGATTTTCGTCTTTGCTTAAATCACAATCACATGGCGTAAATTTTGTACCTTCATAATTAGCGACATTTTTGTTTTCAGTGGATAAATTTCTTGCTGTCATCTGACTACCATCAGAAAGTTGTGCATAAATATTTGTCATTTGAAAATCTAAAGATGAACTATTGATAATTAAATCCTCTCCTTTATGTAAATCCCCTTTATCGTCTGTAAGCACAACATTTCCAAGCGCTTGAATTTCATTTAAAGATTGAAAATAAATTATTTTTTCACTTGAAAGTTGTATTGTATTTAACTTTAGCTGTACATTTCCAACCGCAGTAAGTGTTTTTTGATTATTATCTACAAGAACTTCATCAGCAGCGAAAGTCATTCCCGTTTCATTTGAGTATTTGTTAGAAACTTTCTTTCTTCTGGTATTAAAATTTTCTTTTTCGAATGAATCTTTAATTTGAAACTGATTTTTTTTCTTATTTGACTTAATGGCACCAAAAGAATTTATGATCTTAGCATTACTATTGTCAAACTCATCAAGGAAAGCTGATATATTCTTTTCCCCAAAAAGATGTTGCTTTTCCTCGATGATTTTAAGTTCTGTTTGTCCAAAGCATTGAATGGAAAAGAGAATCAGTATAAAAAAAATTTTAATAAACATTTTTAAATTCTATGTTAATTCACTATAATATACTTTAAAATTTACTCTTAACTAATATATTAAAATCTAAAATTTTTAAATTTAAAATTATTCTTTATGAAATTAAAATTAATCAATTTAATACTTTTTTTTTATTTTTTAACTGTAGCATTTTTGGCTAATGCAAATTATTTAGATGGATTAGCTGCATTTAAAGAACATAATTATAATCTTGCTTTTCAAAATTGGTCAAAGAGTGCCGAAGATAATCCTCTTTCGCAGTTCTACCTTGGTTATTTATATCAGAATGGCTTTGGTGTTGATATTGATTATGACAAAGCCTTTAATTTTTTTAAAAAGGCATCAGATAATGGGTTGCTTGAAGGTCACTATAATCTTGCGCTCTCTTTTTATAAAGGGTTGGGTGTTGAAAAAAATGACAGACTGGCATTTAAGTATTTTGATTTATCAAAAGAAAAAATTAAAAACTCTAACTACTATTTAGGTTTAATGTTTTTAAAAGGCTCAGGAGTTGAGAAAGATAATAGTAAAGCAGTAGAATATTTTCAAATTTCTGCAGAATATAATATTCCTGAAGCTTTTTGTAATTTAGGTTTTTTATTTCTAAGTGGCTTAGCTGTTCCCCAAAATTATGATGAAGCTTTAAATTATTATAAAAAAGGTGCTCAAATGAATATTCCAGACTGTCAAAACGGAATAGGATGGATTTACAATAAAGGACTAGGAGTAAGAAAAAATCTAGAAAAAGCTATTGAATGGTATGAATTAGCGGCCAATCAAAATCATAAAGAAGCACAATTCAATCTTGGAATAATTTTTTTGAAAGAAAATTCAGAATATAATCACAAACTTACTGCATTGAAATGGTTTTCACTTGCAGCTAAACAAGGTTTACCTGAAGCTCAGTACAATTTTGCTTCTATATATTTGGATGGTGAGGGTGTT
>NYVQ01000080.1 GCA_002684695.1 SAR116 cluster bacterium | reverse complement strand
TCATCTCTCCAAATAGGATTGGACCATAATTTATGCAACAATGGTTTTATCTATTAATTGCATTAATGGATTTTTGCAATATGATGTTAAAACTAATTATTTCATTAAAGGCTGAAATTAAAATATGGCTAATAAAGATGATTCATTTGTTGTTTTTGACAAGGTTCAAAAAAGTTATGACGGATTAAGTCTTGTAGTAAAAAATCTTAATTTAAATATCAAGAAAGGTGAGTTTCTAACAATGTTGGGTCCTTCAGGCTCAGGGAAAACAACTTGTTTACTAATGTTGGCAGGATTTGAGACTGCTACTCATGGTGAGATTTTATTAGATGGCAAGCCTATAAATAATATTCCTCCTCATAAAAGAGGAATTGGAATGGTTTTTCAAAATTATGCATTGTTCCCTCATATGACTGTTGGTGAAAATCTATCTTTTCCTTTAGAGGTTAGAAAAATAGACAAGAATGAGAGAGAAACGAAAGTTATTAATGCACTTGAAATGGTTCAAATGAGTGAATTTATTAATAGAAAACCAGCTCAATTGTCAGGTGGACAACAGCAGCGAATCGCATTAGCAAGAAGTTTAGTATTTAATCCTGATTTGGTTTTAATGGATGAGCCATTGGGCGCCTTGGACAAACTACTTAGAGAGCATATGCAATATGAGATAAAAAATTTGCATAGAGAATTAGGGGTAACAGTAGTTTATGTAACTCATGATCAATCTGAAGCGCTTACAATGTCAGACAGAGTTGCAGTGTTTAATGATGGGCAGATACAACAACTTTCTACTCCTGATGGACTTTATGAAAATCCAGAAAATGCATTTGTTGCTCAATTCATAGGAGAAAATAATAAGTTAGTTGGTAAAGTTAAAAAAGATAATAAAACTGAGGTTTTGGTTAGAGTTTCTAAAGATATTGAAGTGAATGCAATGAAGGTAAATTGTGAGGGTGAGGGTTCCTCTACAACACTGTCAATAAGACCTGAAAGAATTCATTTAAATAGTAAATATAAAAACAAAGTGAATGCAACTGTGAAACATCTTATCTATCACGGTGATCACATTAGGTGTCAAATTCAGCTAGACAAAGACAATGATTTTATTGTCAAAATACCAAACTCTAATATTAAAAATAACCTTAAAGTTGGAGAAAAAATTTCCATCAGTTGGGACACTAAAGATTGTCATGCACTAGATGCATGATATATTGCTGGTAAGGCATGAAACTAATCATGTATTATTAGTATAAATTATCTAAAATAACTTAGATAAAAAATTAAGGGTTTAAAAGGAGAAAATAAATGAAACTCAAATCACTTTTAATAGGTGTTGCAAGCTCAACACTCATTGTAAGTGCTGCGTCTGCGGGTTCAATAACTGCAGTTTCATGGGGTGGTGCTTATACAAAATCTCAGGTTGAGGCTTATCATAAGCCTTGGTCATCAAAAACAGGTCATCAAGTAGTATCTGAAGACTATGGAGGAGGACTAGCCGAAATAAGATCCCAAGTTGAAGCTGGAAATGTAACATGGGATGTTGTAGATGTTGAATTTTCTGATGCAGTTTTAGGCTGTGATGAAGGTCTTTTTGAAGAAATTGATTATTCAATGTTGCCTGCTGGTTCTGATGGTACTCCAGCAATGGATGATTTTATTCCCGATTCAGTTACTGATTGTGCTGTTGGAAATATTCTTTGGTCTACAATTTATGCATATGATTTTGAGAAAATGCCGAATGGCCCAAAAACCATGGCAGATTTTTTTGATCTAAAAAAATTTCCTGGGAAAAGAGGAATGAGAAGAAGTCCTAAGCCAAACTTAGAATTTGCTCTTATCGCCGATGGCGTTCCAGTTTCTGAAGTCTATGATGTTTTGTCAACTGATGCCGGTGTAGATCGTGCTTTTGCAAAGCTTGATACCATCAAAGATAGTGTTGTATGGTGGGAAGCGGGTGCTCAACCGCCTCAGCTATTAGCTGATGGTGAAGTTGTTATGACTACTGCATATAATGGCAGAATTTTTAATGCGGCAGCAGCTGAAGGAAAACCTTTTGCTATTGTATGGGATGGACAAATATATGATATGGACTTGTGGGTAATTCCAAAAGGTTCAAAGAATAAGGATTTGGCAATGGAGTTTGTTGCTTTTTCAACTGCTTCTGAGCAACTAGCGGCTCAAGCCTCATGGATCTCATATGGCCCTGTGAGGAAATCTTCAAATGCTTTAGTTGGTTCTTATCATAATCAACCTGAACTGGTAATGGCGTCTCATATGCCAAGTGCTGCAGCAAATTTTACAAATGCTTTGCAGAATGATGGTTTATGGTGGGCTGACAATACAGATGAACTAAATGAGCGTTTTAATGCTTGGTTAGCTAACTAAATCTTACTTACAAGGGAGGTAAAATCATCTCCCTTGTAAATTTAATAATATGAATTCAAATATTGAAACACTTACAACTGCTGACGGAACTCCTCTTAAAAAGAAATTAGAGCAATCTCTTTTCAAAAATAAGTTGAGAGCATTTGGTTTAGTTTCACCATTATTAATTTTTTTAATTTTTCTATTTATCTTGCCAATTTTTCTCTTATTGTTTCAAGGGATTTATGATTCGCGCTTTACAAATCTGATGCCTGAGACAACAAAATCTCTTGAAAATTGGGATGGCCTTTCTGAACCAACAGAAAAAATGAATGTTGCGCTCGTTAAAGATTTAATCAGTGCTAGAAAAAATAAAACTATAGGTAAAGTTGCTACTAGAGTTAATAGGGAGCTATCAGGTGCACGTTCATTATTTACTTCATCTGCAAGGAAAGCTGCTAAACTAGAAGCTCCATATAAAGAAGCTCTTGTTAAATTGAATAAAAAGTGGGGGAACATTGAAACTTGGCAGGCTATGAAGGTGTCTTCAAATCTTTTTACAATTGGTTATATAGCCTCTTCATTAGATCTTAAACTTAATGCTGATGGGAGTTTATCCCTTAAAGATGAAGACAGAAGAATCCATGTTAAGCTTTTTCTCAGAACCTTAGAGATATCGTTGATTGTTACATTAGCCACCTTGTTGTTAGGATATCCGATTGCCTACTTGATGGCTTCTTTACCGCTGAGAACATCAAATTTATTATTGATTTTAGTATTATTGCCATTTTGGACGTCTCTTCTTGTCAGAACAACTGCTTGGATAGCTATGCTTCAAGGGGAAGGTGTTATGAATGATCTTTTTGTTATATTTGGCTTTGCTGAAGATGACGAAAGATTTTCATTAATATATAATAAGACAGGTGTTCTTATTGCAATGACACATATTTTATTACCTTTTATGGTGTTGCCAATTTATTCAGTTATGAAAACAATCTCGCCTTCATATGTAAGGGCTGCTAAATCATTGGGAGCAACAAATAGTAAGGCTTTTTGGAGGGTCTACATGCCTATGACAATTCCTGGGATAGGTGCTGGTGGGTTATTAGTATTTATACTTGCTATAGGTTACTATATAACACCAGCACTGGTTGGTGGGCAGGATGGCCAAATGATCTCCAATTTTATCGACTTTCATATGAGGAAATCTTTAAATTGGAATTTAGCGGCTGCTATGGGTTTAATTTTATTGATGATTATTCTGTTTTTATTTTGGGTGTATGACAGGGTTGTTGGCATAGATAATATGAAGTTAGGTTAAATGTCAGAATTTAAATACATACCGCCGAAGCCACCAATTATATTTACTGCTTTTTGGAGTGCGTTATTGGGCGCTTTTATTGGTTTTTTGACAGCACGTGGAGATATGATGCTGTCTTTGTTTCTAATAATTGGAGGTGGTGTATTATTTTCCTTACTCTCTATTTTTTCTATTCTAGTAATAAAAAGCCAAAATCTTTCTAGAATTTTCTGTGGAGCAACATTAGCCTTTCTCGGCATGTTTTATATCGGTTTATCTTATGGAATTGTGTTATTCATAATGGGATTAATTCTTGGGAGTATATCAATATGGTTATCGTCCGGTAACTACAGATTGCCTCTACCTCCATACGCTACGTCAGGTGAAGTTTTATGGTTCTATTCTTTTAGAGGCATTTGTGCATTAATTTTTTTATTTTTGATAATTCCCATCATAATTTTAATTCCCTTAAGTTTTAATCAGGAGCCTTATTTTAGCTTTACGCCTGGCATGATTGCTTTGGAGAAAGAAGCATTTTCATTTAGATGGTATATGGATATCCTTATCAATGGGATTGTAGATCCTGAAGCTAAAGAAGGTTGGTGGTCTGATGTTTGGCAAAATGCTCAATGGGTTCGGTCTATTAAAAATAGTTTTATTATTGGTATTGGAGCAACTTTATTAGCAACTTCGATTGGGACTCTTGCTGCTATTGGGTTGAGTAGATCTGAAATGCCTTACAGAAGAGCAATAATGGCTTTATTAATATCTCCAATGATAGTTCCATTAGTTATTACAGCATCAGGGTTATTTTATTTTTATAGTCAAATTGGAATTGCTAAAACTTATACTGGGTTAATACTTGCTCATGCAATATTGGGAACCCCCTTTGTAATTATTACTGTAACTGCTACTTTATCTGGGTTTGATAACAACCTAACAAGAGCTGCAGCAAACCTAGGCGCTGGACCAATCAGAACTTTTTTTAAGGTTCAAATGCCTTTAATTTTACCTGGAGTAATATCAGGAGGTTTATTTGCCTTTATCACTTCTTTTGATGAAGTTGTTGTAGTTCTTCAGCTTGCTGATGTGAGGCAAAGAACTATTCCCAGACAAATGTTTTCTGGTATTCGCGAGCAAATTAGTCCTACAATATTAGCTGTGGCAACAATTTTAGTGATTCTATCTATTGCAATTTTAACTGCTGTTGAGCTTTTAAGAAGGCGTTCTGAAAGATTAAGAGGTGTATCACCTGGATAGCTATGTTATGTTTAAATATCAAAATATCTATGCAAATAAAGGCCTATACAGTACTATTATTGTACGGTATATGTTGTACTAACGATAATAAGTTTATGGAAGCTTTATGTCTCAAAAAATAAAAAATATTGTTTTGACTGGGGCAAGTAGAGGAATTGGTCATGCAACTGTTAAGAGATTTTCAAGTGCTGGTTGGAGAGTCATAACCTGTTCTCGAGAGGGCGTTCCTGAAAACTGTCCTTGGTCAGATGGGATGCATGATCATGTTCAAATTGATTTAAGCTCAATGGATGATATTGATAAGGGCTCAAAAGATATAATAAAAAAATTGGACGGTAATCCATTGCACGCACTTGTTAATAACGCAGGAATATCTCCTAAAAGCCCTGATAATGGGAGACTTGATACTATCAATACGTCATTAGATTGTTGGCAACAAGTGTTCCAAGTGAATTTTTTTGCACCAATGCTTTTAGCTAAAAATTTAAAAGAAACTCTAGCAGAGGGATCCGGAAGTATAGTTAATGTTACATCTATTGCTGGAAGTAGGGTTCATGAGTTTGCAGGTTCAGCTTACGCAACTTCTAAAGCAGCTTTGAGTGCTTTGACCAGAGAAATGGCAGCAGATTTTGGCCCCTATGGAATAAGAGTTAATGCTATTGCTCCTGGAGAAATCAAGACAGATATAATTTCTCCTGAGAGCGAAAAATTAATTGCTCCTAAAATTCCTTTGGGAAGATTTGGTACACCTGAAGAAGTTGCACAAACTATTTACTTTTTATGTAGCGATATGTCACACTATTTAAATGGATCTGAAATTCATGTAAATGGTGGGCAACATGTATGA
>NYVQ01000079.1 GCA_002684695.1 SAR116 cluster bacterium | reverse complement strand
TCAGCTGTTTCGATAAGTGTTCCAAACTGTATGCCTAACTCATGTTGTGCTGGTGCAACCTCATGATGATGTTTTTCCATTGGTACATTCATATCAGCAAGAACGGAAACCATCTCACTTCGAATATCTTGACCGCTATCTACTGGTGGAATAGGGAAATACCCACCTTTAACCCCTGGGCGGTGCCCCATATTTCCAGTTTCATAATCGCGCGAACTATTTGTTGGATTTTCTGTAGAATCTACTTCAGCATAACTTACAGTGCTTGAAACTTCCATCTTAACATCATCAAAAATAAAAAACTCAGGCTCTGGTCCAAAGAAAGCGGTATCACCAACACCAATACTATTCATATAACTTAAAGCTGATTTTGCTGTTGATCTTGGGTCTCTGTCATAAGGCACTCCAGTACTTGGCTCAAGAATATCACAAAAAATTGCTAAAGTTGGTTGAGCATTAAATGGATCAAGAAAAGACCTGCTAAGATCAGGCTTCATAAGCATGTCAGATTCATTAATTGCTTTCCATCCAGCTATTGAAGATCCGTCAAACATAAATCCTTCCTCAAGGCTTTCTTTATTGATAGTGCTTACATGTTGTGACACATGCTGAAGTTTTCCCCTTGGGTCAGTAAATCTAAGATCTACATAAGAAATATCATTTTCTTTTATGGTTTTTAAAATGGTTTTCGTGTCCGTCATAAACATTCTCCAATTATTAAAATTTTGTTCTAACTAAAAGTTTCAAATAGCGTCAGAATTTTTTTCGCCTGTCCTAATTCTTATAATTTCTTCTATATTTGAAACAAAAATTTTTCCATCACCTATTCTACCTGTTTGCGCACTATTTTTAATAGTATCAATAACTACATCCAAGTTTTCATCTTCAACAATGAATTCAAGTTTAATTTTTGGAAGAAAATCAACAACATATTCAGCACCTCTATATAATTCAGTATGACCTTTTTGTCTTCCAAACCCTTTAACTTCAAAAACAGTTAATCCGGAAACCCCTACATCATTTAGAGCTTCTTTTACTTCATCAAGTTTGAAGGGTTTAATAATTGCTTCAATTTTTTTCAAAATAATCACCAAAAGTTTAGTAAACTTATTAAAATATATTTTCCAATTTTTCTTTATAATATTATAAAAATATAAGAAATTTATAAAAATTGACTAAAATTTAGGCAAAAATAAAAAAAATAGCTATTTATTGAAGTGATTTTTTAAAATAGTTAACGCTTTATTAATATTATTTTTAGATGTGCAACAAGAAATCCTTATAAAGCAATCATTTTTTAAACCAAAATTATTACCGTCGATAGTTGCAATGCCTAATTTTTCTAATAATTCATGTTGAAGCTCTTTTGAGGTGAGGCCAGTTTTTTTTATATTTGGATAACAGTAAAATGATCCTTTTGGAAATATACAACTAAAACCATTAATAAGATTTATTCCCTTTACCATCAAAATAGTTCTTTCTTCAAATGATTTTTTTAAATTTTCAACATATTCGTCTGTTTCTCTTAATGCTGAAATAGCTGCATATTGAGTAAAATTATTAACACATGAATATATGTTTGTTGCATATTTCACTGCATCGTCAATTAATTCATTAGGAAAGATGCCCCAACCAATTCTCCACCCAGTCATTGAATGTGATTTTGAAAGTCCATTTACTACTATTATGTTGTCTAATAATCCTGATTGTTCTATGAGACTTGTTTCATTTGAATGAAAAATAATTTTTGAATATATCTCATCACTTAATACATATATTTTATTTTTAAAATTTTTAAGAAAATTAAAAAGTTTTTTTTGCTCTGATCGCATCATAACACTACCTGTGGGATTACATGGTGTGTTTAAGATTATTAGTTTTGTTTTATCATTGATTTTTTCAATTATATCGTCAGCAATAAAATTAAAATTATTTTGTTCCTTCAAATCAAAAAATACCGGTTTTGAGCCACAATAATTGATTATTGATCTATAAATCGGAAAACTTGGATTAGAAATGATTACCTCATTTCCACCGCTAGATAATAATGAAATAGCTATATATAAAATAGGTTTAGCTCCAGGAGAAATTAAAATATTTTCTGGGTCAACTGACTTACTGAATGATTTAAGGTAATTATTTGAAATTTCTTGCCTGAGTTCTAACAAGCCTTTGGAATTGGTATAGCCATGAGATCTAGTTTTGAGCGAGTGAATTGCATTTTCAATGATGATATTAGGAGGGGAAAAATCTGGTTGTCCAATGCCTAAATTTATAATTTCTTTACCTTTTTTTTTTCTAGCTCTTGAGCTCTTGAAAGAACTGTAAAAGCATTTTCATTCTCCATAAATTTAATATTATTGCTCATATCAGTTTAGATTATACTTCAAATTAGTAAATTTGATTTAGGTCTTATAGTATATTTTATCAATAAATTAAAAAGTTATTTGAATAATATGATGTATAAATAATATATTTTATTGACGGTTGTATTCTTTAGAGGTTATCTATTTTAGAATTATGGCGGGTGTAGCTCAGTTGGTTAGAGCGCGAGATTGTGGCTCTTGAGGTCGCCGGTTCAACTCCGGTCACTCGCCCCAATTTTCATAACTACCATAAAGGATAATTTTATGAATAAGTTTTTTAATTTTTTTTTATTGTTTTCATTATTTTGTTTTCCAGCATATTCAGAAAATGTTGTGGGTCTCTTTAAAACTGAAACAAGTGATAGAGGAGGATTCTTAATAGTAGAAATGGGTCCATGTAATAAAAATAATAGTTTAACTTGTGGAGTAATTAAAGATGCTTTATGGGAGGATAACAATACCAAGATAGATGACTATGAGCACTTAAATAAACCAATCGTATGGGGTATGAAATATACTTCTACTGGTGTGTATAAAAAGGGAAAAATATGGAGGCCAACTGACGATAAAACATTTAATTCAAAAATGGAACTTAAAGATGATAAACTTGAAGTAAGTGGATGTATATTTGTATTATGTAGTTCGCAAACCTGGGTAAAAATCAAATAATAATTTAATTTAAATTTAAGAGATAAAGATTAATTAATATGAAAATAACAAAAAAAACTACTAAAGGTCTAAAAAGAGAATTCGATATAAAAATTTCATCTAAAGAGATTGAAGAAAGAATTAACCAAAAACTTTCTGAAATAGCTCTAACAGCAAAAATACCTGGATTTAGGCCTGGAAAAATACCTACATCAATATTGAAGGCCAGAATTGGAAAAGAAGTAAGAGGCGAAGTTCTTCAAAATTTTATTGATGAAGCTTCAAAAAAAGCTATTCAAGACGAAAATTTACAACCAGTAACAAAACCTTCTATTGATGTTAAAAAATATGATGAGGGTTCTGATCTAAGTGCTTCTCTAACATTGGAAGTGATGCCAATAATTAAGCATATTGATTTTTCAAAAATAAAATTATCTAAGTTTACAGCTAAAGTTGGTGATAAAGAAATTAATGATGCATTAGACAGGATAGGTAAACAAAACCAGCAAACACAACCGATTAAAAAAGCACGTAAAAGTAAAATGGGTGACACATTAGTTATTGATTTTGAAGGTAAAATGGACAATGTCCCTTTTGAAGGCGGTGCTGGTAAAGGTCATCATTTGTCTTTGGGTTCAAATAGTTTCATTCCTGGATTTGAAGAGGGGCTGGTTAATCTTGCTGCAGGTTCAACTAAAGAACTAAAATTAAGTTTTCCTAAAGATTATGGGATGGAAAAACTTGCTGGAAAAAAAGTCTCCTTTGAAGTTAAAGTACATGAGATAAGAGAACTAGTTAATGTGAAATTTGACGATGATTTTGCAAAAGGCCTTGGAATGCCTGGTATAAAAGAATTAAAAAAAGCTATTTCTGATCAAATTTCTAATGAACATAACAATATTACTCGTTCCAAAATGAAAAAAAATCTCTTAGATATTTTAGACAATAAATATGATTTTGAACTCCCAAAAGGAATGATTGATCAAGAGTATAATTCTGTTTGCCAGTCACTTACTAAAGAAAAAAATGCAAAAGATATAAAACAAGACCTTGAGAACAAGGAAGGCGCTAAACCTGATGAAAACATGACAAAAGATGAAAAGAAGGATGCTAAAAATATTGCTGAAAGACGTGTTAAGTTAGGTTTACTAATGGGTGAAATTGGCAGGAACAATAATTTGGACATAACTGAAGAAGAAATCAATCAAGCAGTTATGGCTGAAGCGCAAAAATATCCTGGTCAAGAGAAACAAGTTTTAGATTATTTCAAAAAAAATAAAGAAGCCTCTCAGAATTTAGCTGGACCACTTTTTGAGGAAAAAGTTTTCAATTTTATCTGTGAAATGGCCGATGTTAAAGAAAAAATTGTTTCAACTGAAGAACTTTATAGTGATGATGAAGATGGAAAAAAAGCTATAAAAAAAACTGATATAAAAAAATCCAAGGTTAAAAAGTAAATCAATTATTGAATATTAAAAATATGACCCCATATCTAAATTAATATAAGGCTTAAAATATGTATGATAATCATCTAATTAACTCTAATAAAATCGATTTTAAAGACCCTATGTCTGCTCTTGTTCCAATGGTAGTTGAACAAACTGCAAGAGGTGAAAGAGCATTTGATATTTATTCAAGGTTATTAAAAGAACGAATTATATTTGTTGTCGGACCAGTTGACGATAACATGTCAACTTTAATTTGTGCACAATTATTATTCTTAGAATCTGAAAACCCTAAAAAAGATATTTCAATGTATATTAATTCACCAGGTGGAATAGTTACTTCCGGGTTAGCAATTTATGATACAATGCAATATATCAGACCGGATGTATCAACGGTATGTTTTGGTCAAGCTGCTTCAATGGGCAGTTTGCTTCTAACTTCTGGTGCTAAAGGGAAAAGATATAGTTTGCCGAACTGTAGAGTTATGTTGCACCAACCTTCTGGAGGCTTTCAAGGTCAGGCAACAGATATTGAAATACACGCTAAAGAGATTTTAGATTTAAAATCAAGGTTAAATGAAATATATCATAAGCATACCGGTAAAACTGTAAAAGATATTGAGAAAGCTCTAGAAAGGGATAATTTCTTAAAACCTGAAGATGCAAAGGTTTTTGGCCTTATTGATCACGTAGTTGATAAAAGAGAGGCTGCAGATAAATAACCGGCACATTTTATGCATTAATTTTATTTAATAAATAAATTCTTGCATAATTTTATAGTAGATAATAGCTTTAAGTTGTTAGGAGTTTAATATAAATGACTAAATCAGATCAATCTGGGGATGGTAAAAACCCTCTTTACTGCTCTTTTTGTGGGAAATCTCAACATGAAGTAAAGAAACTTATAGCTGGACCAACAGTCTTTATCTGTGATGAATGTGTTGAATTATGCATGGATATAATTCGTGAAGAAAATAAGAATAATGGATCTTCAGAAACTAAAGTGGTTAACTCACCTCAAGAGATTTTTGACACTCTTAACGATTATGTGATTGGTCAGTCTAGGGCAAAAAAAGTTCTTTCTGTAGCTGTCCATAACCATTATAAACGCTTAAATTATTCAGAGAAAAATGACGTTGAAATTTCTAAATCTAACATAATGCTTGTAGGCCCGACAGGATGTGGCAAAACACTTTTAGCTCAGACTTTAGCAAGAATTTTAGATGTTCCATTTACTATGGCTGATGCTACCACATTAACTGAGGCTGGCTATGTTGGTGAAGACGTTGAAAATATAATACTAAAACTCCTTCAAGCATCAGATTATAATGTTGAAAAAGCTCAAAAAGGAATTGTATACATTGATGAAATTGATAAAATTTCTAGAAAATCTGATAATCCATCTATTACAAGAGATGTTTCTGGAGAAGGTGTTCAACAAGCATTGCTAAAATTAATGGAAGGTACAATTGCTTCAGTTCCACCTCAAGGAGGCAGAAAACATCCTCAACAGGAGTTCCTTCAAGTTGATACTACTAACATACTATTTATTTGTGGAGGTGCATTTTCAGGCCTTGATCAAGTGATCAAACATAGACAAAAAGGTACTGCCATTGGTTTTGGAGCTGATGTAGGTTCTGATGATGATAAAAAAATTGGTGATATACTAAAAACTTTGCAACCTGAGGATTTAGTTAAATATGGTCTTATACCAGAATTTGTTGGAAGACTTCCAGTTATTGCAACATTAGAAGATCTGGACGAAGAATCTTTAATTAAAATTTTAACTGAACCTAAAAATGCTCTTATTAAGCAATATCAGACTTTATTTAAAATGGAAAAAGTTGATTTAAATTTTAGAAATGATGCGTTAAAATCAATTGCAAAACTTGCTATTAAAAGAAAAACTGGGGCTAGAGGGCTTAGGTCAATATTAGAATCTATTTTAATGGATACAATGTTTGAACTACCTTCTCATGAAAATTTAGAAGAAGTTATTATTGGTCCTGAAACAGTAGACAATTCCAAACCACCTATTATGGTTCATTCTGATAAGAAAAAAGATATTGGCATTCAAGTTTAATTATTTAGGACTTGATTTTCAATTAAAACGTAACATCTATATATGTAATATTTAAGTTTAATATAATACGGTGTTATAATGAGTACTAATGATAATCTTCTACCTATTTTACCATTAAGAGATATAGTTGTTTTTCCTAATATGATCGTTCCCTTGTTTGTAGGAAGAGAAAAATCTATTAAAGCTCTTGAAGCTGTTATGAGTGAAGAGAAAAAAGTTTTTTTATTAGCTCAAAAAGATGGTTCTATCGAGGATCCTAAAGATGATGATTTATATAAAACTGGTACCGTAGGTAATATTTTACAATTACTAAAGTTACCAGATGGTACTGTTAAGGTGCTTGTTGAGGGTATTTCAAGAGCAGTTGTTAAATGTTTTAATAGTAATGATTATTTGTTAGCTTCTGTAAAAGAAATAGTTGATAAAAATGACAGTGAAAATGAGAAAAATATCATAGGTATGGTAAGAGCTGTTAAGTCACAATTTGATAAATATTCAAAATTAAATAAAAAAATTACATCTGAAGTTTTAAATTCATTGGATGAAAGTGATGAGCCAGGAAAAATTTCAGATATAATTTGTTCAAATCTTGAATTAAAAATGTCATCCAAACAAGAGCTTCTTGAAATTGATAATGTGTCTTTAAGATTGGAAAAAATATTAAAACTTATCGAAGAAGAGCAAAGTGTTTTACACGCAGAAAAAAGAATAAGAAATAGAGTTAAAAGACAGATGGAAAAAACTCAGAGAGACTATTACCTCAACGAGCAGATGAAGGCTATTCAAAAAGAACTTGGTGATAGTGAAGATGGTAAAAATGAATTAGATGAAATTCATGATTTGATAAAAAAATCAAAACTACCAAAACATGTCTTTGAAAAAACTCAATCTGAAGTAAAAAAATTAAAAAACATGTCTCCAATGTCTGCAGAAGCAACTGTTATTAGGAATTATTTGGATTGGATATTATCAGTTCCATGGTCTAAGAAAAGTAGATTAAAAAATAATTTGTCAGAGGCCCAAAAAATTCTTGATGGCGATCATTTTGGGATTGAAAAAGTTAAAGAAAGAATAATCGAATATTTAGCTGTTCAGAAAAGAACCGGCAAAATTAAAGGCCCATTATTGTGTTTAGTAGGCCCCCCTGGAGTTGGAAAAACCTCACTGGGAAAATCCATTGCGAATGCCACAGGAAGAAAATTTGTTCGTATGTCATTAGGTGGTGTTAGGGACGAGGCTGAAATTAGAGGTCATAGAAGAACTTATATAGGTTCGATGCCTGGAAGAATAATTCAGGCACTAAAAAAAGCAGGCACCAACAATCCTCTTATTTTGCTTGATGAAGTTGATAAACTTGGTGCTGATTGGCGTGGGGACCCTAGTTCTGCGCTACTTGAAGTTTTAGACCCAGAACAAAACAATACTTTTCAAGATCATTATCTAGAAGTTGACTGTGATTTATCAAATGTAATGTTTGTTACAACTGCTAATTCACTGAATATGCCAAAACCATTACTTGATAGAATGGAGATTATAAGGCTTTCAGGATATACAGAGTTAGAAAAACTTGAAATAGCTAAATCCCATCTTCTTCCAAAAGTAATAAAAGAGCATAGCCTTAGTAAGGATGAATTTTCTTTATCAGATAAAGAATTGCTTGAGGTTATTAGATCTTATACACGTGAAGCTGGAGTAAGAGGGCTTGAAAGAGAAATATCAAAGCTATCAAGAAAGTTGGTAACTGAAATATTGCTGAAAAATAAAAAGAAAATTAATATTAATCAAAAAGTTCTCGGTAAATTTTTAGGAGTTCCTAAGTTTAAACATTCTGAAATTGAAGATAAGGATATGGTTGGAATAACAACAGGCTTAGCTTGGACAGAAGTTGGTGGTGAACTGCTAACAATTGAATCTGCATTATCACCTGGTAAAGGTAAAATTTCATCTACTGGTAAATTAGGTGAGGTTATGAAGGAATCTATTCAGGCAGCTGAAGCTTTCGTCAAGTCAAGAGCAAATTTATTTGGTATTTCAATGTCTGATATTGAAAAATCTGATATTCACGTCCACGTTCCTGAGGGTGCAACACCAAAAGATGGTCCATCTGCTGGTGTGGCAATGATAACCTCAATTATATCATCTCTTACTGGAAATCCTGTCAAACATCTAGTCGCTATGACTGGCGAAATGACGCTAAGAGGCAGAGTACTTCCAATAGGTGGTCTAAAGGAGAAATTACTTGCTGCATCAAGAGGTGGGATTAAAACAGTAATTATTCCTAAAGAAAATGAAAAAGATCTCTCTGAAATTCCTGATAATATTAAAGATGGGCTTGATATTAGACCAATTTCTGTGGTTGATGAGGCATTAGAAATTGCCTTGTTAAATCCTTTGATTCCTTTGAAAGATGATAATAGCATTCAAAAGAATGATGATAAAAGCATTAATATAAAGTCATCTCAGGCTAATCCAGAAATAACTGCTCATTAACCCCTTTTTTTGGTAATTTTTCAATTTTTTTTTAATTATTAATTGACCTTCAATGTAGATAAATTTAAGTTGAGGTATTGGTAACAGTCATTTACCTATATCGAAATAATTATAATAATTTTTAGGGAGTGTTAAGTGAATAAAAACGATTTAATTACAAGTGTAGCAGAATCATCAGGTTTAACAAAAGCTGACGCAGGTCGTGCTGTAGATGGTGTTTTCGACTCAATAGCTTCAGCATTATCATCAGGAGATGATGTGAGAATAGTTGGTTTTGGTAGTTTTTCAGTTGCTAACAGAGCAGCAAGCACAGGAAGAAACCCTCGTACTGGTGAAGAAATTCAAATTCCTGCTTCTAAGCAACCAAAATTCAAAGCAGGCGCTCCATTAAAGAGTGCGGTTAACTCTTAATAATTTTTAAATAGGCTATTTAGGTCATATTTAAATATTTGTTGGGCGGTTAGCTCAGTTGGTAGAGCATCTCGTTTACACCGAGAGGGTTTCTTCCTGTGCTTGCTGCTCTGTTAGCAACTGAAAAACT
>NYVQ01000078.1 GCA_002684695.1 SAR116 cluster bacterium | reverse complement strand
TTTTTTCTTCAGGAAAAGTATATTCATTAAGCCAATCTAGTAGTCTTTTCCCATAACTAGCTATAATAGCTGTTTGAGGGTAATGCATATGACAATCAACAAAACCAGAAGTAATTAAATTTTTGCCATAGTCATAAACCTTTGCATGCGGATAATTGGATTTAAGCTTTGAAAATTCACCAATATCTTTAATAAGTGAACCGTCTACTAGCACTCCCCCAGATTCAATTATATTTACTGAATCACTGATATCAACTAAGAAAGGGTTATTTATAAAACTTAAGATTGTTCCTTTAAGGAGCTTCATTTTATTAATATAGTCATTTTGAGTCAATCATATAACAGTACCAAAATAACTTTTTATATTATTTATAATAAAAAAAAAATATAATTAGAAAATTAATTTAAACTTGCTTAATTTCAAGATTTAATGACTTAAGTTCATTTTCAAATTTTTTGTTAGATAAAACTGATTTTTTAGACTCAATTGTTAGATAGGTTTCAGCAACCTCAATAAGTCTTTCAACAGTTGTTTCAATTACTTTACGCCTGAATTCTTTCCTCATTTGCTGTGTGTAGCCATTATTATTTGAATTATTATCTGCTAAAGCTTCACTCGCAGGCGATGATGGTTTATCTATGGAAGAGATTATGTTCAATATGCCTTCCTCAAGCTTATCTTTAGTAATTGACTTGAGTGCCCAATTAATTGACTCATTAAAAGCTTCAAATGTTAAAGCAACATTTGGGTCTCTATAAGAAAAAAATTTAAACGTTTTTGTACTCATGTCTTGCATAGCTCCGGATCCGTAGGCTCCACCCTTCTCTCTAATCGCTGTATGCAAAAAACCGTTTCGTAAAACTGCACCTAACACAGTTAGAACAGGAGCATCAGGGTGCTTATATCCAACACTTTTAAAAGATTGTGCACAAAAGTTAACATCAGTTTCTGTTAACCAGGCTGTATCATTTTTATATAAAGATATACCAGTAATATCTTCTAATTTTTGATTTAAAATTTTATCGCTTTCAGAAGAAACTTTTTTACGATCATTTGATGATACGGTAACATCAGAGGTGGGTTTGATCACAATTTTATTTTTTAAATTCTGGAATATACTAATAAGTTTTTTTACATCAGTATTTCCATCAGGTAGTCTTAAACTTTTTAAGTTCTTTAAATATGATATACCACCAGAAACTTCAGAAATCACTCCTAACGAAGACATTTGAGCATCTGCACTAGTCATTGCAAAATAATGCCCGGCATTAGTAAGGCTTTTCTCAAGACCAGAAATATGCATTTTTGTAATTTCATTTATTCTATCTTTTTCATCTAATCTAAAATTTTGAATAGTTTCATTTATTAATTCCTTCATTTCATCAGTCTTTGATTGAAGGGAATAACCACCCATTTTAATACCTAATTTAAAAGAATTGTTATTTACATCTCTTAATATTGTAAAATTTGAGCTTATTTGACCTAAAATTTCTGATTGAAGTTTTTGTATATCCTCATAATTTTTATCTTTAATGCCTACTTCACACATAATATCAGCAAATAAAGTTGCATACTTTAAATCATCAAATGTGGGTTTTATTATAGGATGAATAGCTTGATAGTAATCAATGCCATTGGTTCCTGCTTTATAATAATTTTTCTTTGTTCCATTTGAAATGTAAATTTTAGATTTAGGATATGATTTAGATTTACCAACATCATTTACCGTAACTTTTGGAAGTATATTTGGGTCATCTTTTTTTGACTGTCTGACTTCTAATAATTCAGAATTTTTTCTTATATTTTCACGATCGACCTTACTTAGCAATTCTTGTTTATTTGAAATATAATCATTAATTTTTGAGAGTTTTTTCTTGTCATGTTGGTCATCAGGTATTAATTGAAAAGTTAGTCTACTACTATTTTTAATAAACATTTCATCTAATTTATTTTCTAGGTAATTTTTCTTAGTTAGCCTTTTCTTCAATTCATTTAAAGACTTTTCAAGGTCATATGATTTTATTATGTCTGCATCATGAAGAATATATGGCATAGAACCCATCAGCAGTTGAAGACCATACGGGAAGCCACCACTTATTTTCTTTAATTTTATTTCTATTTGGTGCAAAGAAGCATCCACTATAGATTTAGGGATGCCCTCTTTAACCAGTGTTTTAAATACATTAATAACTAAATCTTCAACTTCTTTTTCTTTATTTTTAGCAACACCTTCTAAGCCAGCAACAAAAAACATTTGTTTTTTATATGTATCAAAAGAAGTTAAGTCTGACGGCACTCTTCCAATTTTTGATACCTCTAATGCTTTTGCCAAAGGAGATGCAGAATTTTCTAAAAGAATGCTTTCAATTAACTTTGCTTCCATCTTATCAACTGGATCTAGAGAACTCCCTAAGAGCCAGCTTATTAAAACATGGTGATTATTTTCATCACCAGATAAAGGCTTATAGCTTTTAGATCCATATCTCGGTGTTTTAAAGTATTCACTTTCTTTAACTTCAATTTTTTCTAAAGAAGGATTAAAGCTAGATAAAACACTTGATTGTATTTCATCCTGTATTGAATTTATATCTATATCCCCATATGTGAAAAAAACTGCGTTAGAGGGGTGATAGTGTTTTCTATGAAATTCTACCAGATTATCATATGTTAAATTAAGTATATCTTCAGGTTCCCCCCCACTATTAAACCCATATGTATGGTTAGGAAATAGAAACTCATTGACACCTTGATCAGCCTGACTAGAAATTGAACTCATTGCACCTTTCATTTCATTATAGACTATCCCTTTTAATTCTAGTTTTTCTGAACCATCTTTTAATTTAGAAAGTTCAAATCTATGACCCTCTTGCATAAAATCTAGTTGATTTAGATTTGGGAAGAAGGTTGCATCTAAATAAACAGATAAAAGATTTTTGAAGTCTTTATCATTTAGGGTTGAGAAAGGATAAGCTGTAAAATCAGATGCTGTAAAAGCATTCATAAACGTGCTAAGTGACCGCCTGGTCATCATAAAGAAAGGGTCTCTAACGGGGTATTTTTTTGATCCACATAAAACAGTATGCTCCAATATATGAGCAACACCAGTTGAATCTGAAGGAAGAGTTTTAAAAGCAACAACAAAACATTTTTCATTGCTATCACAGGCTAAATGAATATGTTTTGTAGAAAATTTATCATCTTCAAAACATTGAATTTCCACATCACTTAATGGAATATATTTTTTTTCAGAAAGTTTAAACATTTATTAAAATTAGTAACAGTTACAAAATTAATATAATTACAACTTTATAAAGTACAACTATTTAGATGATATCTTTGAAATTTAAATTATGGTAAATATTTATATCAGAAATATTCTGTTTAATTTTAAAAATACAAATTAAATGAAAAAATTAACTTATTTATTTTTAGTAATAATCACCTTAATTCCAATAAAACTATTCTCAGAAAAATTTGAAATAATTAAAAGCACTTCATCAAATTTACAATATATTGGTAAAGTCATAGTTACAGATGGTGACACAATTCGCAAAGGAAATCTAAAAATTAGATTACATGGAATTGATGCTCCTGAATATAAACAAAAATGTAAAAACTCAGAAGGTCAGTTTTATGCGTGCGGTGTAAATTCATCAGATTTTTTAAAATCTTTTATCAATACAAATGATGTTTACTGTGAGGGGAAAAATACAGATCGTTACGGTAGATTAATAGCAATTTGTTTTGTTAATAATATAAATTTAAATTCTACCATGGTTGAAGATGGATGGGCTATTGCCTATAGATACTACTCAAAAGATTACATTGCCGAAGAAGAAAGAGCAAAAAAAAATAAAAGAGGAATTTGGCAAGGTGTTTTTGAAGAACCTTATATTTGGAGAAAAAATAATTAGTTGCTAATTATTTTATTAAAGTACCCAGTAATTTATTTGCAACTTCCTTACCGCTCGTATCCGCTCCATGTACAGTTCCATAATTCGTTGATGTTGCTTCACCAGCAAAATAAATTCTATCTCCTACAGGAAACTTTAGAACATTTCTTAAATGAGATTTACCAGGTCTTGTGCTTGAATAAGAGCCCATTGTATATTTATTTTTACCCCAACTAGTAGCATGAGCTTTAATTAAATACTGATCAAAATTAGACCCAAAAATTGACCTAAGAGAATTTAGCACAAAATCAACTGAGGCATCGTGACCCTCTTCCTCCAAATCTTTTGCAAATTGTCCACCCACATCAAAGTATGATAGATTTGATTTATGAAGTCTTAAACTTCCAAAAAATCCTTTTGGAGGAATACTAGTTTTTTCTATTTTTGAGAGAAAATAAGTATCAGGTTGTATCCCATAGTTTTCGTAAAATTGTTTCTTTAATTTCAGAGTTATATGATTGTATGCGCCTAAAGTAATGCCATCAAAAGCATCATACTTTTCAATTGGTAGTGATGGTGTGAATTTTATTTTGCCTAAACGAAGTATCTCAATTGAAACTGTTACAATACAGGATTTTGCCTTTATTGTTCCTTGATTTGTTTCTAAAACAACACCTTTACCATTCCATTTAATTTCTCTAACTTCCGTGTTAAGGCTTACTTGTACTTCTTTTCTAAAGTCTGCCAAAAGTGTGCCGTAACCTTCTTTGACAAAACCATCATTTTCTCCAAGATGCTCATAATTTAACTTCTCATCAAAAATTGTATACTTGTCAAAATCAACCCCAGCCAAACATGCCCCCAATGTTTGGTGCGCAGTTTCAAACCATTCATTATCTTTTAATTTTTTTGGTATCTGGTTGATAAATGGAACATCATCTTTGTAAGATATTTTGTCTTTATTTAGAACAATATTTCTTTCTAAAAGTTTCTCTTTAAATTTTTTTATATTATTTATTGTTTCAACAAGATGATTAGGTGAGACCTTTTTCTTTCCATCATAAACAATAATATCTTCTTTGATTTCATAGATATTAAATTTTTTCCTTTTGCTTAGACCATATTGAACTATATGGTTTCCTGAATAATTATGAAGCCAGTGCGCCCCAACATCAAATGGAGCATCAAAAATACCATTGTCAGTAAAGCATCTTCCACCTATCCTATTCATTGCCTCGATACAAAGAATAGATCTGCCTTTTTTTATTAGCTCAGAAGATGCGGATAAACCAGCAGCACCTGCTCCTATTACAACAACGTCAATTTCAGAACTTTTACTTATTTTTGTTTTCAAGAGTTTAATAACAATCTAACTAAAAAATTTTTATAGTTGATTGATATCAAATTTATTATGACTAATATAGGTAAATACTTGAAATAATTTTTCATTGGAAATTTAGTTTGTTTAATTTCAAATCTATTTTAGATGTCACAAAGCAAGAATGGTTAAGTGGTTTGTGTATTTCTGAAAAAGAAATCCCAGATGTTGTTATCCAAGAAGGTTCATGGTGGAGAGAAGAGAGGCAAAAATTAAGATTAATAAATTTAGAGAGTGTTCGTGAACTTGGATTTCCAGATATTTACTGGGGAAAGTGGCAAGATAAAAAAATAGTTTTTTGCATGACATATGGTGCACCACGTGCTTTAGAAATATCACATATTTTTTCAAAAATTGGTTGTAAATTAGTTGTCCAAATTGGAACATGTGGAGGTTTACAACCATATCTTTCTCCAGGAGATATTATATTACCTGATCATATCAGTTGCGAGGATGGAGTTGCTAGACACTTTTTAAAATCAAACTTTGTTAATGCGAGTCCTAAGTGGATAAAGCTTGCTGAGAGCCTTCTTAAAAAACAAAATCGAAACATCTATACAGGTAAACATGTGACTTTCTCTTCTTTATTTGCAGAAACTAAACAGATGTACGAAAAATGGAATAAAGATGGTTTTTTAAGTGTTGAAATGGAAACAGCCACAACTGTTGCTGCTGCAATTCAAAATAATGTTGACGCTATATCTATGGTTGTAGTTTGGGATGAATTAACAGCAGGTAGAAGGTTTATGGACCCAATGACAAAAGAGGCCCTAAAAGAATTAGAAATTAGTAATGAAACTATCTTTAAAGTTGCTTTATCTCTATCTGAAAAATTATAGATTTAGAAATTAGAACTAAAAGAAATAATAGTTAGTATTAAAAATATAGGATAATTATAAATTTTATATTATTTCATTTAGGTGTAGTAGAGGCCTGTAATATCAAATTTTAATTTAAATGAAATTATATTAGGCAATCATTAGTATAAAATAAAGCATAATGCATTTACTAACTAAAAATTTAAATAATGAAGTCTCAAAGTAAAACAAACCAACCTTTATTGGGTATTTTGTTTTTTATAATTGCCATTTTTTTTATATCTGTTGTCGATACTGTATGTAAGTTTTATACAAAAGAACTTCATTCAATTCAGCTTGTATGGGGGTATTTTATTGGGATTAATTTAATTTTATGGACTTTCTTTTTTCTTAAAGGAGAAAAACTTTCTAAATTAAAAACAACTGAAAGACCAATATTACAAATTGCTCGTCCCGCTTTCCTGGTTTTTTCAATATCAAGTCTTTTTCTTGGTTTAACTTATTTACCTATAGCAGAAGCAACAGCTATTGGATTTGTTGCCCCATTATTTATTACAGTACTTTCGGTTCCAATTCTAAAAGAAAGAGTTGATATACATCGTTGGTGTGCCGTAATTATTGGTTTAGCTGGCATTATGATAATTGTGCGTCCTGGTGGAGCTTTTTGGCAACTGGCTTCTATAATGCCTTTGCTTGGCGCACTATTTTTTGCTTTCTTTCAAATTATGACAAGATTACTGTCTGCAACTGAAAATACCTACACAACTTTATTTTATACTGGCCTTGGAGGATTAGGATGGTCTAGCTTAATGGTACCTTTTGTTTGGACTACCCCATTTAAAATACATTTTCTTGTATTTCTTGGTACTGGGACAATGGGTGCACTAGCACATTTATGCATGATAAATGCCTTTGATCGTGCTGAAGCTTCTCTCTTAGCTCCTTATAATTACACCAAATTACTATGGGTTGTATTTTTAGGTTATTGGATTTTTGGTGATATCCCAAGTCTTGAAATGTGGGTTGGAGCTTTTATAATAGTTTCAGCAGGATTTTATGTTTTCTATAGAGAAAAGAATTAAATGATTAATAGATTTTTTCAAGGTATCATTAGCTAAATATATGAAACTAGATTGAAGGTGAGAAGATGTTTCCTAAAATTATCAATAATGAACAATATGAGTTTTGGAATAAAGGAATTGGTCAAAAGTGGGTAAATGAAGACAGTGCATTGAACGAGAGGTTCACACTTATAACAAATGAGTTTTTCAAAAGAACAAAAATTAACAAAAATGAAAAAGTTCTGGATATTGGTTGTGGAGGAGGTATTACGTCTTTTGAGGCATCAAAATTAGTAGGAAATAATGGATATGTATTAGGCGCCGATATTTCTCAAATTTTGTTAGATTTAGCAGAAAAGAATTATTCTAATATTCAAAATTTAGAATTCAAATATTGCGATGTACAAAATTATGAATTTAAAAAAAAAGTTTTCAACAAAGTTATTTCTAGATTTGGCGTTATGTTTTTTGAAAATCCTATTGATGCGTTTAAAAATATTCATAATTCAATTAAGGATGAGGGTTCATTACATTTTATATGCTGGACAAATGTTATGGAAAATGAGTTTTTTAATGCTGCAGCCAATATTATTATCAAGTTTCTTAATAAAGATTTTCCAGGAGTTACTCGAGCGCCAGGTCCGTTTGCTTTCAGCGAAGAAGAATATATAAAACAAATTTTAATTGAAACAGATTTTAGAAATATAAAAGTCGAAAAGTTTTATTCAGAGATTTCAACAAATGACCCACCAACAAAAGATGGAAACCTTCTGTTTAATATTGGTTTAGCTGGAAGATTATTATCAGAGGAAAATTTATCAGAGGAGAAACTTTCAATTATCAAAAATGAAATAATAGAGATGTCTCAGAAAAGACAAAAGAATGGTAAAATCTCATATAAGGCATGTTTAAACTATGTGTCGGCAGATAAAAAATAAAAAATTTATTTCTTTTAAAATCTTCTGGCGGAGGAACCATCCGCCTCACCTCACCGTATATCGGTTGATTTGCTTTTACTTTAACATTGGTAGATTTTTCAGTCTACAATTTAGTCTACAATTTTAAATTACTAAATATTTTTTAGAAATTAATTTTATTTAATCTAAAAATTTCATTCAATAGCTGCTTTACTATTCAAAAAAAGTTTCTTACGTTAGTTATATTATCTTTTTAAGTGCTTCTAGGATTTTGTAAATGATTTCATTTGGTTTAGTAATTTCTATATTAGTTGTTTTTCTTGTACTTTTAACAATTTATCTTGGTATAAAAATTGTTCCTCAATCCAAAGTTTTTGTAATTGAGAGGTTTGGAAGATATCATCGAACTCTTAATGCTGGTCTTTCTATAATAATTCCATACTTAGATTCAGTTGCTCACAGAATAGATATTTTGGAACGCCAACTAGAAAGCCAAAAAATATCAGTAATTACTAGAGATAATGTCGAGGTAGAATTAGAAACAAGTGTTTTTTATAGGGTAATTGATGCCTCAAGATCTGTTTATAGGATATCAAATATTGATCAAGCTTTGACAACTGAAACTGCTGCCGTAGTTAGATCTGCTGCAGGCAAATTAGAATTAGATGAGCTTCAATCTAGTAGAGATAAAATGAATGCTGAAATTGCTAGCACATTATCACCCTCAGCAGATGAATGGGGAATTAATATTACAAGAACATCAATAACTGATGTCATAATTGATGAAGCTACAAAAGAGGCCCAACGCCAACAATTAAATGCTGAAAGGACAAGAAGGGCTACTGTTGCAGAAGCAGAAGGCCAAAAGCAAGCTGTACAATTAAAGGCTGATGCAGAACTTTATCAAGCTCAAAAAGAGGCAGAAGCAGTTAA
>NYVQ01000077.1 GCA_002684695.1 SAR116 cluster bacterium | reverse complement strand
CATGCAATAGCTTTAGCGAAGTAAAGTATCTTGCACCTGGCCTTACTTCATTATACAAACTTGGAACAGTTTCAAGATTATGATTAAAAACATCAGGTTCAGAGGCCATTATAATTTCTAAAGAATTCGATTTGTTTCTAAAGTCAGGTGTCAAAATTTCTATAGAAGTATTTGGTGATTTTTTTCGAATTTCATATATCGTGTTTGCAAATTGAGTAGCACCACCATCTTTTAGATCATCCCTATCAACAGATGTTATAACAACATGCTCAAGTTCCATATCATTTACAGCTTCAGCAACTCTAATCGGCTCAAATACATCTATAGCATTAGGTGTACCTGTTGTAATATTACAAAATGCACATGCTCTAGTACAAACTTCACCTAAAATCATCATTGTTGCATGTTTTTTAGACCAGCATTCTCCTATATTGGGACATGCAGCTTCTTCACAAACAGTTACAAGTTTTTTTGACTTCATCAAATCTTTTACTTTCTTCCAATTATCTGAGGTGGGTGCCCTAACTTTCAGCCAATCAGGTTTTTTAATTGAAATAGATGAATTATTTTTCTGTTTCTCTGGGTGTCTAATTGTTTTCATAATTTTATTTAAATATTTAAAAGTGGATTGCTCTATTGTAAGCAGCAAGAACTGACTCATGCAATGCCTCAGACAGTGTTGGATGTGCAAAAACAGTGTTAATAATATCTTTTTCTGTTGTTTCAAGTTGCTTAGCAATACTAAAACTATTAATTAATTCAGTGACCTCTGAACCTATCATGTGAGCTCCAATGAGTTCTCCAGTTTCGTGATTAAAAATTGTTTTAATAAATCCATCACTAACACCCATTGTAATAGATTTTCCATTTCCTAAAAAAGGGAAAGTGCCAACTTTTATTTTAAATCCATTATCTTTTGCTTGCTGTTCATTAAGACCTATAGAAGCAATTTGAGGATATGAGTAGGTACAAGAAGGTATAGCACTTTTATCTAAACTATGAACATTATTTAAACCTGCAATGACTTCTGAAGCAATCATTGCCTCATGTGATGCTTTATGAGCTAGCCATGGCGGTTGTGTTACATCACCAATCGCATAAATATTTTTGACATTAGTTCTCATTTTATCGTCTGTAATTATATGACCATTTTTAATTTCAATATTCGATTTTTCTAAACCTAAATTTTCTATATTACCTGTTATTCCAATTGCTAATAATAATTTTTCAGAAACAAGATCAATGATTTTATTATTTGTTTCAATCTTTGAAATAATATTATTTTTGGATGTATCAACTGAAACTAGTGAAGAATTATTTAAAAAATTTATCCCTCTCTTAGAAAAAATATTTTTAGCAGTTTCTGATACTTCTTGATCTTCATTGGGTAAAATTGAATTTTCCATCTCAACAACAGTAACTTTACTACCCATATCATTATAAAAACTAGCAAATTCAATCCCTATGGCACCAGAACCTATAATTGTAATTGATTTAGGGATTGATTTTGGGACCATAGCATCTTTAGCAGTCCAAATATTATCATTTTTAGTGTCAACTCCAGGAATTAATCTAGGTTTTGCACCTGTAGCAATAATAAGATGTTTAGAACCTATCTTAATATTGCTTCCTTCACCCTGTGATACATTAAGAATTACTTCTTCTTTTATATCTTGAATAGACCCAAAGCCTTTAATAACTTCTACATTATTTTTTTTAAGAAGATGCTTAACACCATTTGATAATTGTTTGGAAACATTCCTTGATCTTTGAATAACCTTTTTTATATTAAAGGAAATCTCACCACTTACTTCAATTCCAAAATCTTTAAATTTATTAATGTTATTCTTGAATTCACTAACTTTTAATAATGCTTTTGTGGGTATACATCCCCAATTTAGACATACACCACCAAGTTCATTACTCTCTAATAACAGCACATTTAACCCCAACTGTTTAGCTCTAATAGCAGCTACATACCCACCAGGACCACCCCCCAAGACAACTAAATCAAATTTTCTCATATTCTTAACTAAATTAACATTAAAGAAGGGTTTTCTATATAACTCTTAAACTTATTAAGCCACACAGAACCTAAAGCTCCGTCGACCACTCTATGATCACATGAAAGAGTTACACTCATTATTTCTGATATTTGAATTTCATTATTAATTATTAAAGGTTTTTTTTCCGCTTTACCAATAGCTAATATCATACTTTGGGGCGGATTTATTATAGCTGTAAAATTCTTTATCCCATACATTCCTAAATTTGATACAGTAAAATTTCCACCTTGATATTCTTCGGGTGTTAAATTTCCTTTTTTAGCTTTATCTACCAAGTCTTTTATTTCTTTTGATATTTCCCCTAAACCTTTACTTTCTGCATTCCTAACAATTGGTGTGATTAAGCCATCATCAATAGCAACAGCCACTGATATATCAAAGTTGTTATAATATCGAATAAAATTATCATTCCAACTACAATTTGCTTTAGGAACATTTTTTAGAGCTTTAGCAGAAGCTTTTACTATGAAATCATTTACTGATATTTTTAAATTGTCACTATTAATTTGATTTCTAATTTTATTTATCTCTGAAATGTTACAATCTACAGACAAAAAAAAGTGAGGTGCTTCATTAACGGAATTAATTAGTCTTTGAGCTATAACCTTCCTCATTGGACTGAGAGGAACATCACTAAAATTATTCTTTTTTAAATCAATTTTATTATTTAAATTGTTATCAAATGTTTCTTTTAAGTTATCATAATTTTCAATATCTTTTTTTACTATTCTTCCATATGGTCCTGATCCTTTTATTTCCCTGTAAGAAATATTGTTTTTTAAAGCTAACCTTTTTGCTAACGGTGATATTCTAATTCTGTTTTCACTAGAAGTTTTATCTAAAGATAAATCACTTGTTACTTTTTTTTCATTAAATTCTAAATTCTTATTTTTATTTTCGATTGAAACTAAATTATTTTCACCCTCTATATTACCATTACCTTCTAGGTCCATCATATCATTTTCACTATCATTTTCTTCCATGATTGTTGCTATAGTAGAACCAACCAAAACATTTTCTGCTCCTTCATCAACTTTAATTTCAAATAATACACCTTCATCAACTGCTTCAATTTCCATAGTTGCTTTATCTGTTTCAATTTCAGCTATAATATCACCTGGTAATACTTGATCACCCTTTTTTTTAAGCCATTTAGCTAGCTTTCCTTCAGTCATAGTTGGCGATAGAGAGGGCATCTTAATTGAGATAGGCATCTTAATTCACCTCATTTAAGATATTAAGTACAGCGTTTACTATGTCTTCTTCTTGGGGCAAAGCTAGTTTTTCGAGATTTTCTGCATATGGTAAAGGGACGTCTTGACCAGTTACTCTCTTAATTGGAGCGTCCAGCCAATCAAATGCATATTCTTGAACTTGAGCGATTATCTCCGAACCTATTCCTGAGAAAGGAAACCCCTCTTCACATATTACGAGTCTATTTGTTTTTTTAACGCTATTTATTATAAGCTCGATATCTAATGGTTTGATAGTTCTAAGATCAATTATCTCTACAGAGATTCCATTTTCTGCAAGTTTTTTAGTTGCATTAAGAGCTTTTCCAACCATTATTGAGAATGCAACAACAGTTACATCATTACCCTTACTTACAATATTACCTACACCAATAGGAACGATTTCATTCTCACCATCAATTTCAAATTTTTCACCGTATAATAGCTCATTTTCAAGAAATATTACCGGATTTGGGTCCCTAATAGATGCTTTTAAAAGTCCTTTTGCATCTGATGCAGACCAAGGTGACACTACTTTTAGTCCAGGACAATGGGCATACCAACTTGCAAAACATTGTGAGTGTTGTGCAGCAACTCTAGAGGCAGCTCCATTTGGTCCTCGAAAAACAATGGGGCACCCCATTTGACCACCCGACATATATAATGTTTTAGCAGCTGAGTTAATAATTTGATCAATAGCCTGCATTGAAAAATTAAATGTCATGAACTCTATTATTGGTTTAAGCCCTCCAAAGGCAGCACCAACTCCTAATCCAGCGAAACCTTGCTCCGTAATTGGAGTGTCAATTACTCTTTTTTCACCAAATTCTTCAAGAAGGCCTTGTGTAACTTTGTATGCGCCTTGGTATTCAGCAACTTCCTCTCCCATAATAAATATATCTTCATCTAACCTCATTTCTTCTGCCATTGCATCTCTTAAAGCCTCTCTTACAGAAATTGTGATTTTATCTGAATTAGATATTTCTTTTTTTTCATTTCCAGACTGAACTTGTTTAACAACATGAGAAATTTTTGTAGTGTTGTTTTCATCCCCAATAACTATAATTGGAGTTCCAACTGAAATATTTTGTTCGCCAGCTTGAACTAAAATCTTGCTAACCTCTCCATCGTCAATAGCCTCAAGTTCCATGGTTGCTTTATCAGTCTCAATTTCAGCTAAAATATCACCACTCACCACTTCATCTCCCTCGCTAACAAGCCATTTAGAAATGGTTCCAACCGTCATTGTTGGAGATAGAGCTGGCATTTTTATAATTGACATAGTTTTTCCTAACTAAATATATATATCTGTAAGCAATTCTTTTTCATCAGGCAAACTACTATCTAGAGCAAAGTCTGAAGCGACAGAGACATTAGATTTGATTTCACTATCAATTTTTTTAAAGTGATCATCTGTAATTTTTTGCTCTTGGAGAATTTCTTTTAAATTTTCTATACAATCTTTTTGTTGCCTAACTGCATCAACCTCCGAGCGAGTTCTATATTTAGCTGGATCAGACATAGAATGCCCTCTGTATCTATATGTTTTCATTTCCAAGATAAAGGGCCCACTTCCTTTCCTTGCATAATCCAAAGCTTTTTTCCCTGCCTCTCTAACAGAAAAAATATTCATTCCATCAACTTCTAAACCAGGAATTCCATATGCCTTACCTCTTTCAGCCAAAGATCTCCCTGCTGAAGCTCTTGTAACTGAAGTACCCATTCCATACTTATTATTTTCAATAACAAATATAACTGGCAGTTTCCAAAGAGCAGACATATTAAAACTTTCATAAACCTGACCTTGATTTACAGCACCATCACCAAGATATGTCATACAAACAAATCCATCTTGTTTATAATTGTGTGAAAAAGCTAACCCTATACCAATTGGAACTTGTGCTCCAACAATACCATGACCACCAAAAAAATTTTTTTCTTTACTGAACATGTGCATAGATCCACCTTTGCCCTTAGAATATCCGCTTTCCCTTCCAGTGAGTTCAGCCATAACGCCCTTGGGGTCCATACCACATGCAAGCATATGACCATGATCGCGATAAGATGTGATTACGCTATCACCATCTAAGGATACAGACTGCATTCCAACAACAACAGCCTCTTGACCAATATATAGATGGCAAAATCCACCTATTGATCCCATCCCATAAAGTTGACCAGCTTTTTCCTCAAAGCGACGTATAAGAAGCATTTGCTTATATAATTCAATTAATTCTTCTTTGCTAAGGAGATTTACATCAGATTCTTTTAGTGGTCTTCCAGTTTTTTTTCTTTTCACTTTGAGATTTTTTTTTGTAGTGTTTACCAATTTATTCATCAAATTTTTAATAAAGTTATATATTAAAATAATACAAATTTCAAAAAATACAATATATATTAAATTATTGTATTTATTATATATTTTTATTTTTAACTAAATTATGTTAATAATTACTTTATGGGTACAAATAAATCTTTTTTATATGAATAACCAAGATACTCATAGGCTAATTCTTCCAATAAATCAGCGTCTATTTCAGGCCCTTTAATAAGATTAACTTTATTTTGAATAATAGATAATTCTTGATCTAAAATAGCTATATTTTTTTCAGCTTCGTAAATTTTTTTGTTTAAACTATTTAAAACAGGTATACCACCATTGTCTCTTGATGCATTAATTATCAATAAACCTGAGACAATTAAAGGAATAATAAAATATATTAGTTTAAAATTACTATTAACATTACTTTGAAATATACTCATTTTTCAATTGAATCAAAATATAACGAATCGGTCAATAAAAAATTAAAATAAAATTTTATTACCATTATACTTGGCTTTGGCTCCAAGCTCTTCCTCAATTCTTAAAAGCTGGTTATATTTACAAAGTCTCTCAGAACGTGATAATGAACCTGTCTTAATTTGGCCTGCATTTAATCCTACCGAAAAATCAGCAATAAAAGTATCTTCTGTCTCACCAGAGCGGTGAGAAATAATAGTTCCAAATTTACTTTGTTTGGCTAATTTAACAGTTTTTATTGTTTCAGTAAGTGTTCCAATTTGATTTAGTTTAATTAAAATTGAATTCGCTGCATTTATTTTTATTCCCTCATTTAGCCTATTTATATTAGTTGCAAACAAATCATCGCCGACTATTTGTACATTTTTCCCAATTAAATTTGTAAGTTCTTTATAACCATCATAGTCATTTTCATCCAATGGATCTTCAAGTGAAATTATTGGGTATTTTTGAACTAAATTCTCCCACATATTTATCATATCACTTGTATCTAGCTTTTTTTCACCATTTTGCATTTGATAATAATTGTTGCTAAAAAATTCAGAAGAAGCTGCATCAATGGCAAATTTAATATCATTATCCAAATTTCTTCCTGAATTTTCCACTGCTTTAGATAATAATTCAAGTGCTTCATCAACACTCTTAATTTGGGGTGAAAAACCACCCTCATCACCAACAGATGTAGAATATAATTTATCTGATAAGATTTTTTTTAGATGATGGAAGATCTCAGCGCCCCATCTAAGTGCTTCAGAAAAGGATTTTGCTCCCACAGGCATTATCATTATTTCTTGAAAATCCAGTGAATTATTTGCATGTGCTCCTCCATTAATAAAATTCATTAAAGGAGTTGGTAAAAGAAAATCTTTACTATTACTTAAATATTTATATAAGCTTTCATTTTTTGCTTTCGCCGAAACTCTAGCAATAGCTAGACTAACACCTAATAATGCATTAGCTCCTAATCGACTTTTGTTTTTAGTGCCATCTAATTCAATCAATTTTTGATCAATCTTTTCCTGATCAAAAGGTAATAAACCTCTAAGATTATTGTTAATTTCAAAGTTTATATTGTTAATTACTGTTGAAACTCCTTTACCTAAATATTTAGAATTGTCATGATCCCTTTTTTCAATTGCCTCATGCACTCCTGTTGAAGCACCAGACGGCACTGAAGCGCGGGATTTAATGCCATTATTCAGAATAATTTCTACTTCAACAGTTGGGTTTCCTCTTGAGTCTAAAATTTGTCTACCAAAAATTTCTTTAATTTTATT
>NYVQ01000076.1 GCA_002684695.1 SAR116 cluster bacterium | reverse complement strand
GAAGCACAATTCAATCTTGGAATAATTTTTTTGAAAGAGAATTCAGAATATAATCATAAACTTACTGCATTAAAATGGTTCTCTCTTGCAGCTAAACAAGGTTTACCTGAGGCTCAATATAATTTTGCTTCTATATATTTTGAGGGTGAGGGTGTTGTTCAAGATTTTAAAGTGGCATATGAATATTATTTAATGTCAGCAGAAAATGGTTTTAGAAAATCACAATATCAATTATCTAAAATGTTTTATAATGGTTGGGGAATAAAAAAAAATATGATTAAATCTTTCATGTGGGCTAATATATCAGCTTCTCAAGGTTACGAAAAAGCTATATTAAAAAGAGATAATCTTATTAAAATGTTAAGTAATACTGAAATTCAAAAAGCGCAGAAGTTATCTTTAGATTGTTTTTCAAAAAAATTCAAAAATTGTTAAATTTAATAAAAAATTTTTCCAGGGTTCATTATATTTTTTGGGTCCATTGATTTTTTAATTCTTTTAATCAAATCAAACGTATTCTTTTCTTTGTATTTTTTTAGTTCATTGATTTTTAATTGGCCAATGCCATGTTCTGCACTAAATGATCCAGAAAATTTACTTACCTGTTCATAAACTAATTCCTTTAAAATAATTTGGTTTTCTTTTACATATGGCTCTTCAGGATTTTTATCCATTAGATTATAGTGAAGATTACCATCTCCCAAATGACCAAAAACGCATATCTTTACATTACTATGATATAATTTTATTTTATTATAAGTATCTGACCAAAACTCTGATATTTCCTTTATTGGTATTGAGATATCTAATTTCAACTGAAATCCTTCTTGCATTTGTGCAATATTTGCATTTTCTCTAATATCCCATAATTCTTTATTCTGATATTCAGATTTTGAAATAATTGCATCCTCTATTAACTCATTTTCAATTAGCATTGACATAATTTCAATTATTCTATTTTGAAAAAAAGTTTCACCGGTACTATCTGTTATTAAATCTAATTCTGAAGTTGTCGAAAATTCAACAAGTAGTGCCAATTCAGGTATTTCTGGAAATGGTTTACTTAAATTTGGAAATTGTCTGTGAACTATATCCAATATTGGTTTAGACATTATTTCGAATGCTTCTATATTTCCTCCACTATAAGATTGCAAGGAATGAAGAGTTTTGATAGATTCATTGATGTTTTTAACCTTTATAAATGAAGAGATTTTTGCTTTGGGTTTTTGAAAAATTTTAATTGTAGCAGCTGTTATTATCCCCAAAGTTCCTTCTGATCCAACTAATATTTTATGGAATGCATAGCCTGTATTATCTTTATGGAGTGATGTTAGATTATTTATTATTTCACCTGTTGGAAGAACAACTTCAACTCCCAAAACAAGATCCCTAGTAAGGCCATACTTAAGGACATTTATACCTCCAGCATTGGTTGCTAAATTTCCTCCAACTGTACAACTGCCTTTAGCAGCTAAGTTTATTGGAAACACCCTGTCATTTTTATCAGTTTCGCTTAGTATTGTCTCAAGAACGCAACCCCCTTCAACAGAAATTGTGTTGCCCAATAAATCAATACTTCTTATTTTATTTAGTTTAGACAAGTTAATTAAAATAGAATTACCTGATTTATCAGGAGTAGCTCCACCACATAATCCAGTATTTCCTCCTTGAGGAACTATAGGTACATTAAATTTATTAGCTAATTTAACAACTTTACTAACTTCGAGTGTGGTTTGAGGAAAAATAACAAATTTAGTTTTACCTTGGTAAACACCTCTCCAATCACTAAGATATTGTTCAATGCCCTCTATTAAAATTTTACTTTTAACAGCTAACTGAAATGTTTCTAAAAGTTTACTATCATTCATTTTGCTGTGAAGCTCTCACGAGTTTATCATTTATCGCAATGCCAACTCCTTTTTTTGGAATAGGCGCCACTAATATATTTTTAGAATTACTTTTATCAAGAATACGCAACATTTTAAATAAGTTTGTTGCAGCTTCATTTAAATCACCATTTGCGCTAAGGTTAAGTGCAATTCCTTTAAAATTATTATTTGGCATAACATTTTTGAATCCAAGAAAGCATGATTGCTCCTCAAATTCTATAGAATTGATAATTAATTTCTTTTTAGGTGAATAATGTTTAAGTAACTGGCCAGGACTTTCTATAGAACTATTTTCATTCCCTAATAAAACTTTACATTTAATTGTATTTTCAATCATTTCAGCTGTTATAGGACCATGCCTTAAAATTACTGGATACCTTCCTCTAGCGTCAACGATAGTTGATTCAATTCCCTTTTCTGTTTCCCCACCATCAATAATTAACTTAATTTTATTGTTAAATTCTTCATATACATGCATTGGTGTAGTTGGGCTTATATTACCAGAAATATTGGCACTTGGAGCAGCAATAGGCTTATTAAGTTGAATAATTATTTTTTCAAATATTTTATTTTTTGGGTATCTTATGGCAATACTGTCGAGTTCAGCAGTAACTAATTTTGAAATACCATTATTTTTCTTTTGATTAAGTATAAGAGTTAGTGGTCCTGGCCAAAAGGCATTTACTAACAAATTAGATATTTTCGTTTCTACACTATATCTGTATGCCATTTCTTTATTCGCTACATGACATATTAAAGGATTTATTTTCGGTCTATTTTTTAGTTTGTAAATTGAAGAAACTGCAATTCTAGATGTGGCATCAGCTCCTAATCCATATACAGTTTCTGTTGGGAATGCAACCAAACCGTCTTTCAACAAAATTTCTGTTGCCTCATTCATAACTTCATTGGTAGGAATTTTTATATTAGATAAATTTTCAGTCATCTTAAAATGTAATATCTTAAAAATATATTATATACTATAAATGAATAATCAAAATACGGAATCATTATGTGTGGCAGGTATACTTTTTCTTCTAATTTAGAAGATTTGAAAGCTGAATTTTCTAATAATATATCAAGTAATTTTTCTGCAAAATATAATATTGCTCCTAGTCAAGAAAGTATCAGTATATCTGTTAAAAATAATCAATACTACATTCAAAAACTAAATTGGGGATTTAAAATTAGTGCATTTAAAAATTTAATTATTAATGCAAGATCAGAAACTCTAAATGAAAAAAAAATTTTCAAAGAACTTATTAAATTCAATAGATGCCTTATACCTGCTAATAGTTGGTTTGAGTGGCGTGGTTCTCAAAAACCTTATTTAATAAAGAATAAAAATAAAAAAATTATATCTTTTGCAGCATTGAAGAGGGTAGAGAATAATGGTGACCAAAAATTTATTGTTTTAACTTCCCAGGCAATTGGAAACTTAAAAAAAATACATAATAGGACACCTGCTATAATAAACAGTGATGACTATAGAGTTTGGTTGGGTAAAAACGACGAAGATGCATTGTTAACTTTGAAACCTATCGATGATAAATGTTATTACTATTATCCTGTTTCTCCTGATGTTGGAAAAACATCAAATGATAATGAAAAGATGCTTGATATATATGAAGGTAACAATGATGAAGTGCCATTATTTCCTAATTTAACTTAGATCCTTCATGAACTTCCATTCTATAAATTTGCCACATAACTAAAGCCCCAGCACCTCTAAGTGGCTTCCATTTTTCAACTAATTTTAGAAGATTATTTTGTGATGGTCTCTCATTAAGTTTGAAAAACCTTTTTGCTCCTTCTTGAACTGCTATATCTGCTTGAGGAAAAGCGTCCATATCCCTTAAAACAAAAAGTTGATATATATCTGCTGTCCAGTCACCTATACCTTTTACTTTGGTCAGTTGGTTATGGGCTTCTTGATTTGAGAAATTAGAGAGGTTATTAAGGTCTAGTAATCCAGAGCTTACTTTATATGCCAAATCTTTCCCATAAGAAATTTTTTGTCTAGATAATCCAACCTCTCTTAGTTTTTTCTCTGACAGAGACAAAAGATTTTGTGGTTTATTTGCTTTGATTTCTGTAATTTTCTTCCATACTGATTCAGCGGCTTTGACTGATATTTGCTGACCAACAATCATTCTTAAAAGTGTTCCAAAGCCACCATCAGTAACCCTGTCATTTGGCATACCATACTTTTTTATAGCTTGGTCAATGTCTTTATCTAATTTCGATAATTGCTTTATAGCTATTTGGTGAACACCCATATAAAGTATTCTAGTTTTTATATGATCTATGGCAAGATTTACATGTATTGCTTAATTCATTAAACAAACTATTTAATTTTTCTATTTCATTTTCTTGAGCAGCTAATCTTAATTGCTGTGCAGCTAACTGGTTCGCATTTGCTGATTTTATAAATCCTTCAAAGTCAGACCAAATATTATCGCTCGCCCCTCTTGATTCACTGCCCTTTGGAAAATACTCTGGCATTTCACTCGCAAACTTTTCAATGGCCATTGCACTATTAATAATAGGGTCCATATCACCAGATTGCATTGCCTTATAAATAAATCTCATATGATCTTTGTTTTCTTGGAACAATTGCTTTCTTTTATCAATAATTTCTGATCCAAGAGCAGGTAAAGATATTATTATTATTATTATTAAGAAAATTTTTTTCATAATTTAATGACTTTCTTTTGATATAAAATTTTATAATATCTCAATTACTGATTGATGCAAATAAGGTTTTTCTGGTGATGAAATAATTGAAGGGAAATGACTATGATTCACACTGTCAGGAAATTTTTGATCTTCAAGGCAAATCCCTGCAAAATTTTTATAAATTAACCCATTTAATCCTTTTTCTGATAGGTTTAATTTAGATGCGTTGTAAACCTGTATTCCAGGTTGATCAGTCCAAAGATTTAAATTAAGATTGCTTGCAGGATTAAATAGTTGAGCGGCAGTTGTATCTAAATTATTATTTTTTTCTAAAACATAGTTGTCATCTAATTCAATATTCCCAATTTTCTTTTTATTGTAGAAGTCCATATTTGTATTAGAAGTAGATATTATTTTGCCAGTTGGTATTAAGTTCTGGTCTGTTTCAGTATAAGATTTTGAGTTTAAGAAGAGTATATGGTTACATACGTTATAAGATTTTTCAGAATTGGAACATAGATTAAAATAATTATGTTGTCCCATGTTTATAGGTGTTTCTCTATCAACATTAGCTGTCATTTCTATGTAAAGCTTATGTTCCTTAAGTTTATATTTTACGTGTGCATATACATTGCCAGGGTATCCACCGTCACCATCATTACTTTTTATCGAGTATTTTACTAAATTATTTTTTTCATCAGTTTCGTAATCCCAAATTGATTTTCCAAAACCTTTAAAGCCACCATGTAAATGGTTGGGGGATCGGTTTATATCTAATTGGTATTTAGTTCCATTTAGTTCAAAACGGCCTTGGTTAATTCTATTAATTACTCTTCCTACTATAGAACCAAAAAAAGGACTGAACTTTGGGTATAAGTCAAAATCTTCAAATCCTAAAACAACAGAACTCTGTTTTTCAGTCGAGTTATAAACCGTCCAATTTTGTATAGTAGCGCCCCAATTCATTATAGAAACATTAGTGTCTTTATGGCTTAATGTTGTTAGAACAATTTCTTTGTCATAAAATTTACCAAAGATTTTATTAGTAATTTTGCTCATCTGTTAAATAATATTATTATTTTTTAAATAATTAATTATTATTTCAGACAATTCTTCAGGATTGTGTTTTGAACCATCCATAGTGATTTCTGCAGCATCCGGTTTTTCATAAGCAGAATCAATTCCTGTGAACTCTTTAATTAATCCTGATCGAGCCTTTTTGTATAGGCCCTTGGGATCTCGTTCTTCACATACTTCAATTGGTGTATCTAAAAACACTTCGATAAATTCATTTTTGTCAAACAAAGCACGAGTTTCAACTCTTTGTTTTTTAAAGGGTGAAATAAAGGCTGCAATTACTATCAATCCTGCGTCAACCATTAAGTGACCCAAGTGACCTATTCTCCTAATATTTTCATCTCTATCCTCATTTGAAAATCCCAAGTCAGAATTTAGTGTATGTCTTAAATTGTCGCCGTCTAATAAATAAGTATGCTTATTCAATGAGCTTAATTTTTGTTCTAAAATGTCAGCTACTGTTGATTTTCCAGACCCAGATAATCCAGTAAACCATATAATACAGGGGTTTTGGTTTTTAATGCTGGAACGATCATCTTTACTAATTTTCATTTCATGCTTAAAAATTTCACTTTTTGTGTTATTACTCATTTGATATTCCATTTGTAAAAATTATATATTTATAATTTTCTAATTATCTTAAAAATTTTGAATTATCAATTAACCAAAAATAAATAATTAATTTACTAATTTATATTAATTAAAATTTAGAACTAGCTTCCCGTCATTATCGAAAGTCATTGAAGTTTTTTT
>NYVQ01000075.1 GCA_002684695.1 SAR116 cluster bacterium | reverse complement strand
TTTCTGAGGCTGTAAAAAAAATGGTTGCTGCATTTGAGCAAAGAGCCGACAAACTATATGGTAATTAGTCTATAATTTTACCATCACAGAAGTCATTGCTGCTATACCTTCTTTTCTACCTAAAAAACCTAACTTTTCTGTTGTTGTTGCTTTAACTGAAATTCTATCAGGGGAAATATTTGTCAATTTGCATAAATTATTTATTAATTTTTCATTGTATTTACTAATTTTTGGTTCCTCGCATATTATTGTTGTATCTATATTTATAAGTTCACCGTTAGCTTCTTTAAGCAAGTCTAAAGCCTTTTTAAGGAAAATCGAACTTCTTTGGTTCTCCCATTTTTTTTCATTAGGTGGAAAATGTATCCCTATATCGCCTTTAGAAATAGCACCAAGAATCGCATCAGTTATAGAGTGTAATAACACATCAGCATCTGAGTGACCTTCTAAACCATATTTATATTCTATTTCGATTCCTCCTAAAAATAGTTTAGATTTAGTTTTTGTAAATGAATGAACATCAAAACCTGATCCAGTTCTATACTCCTTGTTGTCATTAAATTTTTGCATAAATACCTGATAATCCCACTTTGTTGTGATTTTTAAAAGTTTTTCTTTTCCTGGAATTGTTTTTATTCTTTTGTTTTTATTAACTAGAATTTCTGATTCATCAGTAGCATTAGGAAAATGTATGAAATCATCAAATGTTAAAGCATTTGGAGTAAATATTTGAGGAGTTTGTATTCTAAAAAAATTTTCTCTTTTAATAGATTTATAAGTATTTTTATCTATCCTTATTATGCTGTCGTATAGAGGTAATATTGGTATTACACAGGATACTTCATTTGTATTTAACTTTTTAAGTAGTGAATTTATTATTTCATGATCAATACCAGGTCTCGCTGCGTCATGTATAAGTAGTAAATTATTTTTATCAGATATATTTTTTAGACCATTTATTAATGAATCTTGCCTTTTTTGGCCTCCAATAACAATTTTTATTTTACTTTTACTAACCTTATTAAATTTTTTGAATTTTTTAAAATTTTTATCAACAACAACAATTAATTCATGACAAAATTTATGGCTAGAAATCTGATCTATACAAATATCTAGCACTTTTTTATTTCCAAAACTTAAAAATTGTTTTGGTATTTCACTCCCAAATCGGTTTCCTTTTCCAGCAGCTAATAAAATTGCATTAAATTTTTTTGTTATCATGATATTATTTTAATTTATTTTTAATATAACTAAAACTATTATAAATTTGATTAATAATTATTTTAATGAAAATTTAAAAAAATAAATCAGTATAAATAAATGATTGATAGTCAAATTATACAAACAAATTATGCAAATATATTTGATGTATTGCCTTTTTCAATATTTATAATTGATAAAAGTTTGAAAATTGAATTTGCTAACTTGCTAGCAATAGAAAAATTTAAAATTAATCTAAAAAATAAAAATGAAATATCTTTAACGAGCATTTTTCTTAAGGACACTTTAATCATTGATACAATTATTAGGGTTCAAAAAGAAAAAAAGGCTATTTCAATTGAAAAACTTAATTTGTCAAATCCATTTTTTTCTTATTCAAATGCTGATGTTTATATTTCATATTTTGATCATAAAAAAACTGAAAAATATATAATATTGATTAGTAATGAAATTTTTAAAAACAAAAATGAAGCATTGGTTATTTTAAACAATAAGTCTTTGACAGGTTTATCTAAGATGTTGACTCATGAAATTAAAAACCCTTTATCAGGCATCAAAGGATCCGCTCAACTTTTATCTTCAGATTTATCAAATGATAAGAATGAATTAACTGATATTATTATATCTGAAGTAAATAGAATAGAGAAAATTCTTGATAAGGTTGATTATTTATTCTCTAATGATTTATTAAATCCAGAAAGCTTAAATATTCATGAAATTATTGATCAAGCAATAAAAACATCACAAGTTATGTCTCCAAAAATTATTAAATTTGAAAAATATTTTGATCCTTCTTTGCCACAAATTAAAGGAGATAAAAATATATTAATACAAGCATTTACAAATTTAATTAAAAATGCGGTTGATGCAATTGATTATAATACTGAAGGTTTAATTAGATTTAATACATATTATTCCTTATGGGAGCCTAAAGCAAAATATTTGGGTGGTGAAAAAAGATTAACACCTATTCGAATTGAGATAACCGACAATGGTAAAGGAGTGCCTGAATTTTTAAAAGATACAATGTTTAATCCCTTTGTAACTTCAAAAAAATCAGGTTCTGGACTTGGATTAACTCAGGTCATTGGAGCAATGAATTCCCATGAAGGTAAAGCAGAGTACCTTAGTTCACATCCTCAAACTACCTTTAGGTTGAGCTTTCCTGAATTGATTTTATAAGATGAATAATTATTCCTTTACTAAAAATTATATTAGAAATTCAAATAAAAAAATAATACTAGTTGTTGATGATGATAAAAGTATTCGTTTTATCTTAAAAAAATTATTAGAGAAAAATGGGTATGAAGTTGAAACAACAGGTAATTACATTGGACTTTTAAGATCAATAAAACAAATTTCGCCAGATTTATTAATTACTGATATAAGATTGCCTGACGGAAATGTTCTTAATAGTATACCACAGATAAAAAATATATATCCTAACTTACCTATTGTCGTAATTAGTGCATTTTCTTCACTTGCCACTGCAGTAAACTCTGTAAAGTTTGGTGCCCTTGAGTATATATCAAAACCTTTTGACATTGAAAATGTCTTGAAAGTTGTAAAATCTGCTTTTGAATTGCCTAAAAGTGTTTACGAAAAAAAAAAATAAGAATGAAATTTCAAATATTCAGTTGAACTATAATTTAAGAGGAAAAAGTATTTCAATGCTGAATGTTTACAGTTTGATTTCAAAACTTATGGACAATAATTTAACTGTTTTTATCAATGGTGAAATAGGCACTGGAAAAAATTTAGTTGCAAAAACTATCCATGATCTATCAAACGAAAATGAAAATTTTTTTAGAATTAATATAAATCTCTTAACTTTTGAAAATTTTGAAAAAAAAATTTATTTTATCATAAAAAATAACTCAACTATTTATATTGAATCAATAGATGAAATTAATCTGGAAAAACAATTAAAATTTTTAGATCTCTTAAGATCTATATTTAAGAAAAGAAAAAATGAAAAAATTAAAAATCTTAGATTGATAGTTTCATCAAAAAAAAATATTTCTCAACTCATACAGAATGGACTTTTTAGAGAAGACTTGTTCTATTTTTTGAATATTATACCTATAAATCTTCCACCTCTCAAAGAAAGAAAAGGTGATATTAAGGAGCTAGTTTTAAATTTTTTGGATAGAAATAAAAGTCTACCCTTTAAAGAGTTCGATCAGAGTTCTTTTGAAGAATTGAAAAAATACGATTGGCCGGGTAATGTGAAAGAATTAGAAAATTTTATTAAAAGAATTGTTGTGCTTTATCCTGAAAAAAAAATTACTAATTTCTCTGTCTTCAATGAATTGAGAAAATCTAGAGAGAAATTAAATAATAATAATTTTTCAGAAGTATTAGATTTAGAGTTTGATAAATTTTTTAATCAAGTTAATTTTCAGGAGTATTCAGGTACTCTTTATGACCATTTTAATCATTATTTTCAAAAATCTCTTATTAAGAGAACCTTAGATTCATTTAATGGAAATCAAATCAAAGCATCAAAGCTTTTAGGTATAAATAGAAATACTTTAAGAAAAAAAATAAATAATCTTAGAATTAAGATCAATAAAGAAGAAAAAAATTGAAAAAAATTAGAGATATTTATAATGCCGTATATTCTGTGTTTTCTAAATTTAGAATATTTTTCATTATATTTTTTATACTATCTTTTATTTTTATTTTATCATTATATTTATTACCTATTCAATTATTTTTTAATTCTGATTTAGAAATTTTCTTTATTTTAGTAGTCACTTTATTTGCGGCTGGTCTTGTTATAATTACAATTTTAGTTGCGTATCAAATTAATAAAATAATAGTTGATCACAAAAAAAATAATGCCGGTTCACAATTACATTGGAGAATTGCAATTTTGTTTGGAGGAATATCAATATTACCATCCACAATTTTAGCAGCTTTTGGACTATTTATTGTTGATTATAGTTTTAGAGGTTGGTTTTCAGACAGAATTTCCACAGCAATCAATGAATCCGTTAAAGTTGCTGAAGATTATTTAAGCGAGCACACAAGGAGTGTTAGGGGTTCGATTCTTGAAATGGTAAATGATATAAATCGTGAGGCACCCAAATTAGTTTCAAACCCTAAAAATTTAGATAATTATTTATCAACTCAGGCTGCAATTAGAAATCTATCTGAAGCTATACTCTTAAATAGTTCGAAAATGGTACTTGCACGTTCACAATTTGCATTTTCAATTGCTTTGAGTGATTTGGATGATAATATTTTTAATCAAGCTCAAAATGGTGATCTTATAATATTAAGGTCAGATACTAACAATAAAATTCGAGGTTTAGTAAAAATAAATAGGTTGGTAGATGTCTATCTTTATGCTGGTAGATTTTTGGAACCTTCTGTATTAGATGCAATTGACCGTACAAAATTAGCTTCAGATCAATACCAATTTATTAATATAGAAAGTACAAATTTACAAATCTCGTTTGGTGTTTTATTTTTTCTTGTTGCGCTTTTTTTATTACTACTCGCACTATGGATAGGGTTAATTCTTGCAAACTCTATAATTAAACCTCTGAGCTCTGTGATTAGTGTAGCAAATATTGCTAGAACTGGTAACCTAGATGTCAGAGTTGAAAATAATTTAGGAATTGAAGAAATTTCTCGTTTAGGATTAAGTTTTAATAAAATGTTAGATGAAATTTCCAAAAGTAGAAAAGAACTCATATCAGCTAATTACCAAATAAATCAAAGGAGAGAGTTTACGGAAACTATTCTTTCTGGTGTTTCTTCTGGTGTTATTGGTTTAGATGCTGATGGGAAAGTAAATTTGCCTAACTCAAAATCTCTAGAATTACTTAAAATTTCTGAACAAAAATTTTATGGTAAAAAATTTATTACATTATTTCCAGATTTTGCTAATTTATTTAATGAAGTAAAGAATAACAAAAATCCAAACAATCAAGAACAAATTAAAATAGAAATCAATAACAAGGTTAGAACATTTTTAGCTAGGATTTCTAAAGAAGTTACGGAAGGACAACTTTCTGGATATGTTATAACTTTTGACGATATAACTGAATTACTTTCAGCTCAAAATAAAGCTGCTTGGTCAGATATAGCCCAGAGAATCGCACATGAAATTAGAAATCCATTAACTCCATTACAGTTATCTGTTGAAAAAATTTATAATAAATTTAAACCAACTAATCCTAATGATCTTAAAACTTTCAATAATTATTTAGAGACTATTCAAAGACAAGTTGATGATATCGGTAATTTAGTAGGAGAATTTAGTTCCTTTGCAAGAATGCCTTCAATAAATCTTTATCCTGGAAACTTAGATAAGGTTATATCAACTCAACTATCATTATTTAAAATTAGTAATGGTAATATTAATTGGAATTATATTAATAAAATACCTAAAGACTTTAAAATAAAAATAGATTCTCAAAAAATTAGACAAGCTTTAACAAATATTTTTCAAAATTCTGTGGACTCTATTAATGAAAATCTCTCAGATAGTGATGGAATAATAAATATTTCAACAGATGTAAAACAAGGTAAAATTATTTTAATTATTGAAGATAATGGAGTTGGTTTCCCAAAAAATAAAGATGATTTAACCTTGCCTTATGTAACATTAAGAAAAAAGGGAACTGGTTTAGGATTATCAATTGTTCATCGAATTGTAGAAGAACACAATGGGAAATTGATTCTAGATGATTCTGATCTAGGGGGAGCAAGAATTATTATTGAATTTTTAATTTAATATAATGAAGGACTTATAAAGTATGAAAGACAGCATTTTAATAGTAGATGACGAACCCGATATTAGAGATACTATATCAGCTGTGCTTAATGATGAAGGATATGAAACAATCTGTGCTTCAAATGCTCAAGAGGCGCAAATTACTATGAATAATGAACTTCCAAGTCTAATTATCTTAGATATCTGGATGAGAGATAGTACTATGGATGGGCTATCATTACTTAATTGGATTAAAGACAGCAATCCTGAAATTCCAATTGTAATGATCTCTGGACACGGGACTGTTGAAATTGCAGTTAATGCTATTAAAGCTGGAGCTTATGACTTTATTGAAAAGCCATTTAAATCAGAAAAACTAATTTTTATGGTATCAAGAGCTCTAGAAAACTCAGTTTTAAAAAAAGAAAATGCCGAGTTAAAAGAACAAATCAGACGTCCTGACATGATTGTTGGAAAATCATCTTTAATTAACTCGATAAGGCAGACTATTGGTAAAGTCTCACAAACTAATAGTAGAGTGTTAATTTTAGGCTCTTCAGGGTCGGGAAAAGAAGCTTGTGCCCGAACTATTCATCAAGAATCGCCTAGAAGAAATGCAAGTTTTGTTCATGTAAACTGTTCTACAATTTCAGAAGAAGAGTTGTTTGGACAAGAAAGTAAAATAAAAAATAAGAAATCAATGGGATTGTTTGAGAAAGCAAATAGAGGCACCTTGTATTTTGATGAAATTTGTGACCTCTCATTGGAGTTGCAAAGTAAAATTATCTATGCAGTTCAGCAACAAAGGTTCAAAAGAATTGGAAGTAATCATGAAATAAGTGTTGATGTAAGAGTTGTGTCTTCATCGTCAAAAAACATTAAGCAACAAATCGAAATTGGTAATTTAAGAGAAGATCTGTATTATCGATTAGGGGTTGTGCCAATTGAAATGCCTGATTTAAATAGTCATCCTCAAGACATACCAGATCTAGTTAATTATTATATGTCTTCTGCAGCGGCTGTGTTAAATAAACCAGTTCGTGTATTTAGTGACGATGCTATTGCTTCTTTGCAAAAGTACAATTGGCCAGGAAATTTGAATGAATTAAGAAATATTATTGATTGGCTTCTGATTATGGCACCAAATAATAAGGATGGTATTATTTCATCTGATATGTTACCTCCTGAAATTAAGTTTGTCTCAAATGAGAAAAATTTAGATACAATAAATGATTTTTTATCTTTGAATTTGAAAGATGCTAGAGAAAAATTTGAGAAAGAGTATTTACAGGCTCAGATTGATAGGTTTGGTGGAAATATTTCTCGCACTTCGTCATTTATTAGAATGGAAAGATCAGCATTGCATAGAAAGTTAAAAAATTTATTAATAGAAAAAAAATAACAACAATAAATACTGGATAATTATGAAAATTATAATTTGTGGTGCTGGTCAAGTTGGAGAGAGTATTGCTGCTCATTTATCTGAGGAAGAAAATGATGTAACGATAATTGATCAAAATCAAGACAGAATTAGGAAAGTTTTA
>NYVQ01000074.1 GCA_002684695.1 SAR116 cluster bacterium | reverse complement strand
TAGCACCAATTGCTATGGACGACGGACTAAGGTTTGCTATTAGAGAAGGTGGTAGAACAGTGGGTGCAGGAGTAGTTGCATCAATCTCTGCTTAAAGTAGATTTATAAATTTATTGAAAGAAACTGAAATGGAACACCAAAAAATAAGAATTAAACTGCGAGCGTATGATTTTCGTGTTCTTGATCAGTCAACAAGTGAGATTGTTAGTACAGCTAAAAGAACTGGTGCTAACGTAAATGGTCCTATACCACTTCCGACTTCAATAAAGAAATTCACGGTTTTAAGATCTCCACACGTTAATAAAAAAAGTAGGGAACAATTCGAAATGAGAACTCATAAAAGGGTTTTAGATATTGTTGACCCTACACCACAGACTGTTGATGCATTAATGAAGCTAGATTTGGCTGCTGGTGTGGATGTTGAGATAAAATTATAGGTGTTGTTATGAGATGTGGTTTAATTGCAAAAAAAATTGGTATGACTAGAGTTTTTAACGAGCAGGGAAGTTCTGTACCTGTTTCAGTTCTAAAAATGGATAGTTGCCAAGTTATTTCAAAATTAACTAAAGACACTCATGGATATAATGCTTTGCAAATTGGTTATGGAGATAAAAAGGCAAAAAATTTAACAAAAGCAGAAAGAGGACATTTCTCAAAAAATAACGTAGAACCAAAAGAAAAAATTGCCGAGTTTAGAGTTTCAGAAGATGCTCTTATTGATGTTGGAAAAAAAATTGGTGTTAATCATTTTGTTTCAGGTCAAAAAGTTGATGTTATTGCAACATCTAAAGGAAAAGGCTTTGCGGGTGCTATGAAAAGACATAATTTCGCAGGATTAAGAGCTTCTCATGGTGTTTCAATATCTCATAGATCACATGGTTCCACTGGTCAATGCCAAGACCCAGGTAAAGTTTTTAAGGGCAAAAAGATGGCTGGTCAGTTAGGAAATAAAAGAGTTACCACTCAGAATCTAATAATAGAATCTGTAGATAATGATGAAGGACTAATATTAATTAAGGGTTCGGTACCTGGATCCAAAGGTGGGTTTGTTTATATTAAAGATGCAGTTAAATCTAAATTAAATAGTGATATTCCTTACCCTGCAGGCTTAATTGAAGGTATTGATTTACCTAAAACACAACAGAATAATATTACTGATAATGAGTCAATTGAAGTAGATAAAAACAAAAATGAAAATTCTATTACAGAAGTAAATGAAGATAATATTGAAAAACTAAATGAAAATATTGAAAAATGAAAACTAGTGTAATTAAATTAGACGGAAAAAAGGTAGGTGACATTAACATTGATGAATCTATCTTTAATATAGAACCAAGAGTTGATTTAATTTCTAGAGTAATAAATTGGCAACTTGCAAAAAAAAGAGCTGGTTCACATTCTGTTTTATCAAGATCAGAGATTAGCCTTACTAAATCTAAAGCTTTTAAACAAAAAGGTACTGGTAGGGCAAGACGTGGAGCAAATAGTGTTGTTCAATTTCGTGGTGGTGGTGTGGTTCATGGTCCTGTAATTAGGTCTCATCAACATAAGTTAAATAAAAAAGTTAGAAAATTGGGTTTAAAATCAATATTATCGTCAAAATTTAGAGATAATAATCTCATAGTTCTTGATAAATTAGAAAGTGATGGCAAGACTTCGTCTTTAAAAAGGAATTTTGATAAGCTAAAAATTAATTCTTGCTGTATTATTAATGATGAATCATCGGATAAATTTGTAAGAGCTATCAGTAATATTCCGAATACAAAATTATTACCGCAAGTAGGTATTAATGTTTACGATATTATTAAATATAATAAACTTCTAATTACAAAAGAAGCTCTAAAAAAACTTGAGGAGAGATTAGCATGAACTCAAGTCAATTAACTAAAATGCATAAATTAAAAATTAGTAAAGAAAAAGCATTTAATGTAATAAAAAAACCTATCGTTACTGAAAAATCAACTTTGCTGTCAGAAACAAATAAAATTGTTTTTTTAGTTGATGTAAATTCGAATAAAATAGATATAAAAAAATCTATTGAACTTATTTTTGGAGTCAATGTTACATCCGTTAATACAATTAAAGTTAAGGGTAAATCTAAAGTATTCAAAGGAAAAATAGGAAAGCGCTCAGACTATAAAAAAGCAATAGTTTGTCTGCCTGAAGGTCAATCAATAGATTTATCAATGGGAGTATAAACAGAACATGTCTTTAAAAAGTTACAAACCTACATCTCCTGGTCAAAGACAACTTGTAACGGTCTCCAGAAACGAATTGTATAGTGGTAAACCAGAGAAAACTCTTACTGAAGGTTTAAATAAAACAGGTGGTCGAAATAATACTGGTAGAGTTACTTCATGGCACAGAGGCGGAGGTCATAAAAGAAAATATAGAATCATAGATTTTAAAAGAATAAAACATGACGTGCCAGCCAATGTTGAAAGAATTGAGTACGATCCAAACAGGTCTTCTTTTATTGCACTTATCAAATATCAAGATGGCATTAAATCTTATATAATTGCTCCTCAAAAAATAAAAGCAGGTGATAGTATAATATCAGGAAACAAAGTTGATATTAAACCAGGTAATGCAATGCCTATTTCTTCAATTCCGTTAGGTACTTTGATACATAATGTAGAACTAAAACCTGGAAAGGGTGGACAAATTGCAAGAGCTGCAGGAACATATGTTCAGTTGATAGGAAGAGACCAAAATCACTCAATATTAAGGCTTGCTTCGGGTGAGGTTCGACTGGTTTTATCTAGTTGCATGGCAACAATTGGTTCAGTCTCAAATTCAGATAATAAAAATATTAATGATGGTAAAGCTGGCAGATCGAGATGGTTGGGTAAGAGGCCTCATGTTAGAGGTGTAGCAATGAATCCAATAGATCATCCTCATGGTGGTGGTGAGGGCAGAACTTCTGGTGGACGGCATCCTGTTACTCCGTGGGGTAAGCCTACAAAGGGTAAAAGAACAAGATCAAATAAAAAGACGGATAGGCTAATTATCCGTCGAAGAAAAGTATAAAGGAGTTTTTATTTTGTCAAGATCAGTGTGGAAAGGGCCCTTTGTTGATGGGTTTCTTCTAAAAAAAGCGGAAAAATCAAGAGAATCTGGTAGAAATGACGTTATAAAGACTTGGTCAAGAAGATCTACAATAATACCTCAATTCGTTGGGCTAACATTTGGTGTTCATAATGGTAAAAAATTTATACCAGTTATGATTTCAGAGAATATGGTTGGAATGAAATTAGGTGAATTTTCACCTACAAGAACTTATTATGGCCATGCTGCTGACAAAAAGGCTAAAAAGTAGGAAATTCAAATGAGTCAAAGTACAAATCCAAAAAGAATACTTGATAATGAAGCTTTATCTATTGGGAAAAATATTAGGACTAGTCCACAAAAATTAAATTTAGTTGCACAGTCAATTAGAGGTGTGGAAGCTTCAAAAGCTTTGGCTAACTTATCTTTTTCAAGAAAAAGAATTGCTTTTGATGTTAAGAAGGTGCTTCAGTCAGCTATTGCTAATGCCGAAAATAACCATGGTTTAGATGTTGATAAGCTTTTTGTTAAAGAAGCTTTTGTTGGGAAAGGTCTTGTTATGAAAAGGCTGAGAGCTAGAGCTCGTGGTAGAGCCGCTAGGGTACTAAAGCCATTTTCTCACTTAACTATAATTGTTTACGAAAAAGAGGATGAGGATAATGGGTCAGAAAGTTAAACCAATTGGTTTGAGACTTGGAATAAACAGAACGTGGGATAGTAGGTGGTTTGCTGAAAAAAATTACTCTGATCTACTTCATAAAGATCTTAACGTTAGAAAATATTTGATGACTAAATTAAAACCTGCTGCAGTAAGCAAAGTGGTTATTGAAAGACCAGCTGGTAGGGCAAGAGTAACTATTTATTCTGGTAGACCAGGATTAATTATAGGTAAAAAGGGCCAAGACATTGAGAAATTACGAAATGATCTTAGTAAAAAATTAGGTATGGATGTAAGTTTAAATATATTAGAGATAAGAAAGCCTGAAGTAGATGCAAAACTTGTAGCAGAGAACATAGCTCAGCAACTTGAAAGAAGGGTTGCTTTTAGGCGTGCTATGAAAAGATCAGTTCAATCAGCTATGAGATTAGGCGCTGCTGGTGTTCGAATTAATTGTGCTGGTAGATTAGGTGGGGCTGAAATTGCGAGAACTGAGTGGTATAGAGAAGGAAGAGTTCCATTACACACATTAAGAGCTGATGTAGATTATGGTGAAGCTGAAGCAAATACCACATACGGTATTTGTGGTATCAAAGTTTGGATTTTTAAGGGTGAAGTTATGGAACATGACCCTTTAGCTCAGGAAAAAAGAATGAATGAAATACCCGGGCAAGTAAGAAATTAAAGGAATTAAATTATGTTATCACCCAAAAGAACTAAATATAGAAAAGCTCATAAAGGAAGGATACATGGTCTTGCTAAAGGTGGTTCTCAATTAAATTTTGGAGCATTTGGATTAAAAGCTACAAGACCAGCTAGAATTACAGCAAGACAAATTGAAGCTGCACGTCGCGCAATAACAAGACATTTAAGAAGAGCTGGAAGAGTTTGGATAAGAATATTTCCTGATACACCTGTTTCATCGAAGCCAGCTGAAGTTAGAATGGGTAAAGGCAAAGGTACACCAGAGTTCTGGGTTGCTAAAGTAAAGCCTGGTAGAATTATGTTTGAAATTGATGGTGTGGCAAGAAGCTCTGCTGAAGAAGCATTAAATCTCGCCTCTGCAAAGTTACCAATGGATACAAAAATTGTTGGTAGATTAGGAGAGTTTTAATTATGTCTAGTATTAAAATAACTGAAATTAGATCTAAAAAAGCAGATGAGCTTAAAAAGCAATTGGACGAGTTGGGTAAAGAGCAATTTAATTTAAGGTTTCAAGCTTCAAATGGGCAACTTAATAATACAGGAAGAGTTAAAGAAGTTAGACGAGGCATTGCAAAGATTAAGACAATATTTAATGAAAAAAAGGGTAAGGAATAATTATGCCTAGAAGAATACTTCAAGGAGAAGTTGTTAGTAATAAATCAGATAAAACTATAGTTGTTAAAGTTGAGAGAACATTTAAACATCCTCTTTATAAAAAATTTATTAAAAAAGATAAAAAATACTCTGCTCATGATGAAAATAATGAGTTTAAAATTGGTGATTTTGTTAAAATTAGAGAATGTGCTCCAAAATCTAAGACAAAAACTTTTGAAGTTATTAATTCTGAATAAATACATTTTGGAGATATTATAAATGATACAAATGCAATCAAATTTAGGTATAGCTGACAACTCTGGGGCTAGAAGGGTGCAGTGTATTAAAGTTTTAGGTGGGTCAGGTAGAAAAATTGCTAGTATTGGTGACATAATTGTTGTTTCAGTTAAAGAAGCCATTCCTAAAGGTAGGGTTAAAAAAGGCGATATTCATAGAGCTGTCATTGTAAGGACAGCAAAAGAAATTCATAGAAGTGATGGTTCTTCAATAAAGTTTGATTCTAATGCAGCTGTCCTGATATCTAATCAAAATGAACCTATTGGAACTAGAATTTTCGGTCCTGTTACAAGAGAATTGAGATTGAAAAAATTTATGAAAATAATTTCGTTGGCTCCGGAGGTTCTTTAATGAGTAAAAAGATTAAAATTGGTGATAATGTCATCGTAAGAACTGGAAAAGATAAAGGTAAAACCGGTGAGATTTTTGAAATAGATAGAAAAAATTTTAAAGTTAAAGTCAGAGGTATAAACATTGTTAAAAAGCATAGAAAGCCATCACAAGATCAACCTGGTGGTATAGAGCAAATTGAGACTTATTTAAATATATCTAACGTTGGTATTATAGATCCAAAAGATAAAAAAGTTACAAGGGTTAGGTACAAAATTGAAAAAAAGAAAAAAATAAGGATTGCGTCTAGATCTGGTGAAGAAATTAAAGGTTAGTTATTGGTGATTTTATGAAAACACGTCTTGAAGAGTATTATAATAAGTCAATCCATCCGGCAATGATTGATAAATTCAAATATAAAAATAAGTTTGAAGTTCCAAAAATAACTAAAGTTGTGATTAATATTGGTGTAGGTGAAGCTGTAAAAGATTCAAAAAAAATAGACTCTGCAATTAAAGATATAACATCTATTTCAGGTCAAAAGCCAGTGGTTACAAGAGCAAAGAAAGCTATTGCAACTTTTAAGTTAAGAGAGGACATGCCAATTGGAGTTAAAGTTACTCTTAGAAAATCTCATATGTATGAATTCATTGACCGTTTGATAAATGTTGCATTGCCAAGAGTAAGAGATTTTCGAGGTTTAAATGGTAAAAGTTTTGATGGGAATGGCAATTATTCTTTAGGATTAAAAGAACAAATCGTTTTTCCAGAAATTGACTACGATAATATAGATACAATAAGAGGAATGGATATTTGTGTTGTAACTACAGCTAAATCTGACGAGGAGGGAAAAGAACTTTTAAAGAATTTTGATTTCCCTTTCATTAAATAAAGAAGGAATAAAATGGCAAAAAAAAGTGCAATAGAAAAAAATGAAACAAGAATAAAAAAAGTCTCTTTAATGGGGAGTAAAAGAACAGCATTAAAAAAAATAATAATGAACAAAGACCTCCCATTGGATGAACGATTCGCTGCTCAAATGAAACTAAATGAAATGCCTAGAGATGGATCTTATATTCGAGTTAGAAATCGTTGTTTGGTTACAGGTAGGCCAAGAGGAAATTATAGAAAATTCAAAATGTCAAGAATTGCGTTTAGAGAATTAGCTTCAACAGGACAAGTTCCTGGAATATTAAAATCAAGTTGGTAAATAAGGAGAATATCTATGTCAATGAGTGATACGCTCGGTGATATGCTCACTAGGATCAGAAACGGTATACATGCTAATAAAACTATTGTAGAAGCACCATCTTCAAAATTTAGAGCTAATGTATTAGAAGTTTTAAAACGCGAAGGATATATCAGAGGATTTAGTTCTATTGAACATAAGCCGGGAATTAGACAATTAAAAATTGAATTAAAATACCAGGAAGGTGTACCAGTTATATCTGAGATTAAAAGAGTTTCAAAGCCTGGTTGTAGGGTTTACTCAAGTATCAATGAATTACCCAAAGTTTATAATGGACTTGGTATTTCCATTTTATCTACGCCAAGAGGCGTAATGTCAGACAATGAAGCAAGAGTTGCAAATGTTGGTGGTGAAATTTTATGTCAAGTCTTTTAGGGTGGTTTTATGTCTAGAGTTGGTTCAAGTTTAATAAAAATTCCAGAAGGTGTTTCTGTTTCTCAAACTAATAATACAATATTAGCTAAGGGTAAAAATGGTGAACTTAGTATTGATACACATGATTTAATAAATGTTAAAATAGATAATAATGAAATTTCATTTACGTCAAAAAAGAAAACAAAGTTAGCTAAATCATTATGGGGAACTACAAGAGCTAATGTTGCTAACATAGTTAAAGGTGTAAGCGAGGGTTTTGTTAAGGAGATGGAGTTAAATGGCGTTGGTTACAGAGCTAAGGTGCAAGGCAATAAAATTACACTTAATTTAGGTTATTCTCATCCAGTAGAAATGGAGGTACCTGACGGTATAAAAGTTACATCAGAAAAACCAACTGAATTAAAGCTATTTGGTGCTAATAAACATGAATTAGGACAATTTGCTGCAGACTTAAGATCTAAAAGGCCTCCAGAACCTTTCAAGGGTAAAGGAATTAAGTATTCCAATGAGTTTATTTTTAGAAAAGAAGGTAAGAAAAAGTAAAGGTTTAATGTATGATAGATAAAAGAACCCAAAGAATAAGAACTAAATTAAAAAAAGTCTCATCAAG
>NYVQ01000073.1 GCA_002684695.1 SAR116 cluster bacterium | reverse complement strand
GAAATATCCCTCTTACTCTAAATTATTTAAAGAATTTTTATCAGTTGAAAAAAGAAATTGGCACGTTTCATCATTTGAAATCTATAATAATAAATTTCCTAAAAACATTGAAATTTTTGATGCATTCCTGATTACAGGGAGTTCACATGGTGTATATGAAAATCATAATTGGATTATTAAAACTTTAAAACTTATTGATAGAGTAATAAGAAATAAAAAACAGATTGTTGGAATTTGTTTTGGACATCAAATAATAGTTCAATCTATGAGCGGATTAGTAGAAAAATACTCAAAAGGATGGGCTACAGGCATCACCCCAGTGAAATTTAAAATGCAAAAACCTTGGTTCCCAAAATTTTTTAATAAATTGAAACTTATTTCTTTCCACCAAGATCAGGTAGTAAAAATTCCTAATAATTTTGATCATTTAGCTGAAACTAGTTTTTGTAAATTCTACTCATTATCAATGGATGATAATGTTTTTACCATTCAAGGTCATCCAGAGTTTTCAAATAAATATGCCCTTGACCTTCTCGAAATTAAAAAAAGCAGTATTGGAGAAAAACTTTACTTAGACAGCAAAAGAGAATTAGAGAAACAAAGTCACGATGGTTATTTATTTCAAAATTGCATTGCAAATTTTCTTGAAAAAAATTTTGATTTATAGGTAGAATTATGGCTTTTGTTTTAGGTTTTGACGCTGGAGGAACATTTACTGATTCAGTAATTTTAGATGGTATTAATCAAAAAATTGTTTCCGAGGGCAAAGCGCTTACAACAAATAATAATCTATCTATTGGGATTAGAAAATCACTTGAAATTTCATTAAGAAAAACTCCATTAGAAATCATTAAAAACATAAAACTTGTTGTTGTTTCATCAACACTAGCTACTAATTCAGTTGTAAATGCTACTGGCTGCAGAGTGGGTCTAATTTTAGTAGGATTTGATAAATCAGTTCTAATGAATGAGAATTTAATAAAGGTTTGCAACAATGGTGAAATTCTCTCAATCAAAGGTGGGCATGATGCTGAAGGAAATGAGAAAGACACTTTAAACTTAAAAGATATAGATGGTTTTATTTCTAATAAAAAGATTGAAAGCATAGCTATTGCAAGCCTTTTTTCAACAAGGAATCCTGAACATGAAAATGAAATTAGAGATTATATTAAAAATAAAACAAAACTTCCTATTACCTGTAGTCATGACCTTTCTTCAGATTTGAATGGAGTAAAAAGGGCAATTACATGTGCATTGAATTCAAGTCTTACACATTTAATAGGAAACCTTCTAGAAGATATCAGTAAAATTTTATTTGAGAAAAATATCAGTACTAAACTAATGGTTGTTAAAGGCGATGGAACACTAATCGATTTAAAAACAGCTAAATTTAGGCCAATTGATACAACAATGTCTGGTCCAGCAGCATCCGCTATAGGTGCATTGTGGCTAAGCAGAAAAAAGAATGCTGTTGTTGTTGATATAGGAGGAACAACGACTGATATTTCGTTGATAAAATCTAGTTACCCACTTAGATCAAAAAAAGGAGCAAAAATTGGAGAATGGGATACTATGGTTGAAGCATTATCAATATATACTGTTGGATTAGGGGGTGATAGCCAGGTTCTTTTTAATAGAGAAAAACAAAATAATAATCTAAGTATTGGGCCCAAAAGACAGATACCTTTATCGATACTTGCTGAAACCGAACCAATTATTTTAGATCATTTAAAAAAACAATCAAATTTAGCTATCTCCTCGCCAACAGACGGAATCTTTGTTTGGAAAAAAAATATTAAGAATTACCCTAACTGGCTTTCAAAAGTTGAAAAGCAAGCTTATGATAAATTGAATACGAAAAAACCATTACCTTTATCAGAAATTGCTCCAAATCAATCAAGTTATGGAGCAATATTTAGGTTAATAAATTATAATTTATTGGAGATCGCTGGGTTTACACCAACTGATGCTTCACATGTCTTAGGGATGTATAATGAATTTTGTACAGAGGCCTCGATGCTTGGTGCATTAATTCTTTCTAATCAAAAAAATAGTTCGGGAAAATGTATATCTGATACAAAAGAGAATATATCAAAAAAAGTTCTTAATCTACTTTATGAAAAAAGCGCAATATCTATCTTTGATTTTACATTAAACGACAAATTTAATGAACAGGAAAAAAATTCACTATTTAAAAATAGAATATTTCAGGATTTTATATTTTCGGATAAAAAAGATATTGTAGATTTAAATTTTAAAGTAAAATTTCCTATTATTTCAATTGGAGCTTCAGCTAAAAACTATTACCCCAAAATAGCTAATTTATTAAATACAAAAAATTTTACTCCAAATAGCTTTTCTGTTGCAGGCGCTGTTGGTGCTGCTGTTGGCTCAGTAAAACAGACAGTGAAAATTTTAATTACTAAGGGCCAAGATGAAAATTACATAGTACACCATCCTCAAAAAATTAAAATTTATACCTCTATTAGAAAAGCAATTAAAGATACAAAGATTGAAGCTAAAGCAATATCAGAAAAAAAATGTGTCGAAATTGGAGCAAAAAGTATAAAAACTAAAATAAAAGTTTTAAAAAATGAATTTATAATTAATAAAAATAAAACAATTTTTTTGGAATGTAATGTTATTTCGACATGTTATGGTCAGATATTATAAATTTTATGGTAGGCCCAGAGGGACTCGAACCCCCGACATACCCGTTATGAGCGGGTTGTTCTAACCAACTGAACTATGGGCCTATATAAAATATATTTATTAGATTTCATAATTTTTAAGAAAAATCAAATAATATATTTAAGCTTCAAGAAAACTTCTTAACTTTCTTGATCTTGACGGATGCTTTAATTTTCTTAGAGCTTTAGCTTCTATTTGTCTTATTCTTTCTCTTGTAACACTAAATTGCTGGCCGACTTCCTCTAGAGTATGATCAGTGTTCATTCCAATTCCAAATCTCATTCTTAGAACCCTTTCTTCTCTTGCGGTTAGGCTTGCTAACACTCTTGTAGTAGTTTCACGCAAATTAGAATGAATAGCAGCCTCCAGAGGTTGAACAGCATTCATATCTTCAATGAAATCTCCTAAGCTATTATCTTCTTCGTCTCCAATTGGGGTTTCTAAACTGATAGGTTCTTTTGCTATCTTTAAAACTTTTCTAACTTTATCAAGAGGCATTGATAATTTTTCAGATAATTCCTCAGGAGTTGGTTCACGACCTATTTCATGAAGCATTTGTCTTGAGGTTCTAACTAATTTATTTATTGTTTCAATCATATGAACAGGTATTCTAATTGTTCTTGCTTGATCAGCTATAGATCGAGTGATTGCTTGCCTGATCCACCACGTGGCATATGTAGAGAATTTATAACCTCTTCTAAATTCAAATTTATCAACAGCTTTCATTAGGCCAATATTTCCTTCTTGAATAAGGTCTAAAAATTGTAGCCCTCGATTAGTATATTTTTTAGCTATTGAAATTACTAATCTAAGGTTGGCCTCAACCATTTCCTGTTTGGCTCTTGACGCTTCCCTATCGCCTTTTTGAATAATATTAACTAGGTCCTTAAATTCATAAACTGGTAACTTTACTTCTCTACAAATTGAAATAATATTATCCCTTAATGAGCTTATAGTATCATGATTTTTTTCTAAAACTTTAATAATTTTTTCATTTTTCTTTAAGACCTCAGGCCATAATGGATTAATTTCATTACCCTTCCATGAATTAAGAAAAGTATTTCTGTTTACACCGCAAGATTCAAATACATTAAAAATCTTATTTTCTAATTTTATTAATTGTCTATTTTTTTCATAAAGATAAAATTTTAATTCATCAATTTTATTGTTGTTTAATTTAATAGACTGCATTTGTTCAAGAAGAATATATTTCTCATTAGTCAATTTTCGTTGAAGATCACTTCCACATTTTTCACCATTAAGTAAATGATTAAGTCTTTTAGTTTGGAGTTTTAAAATTTTTTTTGATTTTTCTGAAAAATTATTTAATTCATCCATGACTTGATCACGGATTAAGCTTTCTAATACAGCCAAGGACATTGAAGAGTTGTCCTGGTCATCTTCAATTTCATCATCTAGCTCTTCAACTTGTTCAGAGTTTTCTTTTTCATTAGTATCATCATTTTTATTTTTATTGTTTGTAGATATATTATTTAAGCTTGCTTCAGGATCAGATTTATTTTCAATATTTTGATTTATAATAGTTAATTTTTCTACAGCATTTAAAGTTTCATCTTGAACATCTTCACTTGGCAAAAATCCATTCTTACCATGTGTGGCATCTAGATCGATTACATCTCTAAGCAACTTATCGCCATCTTGTAACTCAATTTTCCATTTATTAATATTTTCAATAGTTGTTGAAAATTCATACACTGTTCCAATTAAAACTTCCTTTGCAGCTTCTATTCTTTTTGCAATCGCAATTTCACCTTCTCTTGATAAAAGCTCAACACCACCCATCTCCTTTAAATACATTCTTACTGGATCGTCTGTTCTTCCAGTATCATCATTTAAATTACCACTATTTGAAACATCGTCGTCATTTTCTTTATCAGGAATATCTTCGTGTTCATCATGTTTATCAACAACAGTAATGCCCAACTGATCAATAGCAGAATGAAGATCTTCAATTTGATCTGAAGATAAACTACCTTCTGGAATTGCCTTATTAATTTCATCCCACGAGAGAATTTTCTTTTCTTTACCTTTTTTTAAAAGTTTCTTGATACTAGAACTAGACAAATCAACTACACTATTTTCTGTAACAATTTCGTTTTTGTCTTGCTGCTTTTTCTTATCAACAATTTTAGCTGTTCTTGGCATTGTTCCTCCAAAAAATAAAATAGATTATAATGCTAAATCCTTTTATTTTCATTTAATATTCTCTCTAATAATTCTGAAAAATTATTACTAACATTTTTTGTATCAATTTTTCCAGGATCATATCCTAATCTTTTTATAATAAGTTTAGTATCTAATTCATTTAAAGTATTAGACATATTTAAACTATCTAGATGATCACTAAATTGATTTCTGTCAATGGTAGGATTTTTTATTACCATATCTAATAAAATTAATACAATTTTATTTTTAAAATTATTTTTAAAATCTAATTTTACAATTTTTTCTGAGAAGTCCATAACTAATTGCGGATGACAGATTAAAATTAAAAAAATTGAATTTAGTATAGACTGTCTTCCTACAGAAGGTCTCTTAATAAAATCACTTGATAAATAATTTTGATTGCTAGTCCTACTATCCTTTATCCTTTGATAAACCTCATCCATATAAGACTGACGAATATCATTATTTTTAATTAGATTAACTGTTTTTTTTGCTTCTACCCTTAATTGTGCTTTGGAATCTGGATTTGTATCATTATATTTATTTCTCAATATTTTCCAAATTGTATCTATTAGTGATGAAGGATTTCTTATTATAGCTTCAAAATGGTCCTTATTAGAGTTTCTTAGCATGTCGTCTGGATCATGATTTTCTGGCAACCAAGCAAAAGAAATTTCTTTTCCAATATTTAAAATTGGTAAAACCCTATTAATAAACCTCCACGCAGCTATTTCTCCTGCTTTATCTCCATCTAGACATAAAACAAGCTTGTTATTTAATTTCCAAATAGTTTCAATTTGATTTTCTGAGATTGCTGTACCTAATGGAGCCACACCTTGTGCAATTTTAGATTGATTTATTGAAATTACATCCATGTATCCTTCAACTATCAGTAATGGTTTAGTCTTAAAATCATCCCTTGTTAAATGAGAAAGGCCGTAAAGACACTCACTTTTCTGAAAAAGAATTGAATTTGGAGAATTTAAATATTTGGCTTTTGAATTAAACATTGCTCTTCCACCGAAAGCAATAGGATTAGATTTTCTATCAAAAATTGGGAAAATTAATCTATTTCTAAAAACCTCGCTGATACTGCCATCACTATTTTCTCTTAATAATCCTGCCTTAATAAGAATATCATCTCTAAAGCCTTCAGAGTTTAAATAAGCTTTTAAGCCAGTTTGAGGGGCATACCCTAATATAAATTTTTTAATAGTCTCTTCTTGTAATCCTCTTGACTTTACATACTGAAGTGCATCCTTGCCATTCAAAGTAAATAGACTCCTAGAATAAAATTGAGTAGATAATTTAATTAGCTTTAATAGATTTTTTTTTTCGTTAAGCAATTCAATGTTATCTGAATTTAAAGCAGGTAATTTTATACCAGAGATATAAGAAATTGTTTCAACAGCCTCCATAAATGATTTATTTTCATAATTTCGTATAAAAGATATACTGTCGCCATGAGCACCACAACCAAAACAGTGATAATAACCTTCGTCATCATTAACATTAAAAGATGGTGTTTTTTCATTATGAAAAGGGCATAATCCTATGAAATTTTTGCCCTTTTTTACAAGCCGAACTTTTTTACTTATTATGGTTGAGAGACTCATTGAATCTCTTAATTCTTTGATGAATTCTTCAGTTAACAAACCTAAAACTCTAACTTTATTTTGAACATAAAAACTTTTTATACAATATTATGTAAGTTTTTCCCTTGCAATTTTTGAAACTAAAGAGAAATCACATCTACCTGCATACTTTTCTTTTAATTTTGACATTATTTTACCCATATCTTTTATACTTTTTGAGTCTATTTCATCAATAACAGTTTCTATCGCTTCAGCTATTTCGTCTTCATTCATTTGCTTTGGTAAAAAATTAGAAATAATTTTAATTTCCTCTTGCTCAGATTCATGGAGTTCAGTTCTGCCAGCTTTTTTATATATTTGACTAGTTTCTTTTCTTTGCTTTATCATCGTTTGTAAAAGTAATTTAATTTCATCTTCAGAAATTCCAATGTTATTACCTTTTGATCTTGCCGCAATATCTCTATCTTTTATTGCAGCTAATACAAGTCTTAAAGTAGAAATAGATTTTTTCTCTTTACTTTTTAATGCCCCATTTAAATGGAGTTTAATCTCTTCTCTTAGCATTTTTTACCTCAAAGAAACATTATAACAAAAAATTTAACGACATATATAATACTCATATTACTTTAACTTGACGAAACATATTTTAAATGCATAACCAATAATTAAATCAACTAACCAAATTTACTAAGGTTTAAGTTTGAAAAATGACAAATTACATCAGTCTTATAACGAATTAATTAAAAAAAACAATAATTCAGCTATTTTAATTTTTGAAAATGGTGATATTTTTTTTGGTTTTGGTTTTGGAGCGACTGGCCAAAAAATTGGTGAAGTTTGTTTTAATACCTCAATGACTGGTTATCAAGAGATAATAACCGACCCCTCCTATAACAAACAGTTAATTAATTTTACCTTTCCCCATTTAGGAAATGTGGGAACTAATTCTAATGATAATGAAGCAAATTTATCATATGCTTCGGGGATAATTACCAGAGAACCTCCTTCACAAAGCTCTAATTGGAGATCTGAATATGATTTTAATAAATGGCTCGAACTCAAGGATGTTATAGGAATATACGGCATAGATACAAGACAACTTACAAAGTATATAAAAGATAATAATGCCCCAATGGGTTTAATTTGCTATGATAAAACTCGTAAATTTGACTTTCCTTCATTACAAGACAAATTATCAAAACATCCAAAATTAAAAGGTTCAGACTTAGTTCCTAATGTCTCTACAAAAAGTATTTTTGATTGGCAAGATAGAACACTAAATGTAATTAGTAGGAGGGATAAAATAAAAAAAAATAATAATAATATCCATGTTGTTGCTTTAGATTTTGGAATAAAACAAAATATACTTAGGTGCTTAAAGGATATAGAGGTCAAAGTTACAATTGTACCATTTAATTATGATTTTGAAAGAATTAAAGCATTACGTCCAGATGGTATTTTTTTATCAAATGGCCCTGGAGATCCATTAGCAACTTATAATTCTATAAAAAATAATTTTGACAAAATTTTAACAATGAATATTCCTATATTTGGGATATGTATTGGTCACCAACTTTTAGCATTAGCTTGTGGTGCTAAAACAAAGAAAATGACTCAAGGACATAGAGGTGGGAATCACCCTGTTTTCAATCTAATGAATGGCAATGTAGAAATTACATCCCAAAATCATGGATTTAATGTTATAGAAGCTTCTTTACCAAAAGATTTACTAGTAACACATAAATCACTTTTTGACGATACAATTGAAGGATTAGAGCATGTATCAAAGCCAATTTTTTCAGTGCAATATCATCCAGAAGCTTCGCCTGGTCCTCACGATAGTAAATATCTTTTTGAAAAATTTTATAAGTATATGATCTAAATTTAATGTTATGCCAAAAAGAAAAGATATAAAGAGTATATTAATTGTTGGTGCAGGACCAATCGTAATTGGACAGGCTTGTGAATTTGATTATTCAGGAACCCAGGCTTGTAAAGCATTAAAAGATGAAGGTTACAAAATTTTATTACTAAATTCTAATCCTGCAACAATAATGACAGACCCTGAAATTGCAGATTTAACTTATATTGAACCAATTACGTCTGAAAATCTTATTAAAATAATAGAAAAAAACAGACCTGATGCAATTTTACCAACTATGGGAGGTCAAACAGCTTTAAATGCATCCTTAGAATTAGAAAAAAAAGGAATTTTGAAAAAATATAATGTCAAAATGATTGGCGCAGAACTCAAGTCTATAGAAATGGCAGAAGATAGAATAAAATTTAAAGATGCAATGCGTGAAATTGGATTAGATACCGCTAAATCCCAAATAGCTTCAAATATAGGAGAAGCTTTAGATGCTTTTGAAATAGTTGGGCTTCCTGCAATAATAAGACCCTCATTTACTTTAGGTGGAGAAGGAGGAGGTATTGCATTCAACAAAAGTGACTTTGAGAATATCTGTAAAAATGGTTTAGATTTATCACCTGTTGGAGAAATATTGATAGAGGAGTCTCTGATTGGCTGGAAAGAATTTGAAATGGAGGTTGTAAGAGATAAAAAAGATAATTGTATAATTATTTGTTCTATTGAAAATATTGATCCTATGGGCGTGCATACAGGAGACTCAATTACGGTCGCTCCTGCATTAACATTAACTGACAAAGAATTACAAATTATGAGGAATTCATCTTTCTCTGTTCTTAGAAAAATTGGAGTTAATACAGGGGGTGCAAATGTTCAATTTGCCGTCAACCCAAAAAATGGAAGACAAATTGTTATTGAAATGAACCCGAGGGTGAGTAGATCTTCAGCCTTAGCTTCAAAAGCAACTGGTTTTCCAATTGCAAAAGTCGCAGCATTATTGTCGGTCGGTTATACATTAAATGAACTAGAAAATGATATTACTAAATATACACCAGCAAGTTTTGAACCTACCTTAGATTATATTGTTACTAAAATACCTAAATTTACCTTTGAAAAATTCCCTGGTTCAGAAGAAATTTTAACCACTTCAATGAAATCAGTTGGGGAAGCAATGTCAATTGGAAGGAATTTTAAAGAATCTATTCAAAAAGCTTTAAGATCAATAGAGAATAATTTAGATGGTTTTAACAATGTTAACCCACCAAAAGAATACAGCATAGCTAAAGATCCCTCAATTATTGAAAGTTGGTTAAGTATAAATTCACCAGATAAAATTTTGAGAATTGCAGAAGCTTTGAGATTAGGTTTCGATCCTGCTAAAATCTGTGAAATAACCAATTGGGACAAGTGGTTTGTTAATCAAATTTATGAAATAATTTTAACAGAGAAAAAATTATCTAACAGTAGTTTTAATGAGAGTGAAGTTGAACTAAGGGTACTAAAAAACTATGGTTTTTCTGATAAAAGAATAGCTTATCTGACAGGTTTAGAAGAGAGTTATATATATAATTTAAGAAAAACCTTTAATATTATTCCTCGATATAAAAGAATTGATACTTGCGCAAATGAATTTGAGACTAGTACCGCTTATATGTATGGAAGTTATGAACTAAGCAGTTTCGATGAATTGAGCTGTGAGTCTCAACCTTCAGATGCAAATAAAATTATAATTTTAGGAGGTGGACCCAATAGAATAGGTCAAGGAATTGAATTTGATTACTGTTGTGTACACGCATCATTTTCACTTAGAGAAGAAGGCTATGAAACCATAATGATAAATTGCAATCCCGAAACAGTATCCACTGATTACAATACTTCTGATAAATTATATTTTGAGCCTTTAGTAGATGAAGACATTCTAGAGATTATAAATTGTGAAATGAGGAATGGCCTCTTAAAAGGAGTAATTACTCAGTTTGGCGGTCAAACCCCATTAAAAATTGCAGAAAAATTGTTTAAAGAAAACATACCTATTTTAGGGACGTCTTATTCGAGTATAGAAGCAGCAGAGGATAGAGATAAATTCAAGAATGTAATTAATAAGTTAAATTTACTGCAACCAAAAAATGGTATATGCAGGTCTTTCAAAGAAGCAAAATCTATAGTTGAAAAAATTGGTTTTCCTGTAGTTTTAAGACCCTCCTTTGTTCTTGGAGGAAGGGGAATGGAGATTATTTATAATCTTGAAGATTTAAAGAAATATTTAGATAAAATTTTATCATTTAATAAGGATAATAATATACTAATTGATCAGTATTTAACTGATGCTATAGAAGTGGATGTAGATGCTATAAGTGATAATCAAGATGTTTTTATTGCAGGAATTTTAGAGCATATAGAAGAAGCTGGTATACATTCTGGCGATAGTGCATGTGTAATTCCACCTCAAAATCTTTCTAAAGAAATAATTTCAGAACTAGAGAACCAAACAAAAAGAATAGCTCTAGAATTCGATGTTACAGGCTTAATAAATATTCAATTTGCCATAAAAGATAACCAAATTTATTTAATAGAAGTTAACCCTAGAGCAAGTAGAACTGTTCCATTTATTGCTAAATCTACAGGCTTACCGATTGCAAAAATTGCAGCTAAAGTGATGTCAGGCAAAAAATTAAGCGAGTTTAACTTAAATAATACTAAAGAATCCAAGCATGTCAGTGTTAAAGAAGTAGTTTTTCCTTTTGCACGATTCCCTGGATGTGATATTTTACTTGGTCCTGAAATGAAATCTACTGGGGAGGTGATGGGCATAGACAGTAATTTTGAAAAAGCGTTCGTTAAAAGTCAAATTGCTGCTAATAACAGGTTGCCGAAAAAGGGCAATGTATTTGTTTCTGTTAAAAATATTGATAAACCTAAAATATTGGATGGATGCAAATTCTTGGTTAAAAATGGGTTTAAAATTATTGCTTCAAAAGGAACGTATGAATTTCTAGCAAGGAATAATATTAATTCGCTTCAGGTTAAAAAGATTTTGGAAGGGAGGCCAAATATTCTGGACTATATGCTATCTGATAAGATTCAAATTATTATTAATACAATAGAGAATGAAAATACAATTAAAGATAGCATGATATTAAGACGAAATGCTATTACACAAAAAATTCCATATTTTACATCAATTAGATCTGCATTAGCATCCATAAAAGCTTTAGAAGCTTTTTTGTTTTCAGATCTTGAAGTCAAACCCATACAAAAATATCATAACTAATTATTAATACTTAGTTGATATTTTTTCCTTTTATATTAAAAATTAATAAAATTAATTTGAAATGAAAATTAGCTATGGAAAAGATACCCTTTACAGAAATTGGTTTGGAAAAACTAAAAAAAGAAATGTCTGAGCTTAAATCAATTGAAAGACCAGCAGTGATAAAATCTATTGCTGAAGCAAGAGAACATGGTGATTTATCTGAGAATGCAGAATATCATGCTGCAAGAGAAAAGCAGGGTTTTATAGAGGGCCGTTTGTTAGAATTAGAAAATGTTATATCAAGGGCTGAGGTTATTGAAATAGACAGAATTCAAGGAAATAAAGTAACATTTGGTACGTCTATTAAGATTGTTGATGAAGAAACTGATGAAGAGAAAGTCCTTCATATTGTAGGGCAATATGAGGCAAATTTAGAATTGGGAAAAGTGTCTACTTCTTCACCCATAGTTAAAGGACTGATTGGAAAAAGTGTTGGTGAAACTGCAGAAGTTGTTACTCCTGGTGGAAAAAAGTTTTATGAAGTTTTAGAGATTTCAGTAATAGATAAGTCAATATTATAAAAGAATTAATCATAGTAATTTAAAAAAAGAAAAAAATTTTGGACTTAAATAAAATACCTTGCCTTGTGATTGGAGACGGCACAAAAGGGATGCAAAGTCAGTCTTTAGCTTTAGCCAAATCAATAGGGTTAAAATATAAATTAATCGAGGTAAAACCTTTTTGGTTATCAAGAATTTTTCCTTCATTATTAGCAGGAAGATTTTCAATTCCATTATCAAATAATGATAAGATTCTTCTCTCATATGATTCTCGAGTTATACTTACTTGTGGTGCAAGGATGGCTGGAATAAGTATTGGTCTTAAGAGGTTTTTCAAAAAAAAATATAATAACTTATTTAATATTCATATACAAAATCCAAAGTTATTGATTCGTAATTTTGATTTATTAGTTATACCTGAACATGACAATATATCAGGTGATAAAATTATTTTAAGTAGAGGGAGTCTTCACGAAATTAATGAAAGAAGTTTGAAAAAATTCCATGAAAAGATTCCCTCCAAAAAACTAAAAAATTTAAAAAACCATATAGTTGTACTTGTTGGAGGTAGCACTAAAAATCAACTAATTACTGAAAATAGAGCAAACGACTTTATTCATGAGATAAAAAGAATACATAAACTTTTTGAATGCAAAATTGTTGTTTTACCATCAAGAAGAACACCAGACATTATAATTAATAAATTAAAGGATATAAATGTCGATGATTTTGAAGTGGTTGAGGGTTTAAATGAATTTGAAAACCCTTATCCAGGGATAATGTTTAATTCAAAATTGATCTTAGTTACAACAGATTCAATAAATATGCTCTCTGAAGCAACAAACTCGGGAAAGCCTGTTGTAGTTTTTGACTTATTAACACCTGGGATTAAAAAAAATCGTTATATTTCAAATTTGATTTATGAGAAAAAAATAACTTATTCATTTAATATTAAAAGTTCAGAAATTAATTTAAAACCAAATATAACTTATGAAAATGAATGCGACAGAATTGGAAAAGTGATCAAGGAAAAACTTAAAAATTTTAAGATAACAAGTTAAAAATAATATTTTTTCTCGTTATTATATAAATGCTCAACATATTCTCCATAACCATTAAAAATTTGAGTAGGCACTACTTTTATATCATCCCCTATTAATTTTTCATTTTCTTGGCTCCACCTTGCATGAGGGATATTTGGATTTACATTTGCCCAAAATCCATACTCAGAGGGTTGAAGATTCTCCCAAAAACTTATTGGTTTTCTATCAGTAAATGTAATTTTTTTTATTGATTTAATGGATTTAAAACCATACTTCCAGGGTAGAACCAATCTAAATGGTGCACCATTTTGTTTTGGAAGTTCTTTACCATAAAGACCAGTTGCCATAAAGGTGAGAGTATTCGAAGCCTCTTGAATTGTTAATCCTTCCGTGTAAGGCCAGGGATACCATTTTTGTTTTTGACCGCGAGCTATTTTTGGGTCTAAAAAAGTTTCAAACTGCACATACTTAGCATTATTTAATGGTTGAACATATTCTATAATTTTTGAAAATTCAAAACCAGACCAAGGTAAAGTCATTGCCCATGCTTCAACACATCTATGACGATAAATTCTTTCCTCAATTGGGCCCATTAATTCTACTAGTTCTTTTGCCTCTATTATCAAAGGTTTCTCAACTAAACCATCTATTGAGACAAGCCATGGATTAGTTTCTAATTTTTGAGCTGACCTCCATATATTTTTAGATGATCCAAACTCATAAAAATTATTATAAGTAGTGGCATATTTTTCTAAAGTTAAAGGCCTTGTGTTTATAAAATTTTCATTTTTCTCAACATTATCTAAAATATTTGCAAACGCCAATCTATAATTTGATGGTAATAAAATAGATGAACCAATAAGAAAAATTTTTTTCAAAGTTTTTCTTCTTTCAAAAAAGACCTTAGATGGCGTAATTGAGTTTTCTTGATAATTAGATTTGAATTTCATAATTTTTAGGTGAGTTTATTTGTTACATTTTCAATACGTTCTATCGCTTTCTCTAAATTTATATCCGATGTGGCGTAAGAAATCCTAAAATATGGAGATAAACCAAAAGCAATACCAGGCACTGTGGCAACAAGACCCTCTTCCAAGAGATAATCACAATAGTCTGAATCTGAATTTAAAACTTTCCCTTTGGGGGTTTTTTTACCTAAAACCCCTTCACAGTTAGGAAAAACATAGAATGCTCCATTAGGCATTTTACATTTTAAACCATCAACATTGTTCAGACCTTCAACAACAAAGTTCCTTCTTTTTTCAAATGCATCAAGGTTGCTTTTTAGAAAAGTCATTTCGCCCTCAAGTGCTGCTTTAGAAGCCCACTGCGCAATAGAATTAGGATTGGAGGTTGATTGAGATTGAATTTTTGACATTGCCTTTATCAACCACTCTGGACCACCAGCATAACCAATTCTCCAACCAGTCATACAAAAAGATTTTGAAACTCCATTACAAGTTAAAACTCTATCTTTTAAATTTTTATTTACCTGAACAAGTGTAGTAAAACTAAAATTATCATAGGTTAAATACTCATACATATCATCAACCATTATTAACACATGGGGATTTTTTTCTAAAACAACTGATAATTTCTTTAATTCCTCTTCCTCATATCCAACTCCAGTTGGATTAGACGGACTATTTAAAATCAACCATTTTGTTTTAGAAGTAATATTTTTTTCTAAAATTTCAGGTGTAAGTTTAAAATCATCTTTTTCCTCACATTTTGCAATTACTGGATTTCCATCTGCTAAAATAACCATATCTGGATAAGAAACCCAATATGGGGCTGGAACTATTACTTCATCACCATTATTAATAGTTGCCATTAATGCATTATAAAGAACCTGCTTTCCACCAGTACCAACAGTTATTTCATTTAAAGAATAATCAATTTCATTATCGTCTTTAAATTTTTTTGATATCTGATTTTTAAGTTCTTTTATGCCGTCAACTGCTGTATATTTTGTTTTGCCAGAATTTATTGCTTCAATCGCAGCATCTTTAATATGAACAGGCGTGTCAAAATCTGGTTCACCAGCTCCCAAACCAATAACATCTAGACCATTTGATTTTAATTCAGCCGCTTTGGCAGTCGCTGCGATAGTGGGGGATGGTTTAATATTTGAAACTCTTTTAGCTAAAAAATTCATAAATAAGACCTTTGAACAAGTTTTGTTGTTTAATTAATATAAATGATTATATTCAAACTTTATAATTATTTTATATATAATTTTAAATCGTCAAGGTATAAATGAACGAAATTAGTAATATAAGCAAACCGTTTAATATTGTTTCTAATTTTTTCCCTTCTGGAGATCAACCTCAAGCAATAAATGAGCTGGTTGAAGGTTTGTTAAAAAAGGAAAAAGACCAAGTTTTGTTGGGTGTAACAGGTTCAGGAAAAACCTTTACAATGGGAAATGTTATTAAACAATTCTCCAGACCAACACTAATATTGGCACCAAATAAAACTCTTGCAGCCCAATTATATGGGGAAATGAAAGAATTATTCCCAAATAACGCTGTTGAGTATTTTGTTTCTTACTATGATTATTATCAACCAGAAGCATACGTCCCTCGTTCAGATACTTATATTGAAAAAGATTCTAGTATAAATGAACAAATTGATAGAATGCGTCATAGCGCCACACGCTCTTTGCTATTAAGAGAAGATGTGATTATTGTCGCTTCTGTTAGCTGTATTTACGGAATAGGATCGTTGGAAACTTACAGTGAAATGACCTTAACTATTGAAGTAAATAGTGAACAAAATCAAAAAGAAATAATTAATAGATTAGTAGAACTCCAGTATAAAAGGAATGATATAAATTTCAAAAGGGGAACTTTCAGAAAAAGGGGGGACATACTTGAAATTTTCCCATCACATTTAGAAGATACCGCATGGAAGATATCTTTTTTTGGTGATGAAATAGAATTAATTTATGAATTTGACCCTTTAACAGGAGAAAAAATTCAAGAAATAAAAAAAATTAAAATTTTTGCAAACTCTCATTATGTTACTCCAAAACCAACATTAAGAAACGCTATAAAAGAAATTAAGAAAGATTTAAAATTAAGATTAGAAGAATTCTATTCAGAAAATAAAATTCTTGAAGCACAAAGGTTAGAGAAAAGAACTATTTTTGATCTTGAGATGATGGAAGCTACAGGAAGCTGTACTGGAATTGAAAATTATTCAAGATATCTGTCTTCTAGGAACCCGGGTGAACCACCACCAACTTTGTTTGAGTATCTCCCTGAAAACTCCCTTTTAATTGTTGATGAAAGTCATGTAACTATACCACAATTAGGTGCAATGTATAAAGGTGACGCATCTAGAAAGAAAACTCTTTCTGATTACGGTTTTAGATTACCCTCATGTATGGACAACAGGCCTTTAAAATTTAAAGAATGGGAATTATTTAGGCCACAAACAATTTTTGTATCAGCTACCCCTAGTGAATGGGAACTTGAAAGAACAAGTGGTGTATTTACAGAACAACTAATTCGACCAACAGGTTTAGTTGACCCAGAAACAGTTGTAAGAAGCACAAAGGACCAAGTAGATGATGTCATATCTGAATGTAGAAAAGTAGTTCTTGATAATCAAAGAGTTCTTATTACGACTTTAACTAAAAAAATGTCAGAATCATTAACCGAATATATGGTTGAGGCTGGATTAAAGGTTAGATATCTGCATTCAGATATAGATACAATTGAAAGAATTGAAATTATAAGAGATTTAAGATTAGGTATATTTGATATTCTTATTGGGATAAATCTTTTAAGGGAAGGACTTGATATACCTGAATGTGGTTTAGTCGCAATTCTTGATGCAGATAAAGAGGGGTTTTTAAGATCGAAAACATCTTTAGTCCAAACAATTGGTAGAGCTGCAAGAAATATAAAAGGTCGCGTAATACTTTATGCAGATATTATTACTGGAAGCATAGAATATGCTCTAAGCGAAACCAAAAGAAGAAGAGATAAACAAAAAGAATATAATCAGGAAAATAACATTACACCTGTAAGTATTTCAAAGAATATTAGCAATATTATTGATGAGGAATTTGATAAAAAAGATTTAGAAAAAACCAAAGCTTCTAATGGAGATAAGCGCTTATCACCTGAGGAATACATAAATTATTTGGAAAATCAAATGAAAGATGCTGCTGCTAATTTAGAATTTGAAGACGCTGCAAAAATAAGAGATAAAATAAAAAAATTAGAACGCAAACATTTAGGTTTAAAAATAAAGTAATAGAAAAATTTAATTTGAAATGAGTGATATTTTATATTTATTGTTGGGATTCTTAGGCTTTTTAGGTTTATTTTATGGAGGAAATGTTCTTGTAAAAGGAACGGTCCAAACTGCAAATGTATTAAATATACCAGCTCATTTGATTGCAATTACAATAGTAGCTTTAGGCACGTCTGCACCAGAGTTAGTTGTTTCAATTAATGCTGTTTTAAAAGGATCCCCTGATTTAGCATGGGGAAATGTTGTTGGAAGTAATATAGCAAACCTTCTATTAGTTATTGGAGGTGCAAGCTTATATATTACTCTTAGAGATGACTCAAAATCCTTAAGATTAGATATATTCTGGATGATTTTATCAACTATAATATTATTTATTTTTGGATATTTTTTTCGAAGTCTAAACCCCATCTTTGGATTTATATTTATTTTAACTTTATTTACAATTTTGATAATAATGACTTTTAATGCAGAGAAAAATGAACACGATTATGATTTAATATATACTAAAAGTTTTTTCTCACCTCTTACAATAGGTTTATGTCTAACTTTTGGAGGTATAATAGTTGTTTTAATTTCTTCAGAAATCCTAATTTCAAGTGCAATTAAGATGTCAATGAGTTTTGGGATAGAGCAATCTCTAATTGGAGTAACTATTGTAGCTTTAGGGACTTCCTTACCTGAAATTTCTGCTTCAGTAGCAGCGGCCAGAAATGGGCACACAGACATTGCCATTGGAAATGTATTAGGATCAAATCTATTTAATAGCCTTGGAATTTTAGGTGCATCGTCTATTGCTTCCTACCCAAAAAATTTAGAAACTCCGTTATCATTTGTAAACTATGATTTGCCAATAATGTTATTAGCAACTCTTATACTGGGTGGTTATTTGTTCTATTTTAAAAGAGTTGAAAGAATTTTTGGTCCACTGTTAATAATACTTTACATGTTATATATTTCATTTAATTTCATATATAAGTAAGCATAATTAAAGAAAGTATGCACAATCATTATTTTAAAATATTATAAAATTCAAAATTAATTTTAGTTTTTTTAAAAAAGACATATAAAAATTAAAATTTTAGATTATCCTATTGATATTATTTGCTTTTATATTATTTACATTTTTTTTTCTTTTTTTCTTTTTATTTAATTCAAACTATTGATACTCTTGAAACACAGAGAATTTATCCACAAGGTTATCCACAAAAATAGTGGATGAATTAATTAATCTTTGAAAACTCAAGGTTTTCGAATAATTAATAGTTGAGATTTTTTATATTCTTTAAATAATTTTTTTATAAGTATGAATAATAACTATACAAAAGGCTTAAATATAATCAAAAATGAAGTTCTGACCATACCTAAATCATCAGGAATTTATAAGATGATAGATAATTTAGGGAATATTCTCTACGTTGGAAAAGCAAAAAATTTAAAAAAGAGAGTTAAATCATACAGTAAGCTTAATAACCAATCTCAAAGAATTTTAAGGATGATTTCGCAGGTTAATAGCCTTGATATTATAATTACAAATTCAGAAGTGGAGGCTTTATTATTAGAATCAAATCTAATAAAGAAACATAAACCTAGATATAACGTTTTACTCAAAGATGATAAATCATTCCCTAATATACTTCTTACATCTGGTCATAAGTTTCCTCAAATTAAAAAACATAGAGGAAGGAAAAGTGAAAAGGGTTTTTATTTCGGCCCCTTTTCTTCTGCTGGTTCAGTCAACAGATCTATTGACGCTCTCCAAAAGGGTTTTCTTATTCGAAATTGCACTGACAATGTTTTTAAATTAAGAACTAGGCCTTGTTTACAATTTCAAATAAAGAGATGTACAGCGCCTTGTGTAGGACTAGTCTCAGAAAATTCTTATAAAAAGCAAATCGATCAAGCCAAAACTTTTTTATCAGGAAACTCTGATCAAATTAAAAAAGAATTTGCAAAAAAAATGGAGGAGTGCAGTGATGAACTTGATTTTGAAAATGCTGCTGTTTGGAGAAATAAAATTCGAGCATTAAGCAATATACAATCATTTCAAAATATTAACGTAAAAGGGTTAGGTGATGCCGATATTATTGCCATATTTCAAAACTATGGCAAAGTAGCTGTTAATATATCTTTTATGAGATCGGGTTCAAACTTTGGTGACCATACATATTTCATGTCACATTTGTCAGAAATGAAACCAGAGAATTTAGTTGCTGAGTTTTTATCTCAATTTTATGAGAATAAAATTCCCCCTAAAGAAATAATTGTATCACAACTTCCGAGTAATTTAACTTTAATCTCAGATGCATTATCCTCACTCGTTGATTATAATATAAAAATTGTTTGTCCTCAAAAAGGTTTAAAAAAGAAACTAATAGATAGCTCTATTTTAAATGCAGAAATATCTTTGAATAGGAAAATTTCTGAAGATAACAAAACTAATAAAATTTTTGATGAGTTAAGCAGTATTTTCAAAATTAAAAATGATATTAATAGAATTGAAGTCTATGACAATTCACATATTCAGGGTAAATTTGCCGTAGGAGCAATGATAGTTTCAAATAAAGATGGCTTTGATAAAAGCTCATATAGAAAATATAATTTATCAGTTAATAGTAATATAACCGGTGGAAATGATTACAATATGATGAAGGAAGTTATTAATCGAAGATTTAGAAACTCATTATCAAAAAAATTAAACAATAATCTTCCTGATCTTATTTTGATAGATGGAGGTAGGGGGCACCTTAATACCGTAGTCAAATCACTCACAGAGCTCAAACTAGATTATATTAAGGTTTGTGCTATTTCAAAAGGTATTGATAGAAATGCAGGTAGAGAACAATTTCACTTAGTTGGTCAAAAAACTTTTACACTAAAACATAATAGTTCAGTAATGTTTTTTCTACAAAAATTGAGAGATGAGGCTCATAGATTTGCTATAACTGCACATAGACTAAAAAGGAAAAAATCTATATCTTATAATAAAATTGATGAAATTGAAGGAATAGGTAATATTAAAAAAAATGCTCTTTTAAAATATTTTGGATCTGCTAAAGAAGTATCAAAAGCAAGTATAAACGATTTAATGAAAGTTGAGGGGATTTCAAAGAATGTTGCCCAAAAAATTAATGATTTTTTTACAAATGAGTAAATGATACCTAATATCTTAACTATACTTAGAATTGCTTCAGCACCTATTTTAGTATTAGTATTAGTATCTAATGATACTAATATGATTATATTAGGTTTAGTTATTTTTATTTTATCATCTATTACCGATTTTTTGGATGGTTATTTAGCTAGGTCCTTTAATCAGTCCTCCAGATTAGGTAAAATCTTAGACCCAATTGCTGATAAACTTCTTATTACATGTGCCTTAATCAGCTTAATTTCAAATAACATAATCCAAGATATACATGTTATTGCGGCAACTCTAATTATTATTAGAGAAATATTTATTTCTGGATTAAGAGAGTTTATTAAAGGAAATGTTTTAAAGGTTACCTTCTTAGCAAAAGTAAAAACAACAGTTCAAATGATTGCAATAATAATTTTGATACCATCAACAATATTGGAATTTAATTTTGATTTAAACTTTCTTGGAATTTTGTTGTTATGGGTGTCATCATTTTTATCATTATTAACTGCTTATCAATATATTAAAGTTTCTATAGATAATGATAGTTTATGAGTTTCATAACAAACAAACATAAATTCATTTTTGGTCTTGCAGGTTTTTCTAATTCTGGCAAGACAACAATATCAATCTCATTAATAAAAATATTTAAAGAAAGAGGATTTTCAATTGGCACAATTAAACATGCACACCATGATTTTGAAATTGACAAGCCAGGGAAAGATAGTTGGCGCCATAGGAAGGCTGGATCACAAGAGATTATAATATCATCTCCAAAAAGAATTGCTCATATTATTGAGCATGAAAATTATAATGATACAAAATTAAAAGAATTACTCTTAATGCAAAAAAGTAAAGATATCATTTTAGTTGAAGGATTTAAAAAAGCTAACATACCTAAGATAGAAATCAGAAGAGAAGAAGAAGGAAAAGAAATATTATCTTTTAAAGATAGAAATATTTTTGCAATAGCTACTAATAATCCAAAGAACCCTGAAATAAAGAAATCAGATAAATATATTTTAGATCTTAATAAACCATCTGAAATTGTTGAATTTTTGATTTCACGCTTTAACCTTAAAAAACAATCAAATAATAAAAAGTATAAAATAAGAGACATAAGCTTTAACAAAGCAAGAAGAATCATACAAATAAATACAAAACCATTAAAGCAAAAAGAGACTTTACCAATTAATTTATGTAATAATAGAGTTCTTATAAATGATATTCTTTCAGAAATTAATATTCCTATGAAGATTAATGCCGCAGTCGATGGATATGGCTTCAATTACGCTAAATATAATCCTAAAACAGGTTCAATTTTCAAAGTTGAAAAAATTATTAAAGCAGGCTTGCAGAAAGTATTCGAAGTAGACAAAAAAGATGCTGTAAGGATTTTTACTGGTTCATTATTACCTAAACCAATAAATACAATAGCGATGCAAGAAGTTTGTAAGGTTAAAAAAAATGAAGTATTCATACCTCCAAAAATAAAAAAAGGGGTAAATTGTAGACCTGCTGGTGAAAACCTCAAAAAAAACCAAATAGTTATTAAAGCTGGTCAAAAGATTAATACTACTGAAATAGGGTTAGCATCCTCATTAGGGCTTACTAATTTACCAGTTAACAGACAGTTAAAAATTGTTGTTATATCTACGGGCAATGAAATTATAAGTACTGGTAAAAAGTTGCAGAATGGCTTGGTATATGACTCTAATGGCCCAATGATTTATAATTTATGTTTAGAAACAGGAAACAAACCATTCCTTCATAAAGTAATCAAGGATAATCCCGCAATATTAAAATCTTCTCTTGAAAAGTTTATTAAGGCATTTGATTTAATTATTTTTTCTGGCGGAGCTTCAGAAGGTGATGAAGATCATATTAAGTCAGTAATCATGGATTTATCTGGAATAATACACTTTTGGAGGATTGCAATAAAACCAGGCAGGCCAATGGGGTTTGCTTCTATAAAAGATATACCTATTTTTTGTCTCCCTGGTAATCCTGTTGCAGCACAAATATGCTTTAGATTGATGATATCAGAGGGAATAAACATAAGAATGTCTGCAAATAAAACAGAACTATTTAAAGCTCAGGCTATCGCTGAATTTGATCATAAAAGTAAACTTGGAAGAAAAGAATTTCTTAGAGGAAAAATGTTTCAAAAAAATAATATTAATTATGCCAAAATCAATGGAAAACCAGGTGCTGGCGTACTAACATCTTTATCCGGATCAAATGGACTTATTGAAGTGGATGAAAATATTGAAATAATTGAGAAAGGAGATATTATTAACTTTATTCCATTTAAAGAGGCTCAAATATGAAGATTTTATACTTTTCATGGTTAAAAGAAAAAGTTGGTAAAAGCTTAGAAGAAATCGAAAAGCCAAATGAAGTTCATAGTATAAAGGATCTAATAGAGTTTTTAGAAAATAGCTCTGCCAATCATCAGAATGCATTCAAGCATCTCAAATCAATTAAAGTAGCAGTAAATAAAGAATTTGCAGATTTTGAAACTTTGATCAATGAAAAAGATGAAATTGCCTTTTTCCCTCCTGTTACAGGTGGTTAAAGTGATTGTAAGAGTTCAAAAAGAAAGTTTTATACTTCAAAATGAGATTGATAATTTAAAATCAATTTGCAAAGAAATACCAGGGGCATTAGTTTCATTTGTAGGTTACGTTAGGGATTTTTCTAATAATAAAAAAATATCTTCTTTGACTATTGAACATTATCCTGGGATGACTGAGAAAATGCTTACTGATATTTCTAGAAATGCAACACAAAAATGGCCATTATTAGGAACTTTAATTATTCATAGATTCGGTACGTTAAATGTAAATGATCAAATAGTATTAGTTGCAGCAGCTTCACTTCATAGAAAAGCAGCTTTTGAAGCTACTGAATTTATGATGGATTATTTAAAAACATCAGCTCCCTTTTGGAAATCTGAAAGAGTTAATAAAGATAATATTTGGGTTGACGCCAAATTAGATGATGAATTAGCTAAAGATAGATGGGAATAATTACGATCTTACAAGGTCCGAGTATTGATCCATAATTTTTTTGCACAAATTACCTGGTTTAAACTCATAATCAGCTATCTTACCTACTGGAGTTACCTCTGCTGCTGTACCTGTTAAAAAGCATTCCGTAACATTTTGTAGTTCATCAAGATTGATATCCCTTTCTAGCACTTCAAACCCTTCATCTTGTAGCAAGGAAATCACTGTCTTTCGAGTAATGCCATTTAAAAAAGTTTTTGGTAAAGGCGTATGAACCTTACCATCAGACATTCTAAAAAAAATATTTGCTCCTGTAGCTTCAGCTATAAAACCATCATGACTAAGCATTAATGTATCATCAAAACCTTTTTTCTCTGCTTCATGTTTTGCTAATGTGCAAATCATATATAATCCCGCGGCTTTAGCATGCACAGGAGCACAATTTGCAGGTGGTCTTCTCCAACTTGAAATATCTAATTTAATACCTCTCATCTTGGCATCAGGATCAAAATATGAAGGCCATTCCCATACAGCAATAGCAGTATGAATTTTTGTATGCTGAGCAGATACGGCTATCATTTCAGAACCTCTCCATGCAAATGCCCTAACATATGAATTAGATAATTTCATGGTTTCTAATAACTCAATTTTGGTTGATTCAATCTCCTCTGTTCCCCAAGGAATTTTAAAATCTAAAATGTCTGCTGAATTATACAATCTATTTGTATGATCAATAGATTTAAAAATTTTACCATTATAAGCTCTTTCACCTTCAAAAACTAAACTAGCATAATGCAAACCATGGGTTATCACGTGACTTTTGCATTCTCTCCAAGGTGTCATTTCTCCATTCATCCATATATAACCATCCCTATCATCAAATGGAACTATATTCATTATTGATCTCCGTTAACCCTAAGAATTTTTATAAATTAATTATCTAAAGAACAAATAATTTTTAAAATGTCTATAGGTAACTGGCAAAAATTTTATTTTTATGCATAAGATATCTTAAAAAATTAAAGAAGTTTAAAATGCATATTCTTGTAATAGATGATGATGATAGGCTAAGGGAACTTTTAAAAGCATTCCTTAAGAAAAATAAGTTTAAAGTTAGCACTTCAGCTAATGCAAAAAATGCAAAAAAATTGATAAAGGAATTTGCTTTTGATTTAATTATTTTAGATGTAATGATGCCAGATGAAACAGGTTTAGAGTTATTGCAAAACTTTGGTAACGAATTTAGTACACCGGTTCTTCTTCTTACTGCCCTTGACCAGAAAAATGATAGAATTAACGGTTTAAAAAGTGGAGCAGATGATTACCTAACAAAGCCTTTTGATCCAGAAGAATTGCTTTTGAGAATTAATAATATTTTAAAAAGAACTAATTTTTTGAATAAACAGAAAATAGAAAATTTAAGATTTGGACTATTCGATTGGGATAATAACCAAAAAAAATTGAATAAAAATGATCAATACATACATACAACAAATTTTGAAAATGACTTACTTACTGCATTAACTGATAATCAAGGTGAATATTTAGATAGAACAGAGCTTAGTAAATTATTAAAAGTAAATTCAAATAGCCGAAGTATAGATGTTGGAATTACAAGATTGAGGAAAAAGATTGAAGAAAATCCAGGAAGACCTCAATTTTTAATAAATGCGAGAGGGAAAGGATGGCTTCTTCGCGGAGTTCCATTCAAAAATTAATAAATGAGATTAAGAAATTTTTTTCCAAGAACACTTTTTAATAGGCTGTTAATAATTGTTCTCCTGCCTCTGTTATTAGTTCAATTATTGACTGTAACAGTTTTCTATGTTCGGCATTGGAATACTGTAACAAGACACATGACACAAAATTTAGTTGCTGATATTTCTGCTATAACATCGCAAGTAACTGATTTAAATAATCCTATTGATACTGAATTACTAGATTTAGCAAAAAAATTAAATTTCCAAATTAGCTGGGTTTTAGAAAAAGAAATACCTGATTTCTCTTTTTCAAGTAACACATACGCTGAAAAGGCATTTAAAGACTCTATGGAGTTGAATATAAAATTACCATTTATATCTGATTTTGCTTCTGATGAAGATTATATATTAGTAGGAATACAAATTGATAAAGGAGTATTGAATTTTAAGTTTAGTAAAAAAAGAGTTTTTAGTTCTACTAGCTGGATTTTTGTTTCTTGGTCTATAGGTTCTTCTCTTTTACTTTTTGCACTAACATTGGTTTTTATTAGTGCTCAAGTGAGACCAATAAAAAAATTAGCAAGAACTGCATACAGTTTGGGTATAGGTAAAGATTTAAAAAATATACCCATTACTGGAGCTAATGAAGTACGTTTAGCAACTAGAGCAGTAATTTCAATGGCATCAAGGATCAGAAACCAAATGAATGAGAGAACTCAAATG
>NYVQ01000072.1 GCA_002684695.1 SAR116 cluster bacterium | reverse complement strand
TAGCAAGGCAAAAAACTCTTTCTGATGAATTAGAATGGGTTCGCTCAGCACCTAAAGCGAGGCAGGCTAAATCAAAAGCAAGATTAAATTCATACGATGAATTATTTAAAAAAAATAATGAAAAACGAGACCAAATCACTCACATTACTATACCTTCAGGCCCTCGGCTAGGTGATATAGTTATTGAAACAAAAAATCTTACAAAATCTTTTGATGATAAGCTATTATTTGAAAACCTATCATTTAATTTACCGCCTGCAGGAATAGTAGGTGTTATAGGTGCAAATGGAGCTGGTAAATCTACATTATTTAAACTCCTTACTAGGCAGGAAAAACCTGATGCTGGAGACATAAAGATTGGAGAGACTGTTAAACTTGGTTATGTTGATCAATCTCGTGATAACCTAGATAATCAAAAAACTGTTTGGGAAGAAATTTCAGATGGATTAGATGAGCTAGAGATTGGTTCTAGAAAAATGAATTCAAGAGCATATGCTGGACTTTTTAATTTTAAAAGCACTGATCAACAAAAAAGAATTAGTCAGTTATCAGGTGGGGAGAGAAATAGAGTTCATTTAGCAAAAGTTTTGAAAACAGATTCTAACTTGCTTCTACTAGACGAGCCTACAAATGACTTGGATGTGGAAACATTAAGATCACTTGAAAATGCACTTTTAGAATTTGCTGGCTGTGCGGTTATTATAAGTCATGACAGGTGGTTTTTAGATAGAGTGGCAACACATATTTTAGCATTTGAAGGTAACAGTCATGTTGAGTGGTTTCAAGGCAACTATGAAGCTTATGAACAAGATAAAAAATTGAGATTGGGTGAAAATTACAATCAACCAACAAGAATAAAGTATAAGCCAATTACAAGGTAAAGTTTGAATTAGTTAACATTTAATTCTTTTTTTAAAACGTCAATTAAAGAAGAAAATTTTCCTTTGTTCTGTCTAATAATAGCAGTAAATTCATCATTTTGAGCTACAATCATAGATATTTTTGCTATTTCAATATCTATGATTTTTAGCTCTTGTTTTTTATTTAAAGTCAGTCTCCAGCCAACAGGCGTGCCATCTCTTTTGCTGCCAGGAGCTTTTATAAAGCCATCAACAAGAAGCATTTTTTGACCTCTTTGCTCTGTTTTTGCTATAACGTATTCAACATTTTTAAATTCATTAAATCTATTTGCAGCTAAGTTAACAAGGTATTTTTCAAAAAGAGATACAAATTCATTTTGTTCAGAATTTGATGCTTTTCTCCAAGCTGGCATTGATGAAAATTTTGCTATAAGATTTGAGTCAAAATATTTCTTTAGTAATTCATTTAATAATTCACGCCCTTTGTCAGGATTAGTTTTTCCAACCTCTAGGAGAAACTGAATATCAACCATCATTTCGCTAACATGTTTTTCAGCTTTCTCAATATTGTTTTTTTCAGCATGAGCAAAGTCACAAGTAATAAGAAAAACACTTATTATAATAAGAAATTTAGTTACAAGTTTGAAATTTAGTTTATTGATTTTGAATGAAGAAAGCATCTATAGCTCCGCTATTAACATTTGTAATATTATCATTTCCATTCTCAGTGTCATTTATTTCTGCAAGAAGCCTTTGAAAATACACTGATCTGAACACTGAATAAGCATCAAGGCTATTATACTTTAAATCATTAATTTGATCCATATATTCTGCTCTTGTATTTAATGCTTTTATTGGGAGTTCAGCTGAATTTAATCTAATAACTTTCTCTGTTCCAAGTAAATTTAAAGGGTCTATGATTCCATCAATAATATTACTTGAGATGCCTCTAAAAGTAGTTGGCCCTAAGAATGGTATTACTATGTATGGACCAGAAGATACATTGTAAACTGCCAATGTTTGATCGAAATCCTCTTTATTATTCAATCCATTATTCCCACTAAGATCATAAAACCCTAGTGTTAATATATTAATAGAAAAACTCACTAGAGAATCAAATGCTTCCACGTGCTTTCCCTGGACGGATGAATTTAATGCACTAATAGGACTTTTGATCCAATCAAAATGGTTTGAGATAGCTCTAGATGCGACATCAGGCATAATAAAATCATAAGCTTTAGCTAATGGTTCTAATGTATAAGTATCAACTACCATATTAAATGAAAATACAGCTCTATTTACTGGCTCTATTGGATCCCAAATACTGGATAGATTACTTGAATTATTAGCACTGCATGAAGACAAAAAAATACTAACTAAAATTGTTAAACAAATATTTTTGAAAAAATTAAAATGCATATTATGAACTTAATATATAGTAAAATTTTTACAAGTAATTTAGAAATGTTATAATCACTCACTAATTTACTTTAACGAAAAAAAATTTTTAACAAAGATTAATCCTTATACCTTATGTATCAATTTACAGATTTTGAATATCTCAACACCTTAAATGAAGAGCAAAAAGTTGCAGTCAAAACACTTCATGGTCCAGTCTTAGTATTATCTGGCGCAGGAACTGGTAAAACAAGAGTTTTGACCACAAGAATAGCCCATTTATTAATGACCCAGACAACTAAGCCTTGGAATATAATGGCGGTGACATTTACCAATAAAGCAGCAAGAGAAATGAAGGAGAGGGTCTCTTCAATAATTGGTTCGGCAGCAGAACAAATTTTGATGGGAACTTTCCACTCTCTAGGTGCAAAAATGCTTAGACAACATGCAGAGTTAGTAGGGCTAAAAAAAAATTTTACAATTATTGATGTTGATGACCAATTAAAACTTATTAAACAAATATTAAGCAATCATAATATTGATGAAAAAAGATTACCCGCTAAATTATTTTTAAATATTATTAATAGCTGGAAAGATAAGGGCCTTACCCCAGATAAGATAAGTGACAATTTAACCAATTCAACAAATAATGAAAAACAAATTTATCAAGAGTATCAAATAAAACTCTTACAAAGCAATTGTGTTGATTTTGGAGATCTACTTACTCAACCACTGGAATTACTCAGAACCAACACAGATGTGCTTGATCAATGGCAGTCAAAAATTTCTCATATATTAATTGATGAATATCAGGATACTAACACAGCACAATATTTATGGATAAGGCTACTATGCTCAAAAACAAATAATATTTGTTGTGTTGGAGACGATGACCAATCGATATATGGATGGAGGGGCGCTGAAGTGAAAAATATTCTTAGTTTTTCCAAAGATTTTGAAAATGCAAAGACTATTAGGTTGGAACAAAACTATAGGTCAACCAAGAAAATACTTGAAGCAGCAAACTGTTTGATTAACAAAAATAATGCAAGATTAGGGAAGAATTTATGGACACAAAATAATGGAGATGAAAATATAGAAATATCTAGTGTCTATGATAGTTCAGAAGAAGCTATTAATATTGGTGAAAAAATTGAAGAAAAAATTAGAGATAATAAAAAACTTTCTGAAATAGCTGTTTTGGTTAGAACAATTTCTCAGATGAGAGAAATTGAAGAAAGATTTATTTCTATTGGTTTGCCATATAGAGTTGTAGGGACAAAGTTTTTTGATCGTTTAGAAATAAAAGATGCCATTGCATATGTTAGAATACTTTGCAACTCATCTGACAACCTAGCATTTGAAAGGGTTATTAATACACCAAGAAGAGGCATAGGTTCTACAACTATAAAGAAACTATTAGATATTTCCCGACTTGAAGATATTCAGCTTTTCCACGTTGGTGAGAACATTTCAACATACGAAAACATCAATTTACCAACAAAAGATAAAATTAATAAATTTATTAAACAAATCAATGAATGGAAGACATTAAAGTTCACACAAGAACCTTCTGAACTAATTGATATGGTGCTTGAAGAAACTGGTTATTATGAAATGTGGAGAAATGAAAACAGTGAAGATGCAAATACAAGAATAGAAAATTTAAAAGAGCTACTTATATCAATTTCAAAATTTGATACCTTGGAGGGTTTTTTACAACATGTTTCACTTATGACAGACAATGAAACAAATAATATAACTGGAGAAGTGACATTGATGACGCTTCATGCTTCAAAGGGTCTTGAATTTGAAATAATTTTTCTACCTGGATGGGAAGAAGGACTTTTCCCCTCATCTAGAAGTCTAGAGGATAGTGGGGATGTAGGTTTAGAAGAGGAGAGGCGACTTGCATATGTTGGTATTACAAGAGCTAAATATGAGGTTCATATTTCATATGCTTCGAGTAGAAGAATTCATGGTTTATGGATGTCATCGTTTCCTTCAAGATTTTTAAAAGAACTCCCAGAAGAACTTTCAAGTAAGGTTGTTGTATCTGATTATAATCTCTATGATGAAAATATTAATTATGATTATCAAAACCAAACAAGTAATCCTGGTTATGGACCTGCCTGGAAAAGATTTTCTAATAATACAAATTACAAACAAAAATTATTTATTTCAAGTAATTCTCCAAAAATAAAAGAAATAAGCAATGATGAATTCAAAAAGGGGGATAGGGTATTCCATATAAAATTTGGAATGGGTAGAGTTGCTAATGCAAATGGTGATAAGCTTGAAATTCATTTTGATAAAGCTGGCAATAAAAAAATTAAATCAAATTTTGTTGAAAAAAAATGAAAAATGAATGTTGGCTTTTAGAATTTAAAATTCGATTTCTAGAAGAAGAGATTTTTCAAGTTTTTGAAAAACTGCCTTTTTATCAAGGATGTTCATATTCAAAAGAAAAAAATCATCTTGAATTAAAACTATACTTTAGTAAGTTTATTTCTGAAGATATTTTTAAAATTAGTGTTTCTAAATTTTTAAATAAAAATTATCGTAAATTATTTGATTCTATAAAAATTATTATTTCAAATATAACTGAAATTGACTGGTTAAAAAATAATGCTAAGTTGTTTCAACCGGTTGAATATAGTGACTTTGTTTTTTATGGTGATCATATAAAAAATCATTTAAAATTTAAAAAAAATATGATCAGGCTTAATTCTTCTGATGCCTTTGGTTCAGGTTCGCATGCAACTACAAGAGGCTGTATTAATATTTTTAATTATTTACAAAAATTCTTTATTGTAGAGAAGTTTTTAGATATTGGATGTGGATCTGGTATTTTGTCAATATGTGCATATAAGTATTGGCGTCCCTCTAAAGTTTTATCTGTTGATATTGAAAAAAACTCTATTTTAAGGTCAAAATTAAATGCAAAAAATAATAACCTTAACAATCTTTTAAAATTTGAACACACTAATGGAAACAAGGTATTTAATAAAAGTTTTTACTCAAAATTTGACTTAATAGTTGCCAATATTATTAGTTCAGAACTATTAAAACTTGCTCAAGATATTGCAAAATATTTAGATAATAATTCTTATCTTGTTCTCTCTGGAATCCTAAAATCACAAGAAAATTCCATAGTTAGTAAATTTAAAAATTTTAAATTATTATTAGTTAAAAAACAATATGTTGAGAATTGGGTTACTATCTTAATGATTAAGAAAGACAAGATACATTGAGAAAAAAATTACTACTACAAAAATTTAGGAGTAAATTAACTAAAATGGGGTTGCATATTTATTTGCAACCAAGAAGTGATATGTATGGAGGTGAGGAGGTGCCTTCATATGACAGCAGACTACAGTTTATATCAGGTTTTACAGGTTCTGCAGGTATTGCAATCATAACTATAAAAAAGGCAATATTATTCGTTGATGGGAGGTATACTTTACAAGCAAAACTCCAACTAGATAGTAATTGGACAGTTATGGAATTGTCATCATATAGTTGGATTAATTGGATTGTTGAAAATGCTAAAATAGGTAAAAAAATTGGCTATGACCCTTGGTTAATAAAAGCCAAAGATATTACTTTACTAAGTAGTAAGATAAATCAAAAACATTTTTCTTTAATTCCTGATAAAAATAACCTGGTTGATAGTATCTGGGAGAAACGTCCAAAAATTTTTCAGGCCTCTCCTAAAAATTGGAATAAGAAATATTTTACGTTATCAGTGGAAAATAAAATTGACCAACTTAAAAATAAGATGAAAATAAAAGGTTTGGATGTTGTAATCATTACTCAACCAAATCAGCTATGTTGGTTAATAAATATAAGAGGAAATGATTTAAAATATACACCTCTGTTTCTTGGCTTTCTAGTATTAAAAGTAAATGGTGAAATAAGCATTTTTTCAAGAAACAGTAAGAATCTATTAAAAAATACCTATAAGAACTATCACTATAGCTCTTTAATTCCTTTTCTTAAAAAGTTTAAAAATAAAAATATTGCTGTTAATCTCAATTATTGTCCATCTATAATCGCTGAAAGCATAAAATTAGGAAGCAATAAAATAGTTGAAGACTTTACTTATTTACAAGATATTTCCACAATCAAAAATAAAATTGAAATAAAATTTATTAGAGATTGTCATTTAAGAGATGGTGCTGCACTTGTAAAGTTTCTATATTGGATCGATAAAAAAATAGTTTCTAAGAAAATTACTGAATATCAAGCATCAATTAAATTAAAGGAATTCAGAGCAAAAGACAAAAATTTCATTAGTGAAAGTTTCCCATCAATATTAGCTACTGGAGGAAACGGGGCTATAATTCATTACAGGCCTGAAGAACAAAATTCAAAAATTATTCTAAAAGACAAATTATTATTAATAGATAGTGGTGGGCAGTATTTTGATGGAACTACTGACATTACACGTACTATTGCTTTTGCAGATCAACCTCAAGAAGTGAAAGATATCTATACGTATGTTCTAAAAGCACATATTGCTTTGGCCAGATTAAAATTCAAGGCTAAAACTAGAGGAAATGAAATTGATGCAATTGTAAGAAGTAAGCTTTGGGAAAAGGGACTTGACTATAATCATGGTACAGGTCACGGGGTAGGATTTTGTTTAGGTGTACATGAATTTCCACCAGTTATTTCAAAAAACATAAGTCCTCCATTAAAGGCAGGCCAACTGATTTCAAATGAGCCAGGATATTATTTAGAAAATGAATTTGGAATAAGACTTGAGAACCTAGTTTTAGTTCAAGATTCAAAAGCATCAAATTCTCAATATTTAGAGTTTGAAACAGTAAGTTTTTGTCATTTTGAAAATAAGCTAATCAATAGGAAATTATTAGAAATCAATGAGATCAATTGGCTAAACAATTATCATTATAATGTATATTCCAATTTAGAAGTTTATCTCAATAAGAATGAAAAAAATTGGTTAAAACAAAAAACAGTCAGTATTTAGATTTAGTCATTAATTAAATTAATCCATTCGTTTTCCGTTATAATTTGGATGCCTAATTCAATTGCTTTTTTCTTTTTTGAACCAGGTTTATCCCCTATTATAAGATAATCAATATTTTTTGAAATAGAGGATGCAACAATGGCCCCTTTATTTTCAGCAATATTCTTTGCTTCAGATCGTGAAATTTTTTCCAATGTACCTGTAAAAACAACTTTCTTCCCAACAACATTTCCAACTATTTTTGGTTTTTCAATCTGTTTAGGTTTAACGTGAGTTAATAGTTCTTCAACAATTTTAAAATTACTATTATCTCTAAAAAATTTATATAATTCACGAACACTTTTTTCGCCAATCTGATCAATTTCTGATAGAGAATTTTCATGAATTTGCTCATTAATTATTGAATTCATAAGGTCATATAGACTACTAAAATTCAGTGCAAGAATTCTTGATGTTTTTTTCCCAACAAACCTAATTCCAAGTCCAAAAATTACTTTATCTAAATAACTATCCTTTGAATTTTCTATTGATTGCAAGAGATTATTAATAGATTTTTCACCATAGCCTTTTTCTTTAATAAGCTGCTCTTTTATTTTATACAAATTATAAATATCAGGTATTTTTTGGAGTATTCCTTTATTAAAAAAAACTTCAATTTGTTTTTCTCCAAGACCTTCAATATTCATGGCATCACGCGATATGAAGTGCTTTATTCTCTCTACTATTTGTGCATTGCAAAAGTTTGTATTCGAACATCTTATTATAGCATCATCATCTTGTTTGTGTAATTTGCTACCACAAGATGGACATGATAATGGAAAAATAAAAGATTTAGAATTTGACAATCTTTTACTTTTGGAAACCTCTAAAATGTGGGGTATTACATCACCAGCTCTTTCTAATACGACTATATCATTGATCCTTATATCTTTTCTTTTTATTTCATCTTCGTTGTGCAAACTTGCATTAGACACAACAACTCCACCAACTGTTACCTGTTGAAGCCTAGCAACAGGAGTGATTGCGCCAGTTCTTCCAACTTGAACATCAATACCAATTATTTTTGTTTCAACCTTATCTGATGGTAATTTTTGAGCTATTGCCCATCTTGGTGATTTTGAAATTGAACCTAATCTTTCTTGCAATATAATTTCATTTACCTTATGTACAAGACCATCTATATCGTATTCTAAATTGGATCTAAGTTCTTTAATTTGATTAAAATTCCTAATTAACTCATCTAAGTTCTTGCAAATGATTGAGTGTTTATTGGTTCTAAATCCAAACCCATTAATTCTTTCTAATATTGTTGACTGCTTAGATGCTATTCTTTCAGAAGAATATCCAATAGCATATGCAAAAAATTTCAAATTTCTACTTTCAGTTATTTTGCTATTTTTTTGGCGGATTGATCCAGCAGCTGCATTACGTGGGTTTGAAAATACTTTTTCTCCTATTGCTTGATTCATTTCATTTATTTTAATAAAATCATTTTTCTCCATAAAAATTTCACCTCTAATTTCAATTTCTTTTGGGTAAGATCCTGAAAGTTTGAGTGGAATGTCTTTAACTTTTTTTATGTTTTCAGTCACATCTTCTCCATATTCTCCATCCCCTCGTGTAAGAGATTGAAATAGATTTCCATCAAAATAATTTAGTGAAATAGATAAACCATCAATTTTTGGTTCTGAAAAAAATTCAATTTCATCATCTTTTGATAGGTTTAAATATCTTTTTATTCTGATTATGAATTCTGAAACATCTTTTTCAGAAAAAGCATTATCCAATGATAACATTTTCATATTATGTTTTATTTTTTTAAAATTAGAAGATGGTGTAAAACCAACTTTATTCAGAATGCTCTCTTTATTAGGAAAATTAGGGAACAGTTTTTCCAGATGTCTTAATTTATTTATTTTTTCATCATATTCAAAGTCAGAAATTTCTGGGCTATCCTGTGAATGGTAAAGATAATTATGCCTCTTTAACTCCTCGTTTAATGTAGACCATTCCATTTCAAGTTTATTTTTTATTTTTTTATTATTCATTTATTAATTGCTTCGCAGCAGCTCTTGCTTCATTAGATATTCTCTCTCCAGATAGCATCCTACTAATTTCTTCAATTCTATTTTCATTTATAATTTTTTTACATAAAGTAAGAGATTTGTCTTCATCATTTAATTTTTGAATTAAATAATGGTTCTCACCTTTTGCTGCAACTTGAGGTGAATGTGTAATAACTATAACTTGATTTTTCTTACTTAAATTTAAAAGCCTCGTGCCAACTGCATCAGCAGTTTGGCCACCGATACCACTATCAACTTCATCAAAGACAAGAGTGCTTGATTTTGAAGTATCTGCAAGAACAACTTTTATGGCAAGAAGGAATCTTGAAAGTTCACCACCTGAAATAATTTTTCCTAACGGCATAAATTGTTGCTGAGGGTTTGTAACTATATGAAATACAACTTCATCTGATCCACTCTCATTCCAATCAATTTCATTTTTCTCTTTGATAAATGTTTTAAATTGAGCTTGTTCCAGTTTCAAAAAAGGAAGCTCATCGTTTATTGACTTATCTAAGATTAAAGCATTTTTAATTCTTAATTTTCTTAATTCTAAACATTCTAATTTAAATTTTTCTAATTTATTAATAAAAGTTCTTTCTTTTTCTTTTAATAGAGTTTCTTTATTCTCAACTTTTGATAATTCTTTTATCAAGTTACTATGAAATAAATTTAAGTTATTTGTTTCACATTCTACTTTTTTTGATAGGCTTTTTAATTCAAATAGTCTGTTATCTATATATTCTAGTTCATTTGGATCCGCATTAATTGAATTTATTAAGCTTGATATTTGTTCTTCAGCTTCATTTAATTCATTAGAGGCTCTAGATAATGCATCTATTATTTCCCTAAATAAGGAATTATTTTGTGATTTTGTTTTCTCCAACAAATTAAGTGTTGAATTTAATAATTTAGAAATTGAATTTTCGCCATTCACTTTATTTTGAGCTTCAATCAATATATTAGTTATTTTAGAAGATTCAGCAATTAATGATCTTCTTTCCTCAAGTTCTGTTGATTCATTTTCTTTTGGATTGATCTTTTGAAAATCTGATAAAATTTTTTCTTTGAATTCAATATTTTTTTCATAATTATCAAACTCATTTTTAAATTCATTGAAATCTTTTTTGGATTTGATCATTTCTTTGAAGGAAACTTCTGTTTTTTTTGCAATCTCATTGTTTCCTATAAACTGATCCAAAAAGTTAATATGATTTTTTGAATCAAGAAGAGTATGGTTATCGAATTGTCCTTGGACTTCTACTAAAGATAATCCAACCCTACTTAATTCACTTAATGGAATTTGAGTGTTATTTAAATATGCTTTAGAAGTTCCATTATTGTTGATAATTCTCTTTAAACTTAACTCATTCTTAAAATCAATATTAAGTTTTTTTATGGTTTCAATAATTGGGTTGTCCTGATTAATTATAAAACTAGCTCTAATTTCTGCGTCATCACCATAATTGCCAATTAGACTGAAATTTGCTCTAGCACCCAATGCTAGACCAAGTCCTTCAAGTAATATTGATTTCCCTGCTCCAGTTTCACCACTAAAAACATGCAAGCCATCATATAGATCAAGTTCTATTTCTTTTATCAGGACTATATTTCTTATATAGATTTTTTTAAGCATAAAATGAGATCAAATATTTACTAATTAATTAAAATAAAATTATTTTACTTCTATACTTTGAATTAAATTTTTCGGTAATTTATTTGTCCAAGTTGATTGTGGGAAATTATACTTTAAAACTGAGGCTGTTCTTATCGCTTCTTCTTTTATGCCAAGTGATAAATAACACTCAGTTAATCTAAGCAAAGCTTCAGGAGTTTGGTCTGTAGTTTCAAATTCATCTAGAACCTTTTGAAACCTTCTAATTGCTGCAGCAAAATGTTTTTGATTCTGATAAAATCTACCTATTGACATTTGTTTTCCAGCTAAATTGCTTCTTGCTAATTCAATTTTTAATTTTGCGTCTCTTGAATATTCACTGTTAGGATAAAGATAGATAAGTTTTTCAAATGCTTTTTTTGCTTCTAATGTCATCTTTGTATCTCTTTCCACATCGAATATCCTTTCATAATAACTTAAAGCAATGAGGTATAACGCGTAAGGAACTAATTCATTTTCAGGATGGCTTTTTATAAATCTTTCAGCTGTAATAATGGATGAATCATATTTATTATCTTCATAATAAACCCAAGCCATCATGAGTTTTGTTTTAGTTGCCCATAGTGAATATGGGTATTCTTCTAATATATTTTGAAAAATTTCATTCGCTGTCTGATATTGTTTATTATTTGCTTCTTCAATTGCGCTTTCGTAAAGAATTTTTGCATTTTCTTTAGTCTCAATATTCTCTTTATTTGATGAGCATCCAACTAAGAAAAATAAAATAATGAGAGTAATAAAAATATTTTTATTAAAGAATTTCATAAAATTATCATAACTTAATATTAACTTATATTATAATAAAAATTTATAAATTTAGAGTTTAGATTCAGTAATTTAAGCTATAGCAGCTAAATTTTCAGAAGAATTGTCACTTTCAATAAATTTATCTGAATTATAAGATGTTAATTCCCAGTTATCTTTATTAGAAAAGAGTAGGCGCATTAATTTATTATTAAGTTCATGCCCCGATTTGAATGCATTAACCTTTCCATTTATTCTGTGCCCAGCAATGAAAAAATCACCTAGACAGTCTAAAATTTTATGCCTTACTGGTTCATTATAATATCTTAATCCATCTTGGTTTAGAACACTGTCTCCGTCAAATACAAGCGCATTCGTTTCTGAAGCACCGAGCGCCAATCCTTTTTTGATTAGCATTGATGCTTGTTCTTTAAAACCATATGTTCTTGCATACATTAATTCTTCTTCAAATGAGTTGCTGTTTAAATTAAATAAATAATTTTGTGAATTGATTAATTTACATTCGTGGTTAATTTCCATTTCAATAGATAGAAAATTATTTGGTTCTAAGGTTATAGATCTGTGTTTTTCAATAACTGAAATTCTTTTTAGTACATTAATAACTTTTCTTTCTTTAGAGAGAGTTGTAACTCCAACTTTTTTAAATGAATGGATAAAAGGAGCTGAAGAACCATCTAGTATAGGAATTTCAGGTCCATCAACTTCAATGCAAGCATTATCAATACCAAAACCTAAAAATGCAGCCATTAGGTGTTCTACGGTT
>NYVQ01000071.1 GCA_002684695.1 SAR116 cluster bacterium | reverse complement strand
TTAAATGTTTAAGTCCAGCTGAATTCCAACATTTTGCTGGTGTAGCAGAGATTATGAGAACTGAAGCCAGAGAAAATGCTGAGAAATTGCTTCGACAAATAGGTAAAAATGTTATTGAAATTACCGGCCAAATGCCTGTTCTATATGTTCGAGAAGGCGATGCCAAAGAGGAATTAGTAAATTTAATAAATGAAGAAAAGATAATATCTATCCTTGTCCTAGCAGTGTCAACCGGAAGTTCAGGTCCTGGACCACTTGTATCTCATGTAACCTCAAGAGGCGCATTAAATTTTAGGGTTCCAATAACTTTAATCCCTGACACAATGTCTGATGAAGAGATAGATGCTCTGACTTAAATTCTAATTAATTATTTTTGCACTAATAATCTTGTCTGGGTCTGAGGGAGGCTCGCCAACATTGAGTGCTTCAACAACTTCCATACCAGTTTCTACCTGTCCCCACACAGTATATTGTCCAGTAAGATGTCCACATCCATCAAAGCAAATAAAGAATTGGCTGTCAGCACTATTGGGATCCATTGTTCTTGCCATACCAACAGTTCCATAAATATATTGGTAATCAGAAAACTCAGCTTTTAGATTAGTTCCACTTCCACCAGTTCCGTTCCCTTTTGGGTCTCCTGTTTGAGCCATAAACCCAGGAATAATTCTATGAAAAATAATACCATCATAAAATCCAGATTTAACAAGTTCAACTATTCTTGATACATGGGTCGGTGCTATTTCAGGTAATAGCTTTATAACTATTTCACCCTTTGAAGTGTTAAGAAGTATTTTATCTTCATTCGCTTCACTCGCTGAAGCAACCTGTTCAACAATAAAGAATGATGTTATTATAGCTATTATTTTTTTAAACAACTGTTACCTCCATGAAATATGAGTTAATTACTTATTGCTTATTAAATATTTAATTTATTAAGTTTTTACAATTAAAATATAAGAGATATTATTATGATGTCAAAAATTTGTGGCCATAGGGGCGCTACTAAATATAAACCTGAAAATACAATGTCAGGTTTTGAGTGGTGTGTTCAAAATAACATTGAATGGGCTGAATGTGATGTGCAACTAACAAACGATGAAGTGCTTCTAGTCATACATGATGATACTTTAGACAGAACATCTGATGCCTCTGGTCTGGTCAAAGAAATAAGAAAAAAAGAATTAGAAACAATTAACGTTGGTGAAAGTGACCCCAAAAACTATTTTTTTCAAAAGATTCCAACAATGGATGAATTGCTTAGGTATTGTAAAAATAGTAAGCTAAAATTGAATATAGAAATGAAATTTTATCAACCAACTAATAGCTCATACAGAGAAAGATTAGTTTCAAATTTACTAAAAGCTATAAAAAAAACTAATGTAAAGGATCAAGTTTTAGTAACTTCTTTTGATTTAGATTCTTTATTGTTGTTGAGAAAATATTCAAGTCAAATACCTGTTGGTATTTTGTATGAGTTTCTTCCTAAGGGCTGGGAACAAAATGTTAAAGATCTGAATGCAACTACATTACATTTAGATTATAAATCAGTAAACGGCGATCAAATAAATCAAATTAGTAAATTAGATATTCAAACTTTTGTTTACACATGCAACCACCCGCCGGAAATAGATGCTTTGTGGAAATTTGGATTATCAGGAGTAATAACTGATGATCCTCTAAAATTTAAATAAAAAAGATTTTTTTTGTTAGTATTTAGTATATTTATCAGACCACAGTAATGAAGAGAGAAATAATGGACACTTATATTTCTATTGATCAGGGAACAACTAGTAGTAGAGCAATATTATTTGGAGAAAACGGAAGTATTCTTAATTCTTATCAAGAGGAGTTTAATCAAATCTATCCCAAACCTGGATGGGTTGAACATGATCCTGAAGAGATTTGGGAAACTACTAAATCTGTACTTAGTAAACTTTATTATTCAGATGTGGCTAAAAGTCATAATATTCGTGGTATTGGTATTACCAACCAGAGAGAAACAACAATAGTTTGGGATAAAAAAACTGGGAAACCTATTTATAATGCAATTGTTTGGCAAGACAGAAGGACTTCAGATTTTTGTAAAAAACTAGTTAATGATGGCCTTGAAAATAAAATTGCTAGCAAATCAGGTTTAGTTATAGATCCTTACTTCAGTGCTTCAAAAATTAAATGGATTTTAGACAATGTTCCTGAAGCAAGGTCTAGAGCCAACAATGATGAGTTATGCTTTGGAACAGTAGATAGCTTTTTACTATGGAGATTAACTAATAAAAAAGTTCATGCAACAGACGCAACAAATGCATCTAGAACAAGCCTTTACAATATAGAAAAACTTGAATGGGATGATGAGTTACTTAAGATTTTTGATGTTCCTAAATCTATTATGCCAAAGGTAATGGATTCAAATAGTAATTTTGGTCAAGTATCAAAACAAGTGCTGGATTTTGAGTTGCCTGTTTTATCTATTTTAGGCGATCAGCAAGCTGCAGCCATAGGACAAGCTTGTTTAACCCCAGGAAGTATAAAGTCAACATATGGTACAGGTTGTTTTGTAATAATCAACTCTGGAGATAAGATTATTCAATCAAAATCAAGATTATTAGGGACAATTTGTTATAAAGTTGATGGAAAAGCAACATATGCTTTAGAAGGCTCAATTTTTATTGCAGGGGCAGTTGTTCAATGGCTTAGAGATAGTCTAAATATTATTAAAAATGCCAACGAAACTCAAGCAATTGTTGAATCAATGGATAGTAATTCTAATGTATTTTTAGTGCCTGCTTTTACTGGCTTAGGGTGTCCACACTGGGATGCAGATGCCAGAGGAGCTTTGTATGGCATAACCAGAGATACTGGTAAAAATGAACTAACTAGAGCTGCGATTGAGTCCGTCGCTTATCAAACTAGAGACCTTTTCAAAGCAATGTCTGAGGATGGTATAGATCCGTCAACTTTGAAAGTTGATGGAGGAATGACTGAGAATGATTGGCTAATGCAATTTCTAGCTGACATTTTAAATATTAATGTTGATAAACCGAAAGTTACAGAAACAACTGCTCTTGGAGTAGCTATGATGGCTGCATATTCTGATGGTAAATACTCGTCACTTGACGAAGTTTCTAAACTTTGGATGCCTGATAAGAGTTATACACCTAGTATGGATAAAAACATTAGAAATAATCTTCTAAAGAAATGGGACTATTATGTGTCAAAAACTTTAACTTAAATAATTAAGATCCTTCAGCTAATAATCTTGGAGATGAAACACCAGAAGTCATCCAGATACCTTTTAAGGGCCCCTCTTCTGTAATTTTCTCTAACGTCCACATATACGTATATGCTTTGTTGTCCTTAGCTTCAATGCGCACCGCAATCCCAGCAGTTTTACCATCATTAAATATCTCTCTTGATTCAAATTTTAGGTTATTTAATAAAATTGAGTAAGCTGGGGTTTTAATCATACTTGTAAATCTTGGAAGGGGGCCTGTTGCCATTTTGTTTCTTGGGTGCGCAAATTCCCATGTTTGTCTAATACCAAAATCATTTTCATCATTTGATTGAAGAGCAAAGAGCTGAATTTCAACAACATCAATTGGATTTATATCAGGGCTTGGTTTAACAAGATTATCAGCAAAAGAAATTTTAGAAAAAAACAATAAAATAACTAAAATAATGGTATTTTTCATAATATGTCTCCAAAAAATTAAGCTAATTGGTAGTAAAAACTTAATTTAAATTTTATATTAATTAATACGAAATATAATATATAATAAACTATTTAAAAATTTCCACTGGGTTATAAAATGTTCTGTAAAGTTATAGACAGAGGCAAAAGCAGAAAACTATATCTATATAGCCTTAGTAAAAAAAATTACAAAAAAATAAAAGGGTTAGACTCAGTTGATCAAAAAGGTCAGCATATGAGGTGGAATAGTTTAAGAGATGAATGGGTTTTCTACTCTCCACTTAGACAATCAAGAACTTTTCTTCCAAGCGAAAATAATTGCCCTCTTTGTGCAAGTGTTAAAGGTAAAACTTTGACAGATATCCCTGTTACTGACTATGAAATTGCAGTTTTTGATAATAGATTTTCCGCTCTGAGTATTGTTTCACAAAATATAACGAAAATTGAAGGAATTTTAAATGAACAATCATATGGCAGATGCGAAGTTGTATCATATACATCAGATCATAATGCAAGTTTAAAAACATTAAGCATTGAACAAGTTTCTCTTTTAATGAAAGTCTGGAGTGAACGTTATATGCATCTAATGCAAGATAAAAATATTAAATACGTTCTACCTTTTGAAAACAAAGGTGAAGAGATAGGAGTAACGTTAGAACATCCACATGGACAAATTTATGCTATGTCCATGATACCTGAAATTATTAATAGACAGGCAATAAACCAAAAAGAAAAAAATATAGTAAATAACTTAGTAAAATCAGTTTCTGAAGAACTCGAAATCTCAAAAGACGATAATGCCATTTCGTTTGTTCCTCCATTTGCAAGGTATCCATATGAAATCTGGATTGCGCCTTTTAAAAAAGTTGATTGTATGAACCAACTTTCTGGTAGAGAAATTGATTCAATTGCAAATCAGTTGATATCCTCAATAAAACGATTAGATACACTTTTTGATAACCCAATGCCTTACACTATGGCAGTCCATTTCCCTCCAAGAGGTTTTGAAGGGAATTTCCATTATTATATTGCTCTTCAACCCATGAAAAGAGATAAAAACAAATTAAAGTTTTTAGCAGGAATAGAGCAGATTTCTGGTTTAATGCTATCTGATATTGTACCTGAAGTTGCCGCTTTAGATTTAAAGAGTATAAAAATTGATTAACTCATCAATAGATTTATTTGAAGATTTTTTTAGAAATGAACCTGAAAGTACTGCTTTTGCTTCAGGTAGAGTTAACTTAATAGGCGATCATACCGACTATAATTCAGGTTTTGTGATGCCGACACCATTGTCCTTAGGAATAGAAGTCAGTATTAGAAAGACTAGAACAGGTTTTATAGAAGGCAAAACAGAATTATTTAAAGAAACAAAATCAGAAATTAATTCTAATGCTGACGGAACATGGCTAGATTTTATTAAAGGAGCCATAAAGGTTTTTTATGAAGAATTTCCAAATTGCTCTAAAAAATTAGAGGAAGGCATTCAGGTAGCAGTGACTTCAAATTTGCCATCAGGCTCGGGTGTATCATCATCAGCCGCTCTTGAAATAGCATTATTAAGAGCAATAAATAAAATTGAAAATCAGAACTTAAGTGAAATTAAATTAGCAAAATTAGCTCAAAAAATTGAACATAAGTTTATTGGAACTTTATGTGGTCTCATGGACCAAATGGTTGTTGCAAAAGGTATTATGAATAAAGCAATGTTCTTTGATACCAAATATGAGAAGACCGTTAATCTCTCTCTATTCTCAAATTTTGAATTTTTAATTGTTCATTCCGGAAGCCAAAGATCTCTTTCAAGAAGCCTTTATAATGAGAGAAGAAATGAGTGTGAAGAAGCGTCAAAAATTTTGAATATTGAAAATTTAAGAGATGCTAAATTTACAATGCTAGATAAACTTGGCGGTAAATTATTGAAAAGAGCAAGACATGTAATTTCTGAAAATGAGAGAGTTCAGATTTGTTTAAATGCACTTCAGAAAAATGACAACAGGACATTTGGAAGTAAAATGTATGAAAGTCACCATAGTTTATCAAATGATTATGAGGTTTCCTCAGAGCTTTTAGATAATATAATTAAAAAAGCAAAACTATTAAATATTACTGGTGGAAGATTGACTGGTGCTGGTTTTGGAGGTTGTTGTGTTTTTTTAACAGAAAAAAATAGTTCAAAGAAAATTTTTAAATTTTTAAGAGCAGATTTTAAAAACTTATCTTTGGTAGATATAATTTAACCAAAATGTTATTTTGAATAATGTTTACAAAATCTAAAACTGCTTCAGTACCTGATATATTTTTAAATATTGGTCATTTGCTGGATCATTTCATGATGTTGATTTTTGCTAAAGCTGCATACGATGGGGGACGATATTTCGGATTACAATATGATGAAATGATTGTCTTTGGAACACTCGGGATGGTTCTATTTGGAGCAACTGCCCCATTAGCAGGCTTTTTATCAGATAAGTTTGGCCGAATGCCATTAATGATAACTTACCACTTTGGCATAGGTATATCAGCAATCATTGCATCGTTTTCATCTTCTCCATTTCAACTAGCTATTTGTCTTGGATTAATAGGTTTATTTGCTTCAATTTATCATCCTGTTGGCATTGCAATGCTTTTACAAAGACCAGGTTTGGTTGGAATGCGTCTAGGTATCAACGGTGTTTGGGGCAATATGGGAATTGCTATAGCCCCTATAGTAACAGGTATTCTTCTTTACTATGGTGATTGGAAATTAACTTTTTTAGTTCCAGGTTTATTTTGCATACTCTTTGGTATATTATTTTTCTTAAATATCGTCCACAATCAAGAAAAACCACAAAATGACAATAGGGAAGAGCAAAGATCAGTTGGTTTTACTCCTCAATGGCAGCAAGCACTTTTTGCATTAGCTCTTTCAACTGCATCAGGCGGGTTTTTATTTGGCGCTATGAGCTTTCTTCTTCCTAGGTATTTTGAACTTCATATGCAGTCTATATCTACTAATGTTGCAATAACAGGAATTCTTGCTGGTGTTGTTTATGCCTGCGCATCTTTTGCTCAAGTTGCAATAGGATGGTTGATTGACAGGGTCTCTCCTAGACTAGTAATGTTCT
>NYVQ01000070.1 GCA_002684695.1 SAR116 cluster bacterium | reverse complement strand
ATCATTTATAGATAAAAAATAATAACAATGAATACTGGTTTATTATGAAAATTATTATTTGCGGTGCTGGTCAAGTTGGAGAGAGTATTGCAGCTCATTTATCTGAGGAAGAAAATGATGTAACAATAATTGATCAAAATCAAGACAGAATTAGAAAAGTTTTAGATCACTGTGATGTTAGTGGTGTGGAAGGCTTGGCGTCTTATCCAGAAGTGCTTCAAAAAGCAGGAATAGAAGAAGCTGACATGATTATAGCCGTCACTCAATCAGATGAAGTTAACATGATAGTTTGTCAAATTGCTCACTCTATGTTTTCCACACCTCTAAAAATTGCGAGAATCAGATCACAGTCATATTTAGATCCTAGAATTGAGAAAATTTATAATTCTGAAAACCTGCCAATTGATTTTAAAATTTCACCTGAACTAGAGGTTTCCGATGCCGTTTCTAGAAGGTTACAATTACCTGGAGCATTTGATGTAGGAAATTTTGTGGATGGCAAGTTGCAAATTATTGGCGTTATTTGTGAAGAAGATTGTCCATTGCTTGGGGTGTCTACAAAACATTTGAAGGATATTTTCCCTGATTTAAAAATAAATATTGTAGCTATTATTAGAGCTGGTGAAATAATTATTACTAGAGATGGATCTAACAAAATGGAACCATTTGATAGAGTGTATTTTGTATGTGATGCAGATCAAATTATGAGATGTATGGTTGCATTTGGACATGAAGAAAAAGCTGCAAATTCGATAATTATTGCAGGTGGTGGAGAGATTGGTAAAAATACGATTAATTTATTAAATGATAAGATGAAAGAAATAAATATTTCGATCATAGAAAATAACTGGGATCAAGCTAATCATTTAGCTGAAAAATTTTCTAAAATCTCTGTTATAAATGGAGATGCGCTAGATCAAGATATTTTAACTGAAGCAGGAATTTCGAACGTAGAAACATTTGTATCTTTAACAAACAATGATGAAGTAAATATTCTATCTGCTTTGCTTGCAAAAAGAAGCGGTGCAACTAGAGCCGTAACATTAATTAATAAACCAAGTTACATACCCCTTATAAATACTTTAGGTGTTAATTCAGTTATTAGTCCTGCACAAATAACAGTCTCATCAATTCTATCAAAAATTAGAAGTGGAAGTATAAAGGCAATTCATTCAATTATTGAAGATAAGGGTGAGTTTATAGAAGCAAGAGCCCTTGAATCATCCAAAATTGTTGGGAAACCTTTGAAAGATTTAAAGTTACCTAAGTCAATTTGCGTTGGCGCTGTTTTTAGGGAAAATGATTTAATTATTCCACAAGGAAGCACTATTATAGAAGTTAATGATATAATCGTAGTTTTTTCAGATAATAATTCTATTAAAAAACTTGAATCAATTTTATCTATAAGAATGGATTTGGTTTAATTTTTCGTCTATCTTGAAAACATATATTATAAAGGTAGAGAAAAATGAACAAAAATGAAAATTTACAGGAAACTTTTTTAAATCAGATTAGAAAAGATAAGCTGACTGTTACTATTTTTCTAATAAATGGTGTTAAACTTCAGGGAATTATTACTTGGTTTGATAATTTTTCAATTCTTCTTAAGAGAGATACTCATATTCAGTTGGTTTATAAACATTCAATTTCTACAATTATGCCGTCCGCGCCAATATCTTTAGGAATAGAAAAAACTGAATAATCATAATTTAAACTGTTTAATACTTTCTATTAATTTACATAATGTTTCCGATATTATAGCGAAACATAAATTAACTGAAATTTGTAATTTAGCTAAGTCTATTGAACTTAACATCTCACATTCCTCATTTTTTAAACTAAGAAACCCATCATCTGGTCTTTTTTTATCTAAAGGATTATTGTTTGATTTCAAAAAAATAATTGAGGAAAAGCAAGTAGATTTAGTAATTTTTAACAATACATTATCACCTATCCAACAAAGAAATCTTGAGAATTATTTTGATTTAAAAGTAATTGATAGAACTAATCTAATTTTAGAAATCTTTGGTAAAAGAGCAAAATCTCATGAAGGAAAACTTCAGGTGGAACTAGCTCATTTGTTGTATCAAAAAAGTAGATTGGTGAAGACCTGGACACACTTAGAAAGACAAAGAGGTGGATTTGGATTTTTGGGTGGTCCAGGTGAAACTCAATTGGAGTTGGATAAGAGAATGCTTAGCCAAAGAATAAAAAAAATTAAAACTATGTTATTAAAGGTCCAAAATACTAGAAATATTCAGCATAAAAATAGGCTTGATAATGAAATTATTTCAGTGAGTATAGTTGGTTATACAAACGCTGGAAAATCAACATTATTTAATAAAATGTTAAATGAGAATGTTTTTTCAAAAGACATGCTTTTTGCAACTTTAGACCCTACAAGGAGAATTTATAAAGGTTCTAACCATGAAAAGATTATAATTTCAGATACAGTAGGATTTATCTCCGATTTACCGACAGAGTTAATTGAGTCTTTTAAGTCAACTTTAGAAGAAATTTCATCCTCAGATATTATAATTCATGTAAGAGATTTATCATCACCTTTCATGGATCAAGAGGCAAAAGATGTATATACAATTTTGAATAATATTGATACAGAAATTCAAAATAAAACAATTGAAATTTTCAACAAAGTTGATTTATATGATTTTGATAAAAATTTTTCAAATCTTGATAATTCTGAAATTTTTGTTTCTTCAACAAAAGGTCTAGGATTGGAAAAAATTTCAATTAAAATTCAAAAAATACTTGAAACAAACTATATAAAAATAAAACTAACTTTAAATGGAAATTCAGGTTTTATATTGAATTGGCTTTATAAGAATAGCAAAGTAATAGAAAAAAAAGTCAATAAACACGGTAACTATAAAATCTTAATAAATATTTCAAGGGTTAATCTTGAAAGGATGAAGTCAAAATTTACTGATGCTATTGTATTTAATTAAATGAATAAAATTGAAATGAATACTAATTTATATGATGAACTTATATATGAAAACTTAATTCAGGTTTCGAAAGAAATAATATTACCTCTATACGGTAAATTAAAAAAAGAACAAATTTCCTTTAAATCTAGATTAGATGACTTTGTAACTGTAGCTGATAGGAATACGGAAAAATTTTTAAAACCAAAATTACTAAATCTTATTAAAGGATCAAACTTTATTGGTGAGGAAAGTTACAGCGAAATTGGATATTCTGATAACCTTGTATCAGATTACACATGGACTTGTGATCCAATAGATGGAACATATAACTATGTGAATAATTTAGATAAATTCTGTATTATGATTTCTCTTTGTAAATCTAGAATTCCAATTGCAAGCTGGTTATATTTTCCAATTTTTAAAATTTTTTGTTACTCAAACCTTAATTCTTCAGTAATTTTTAGAGACGACAAAAGTAAAATAAAAGTTTTTCGTAAAAACAATGAATTGCAATTTGAAGTAGTAAAAGGAGTTAATTTTATTGAAGATAATCTTTTTAAAGATTTTTGCCCGCAAAAAGACAATAATGGCTTTACTATAGCTAAAAACATTCGTTGTGCTGGTTTTCAAATTGTTGCACTTGTCTGTGGAAAAATAGATTATTTACTTCATAAATATATTACCCCATGGGATCATTCACCTGTTTTTAATTTAGCAAAATCAGCTGGTTGTAATATATATTTGAAACCAAAAGAAAAAAATTTTTATTATAATTATTCAGGCCAACTATTGTGTACATCTTCAAATTTAATATATAATAAACTAAAGAAAATTTAATTAATATATGGTTTTTAAATGGCAAAAGTGAGTTTTATTGGTTTAGGAGTTATGGGCTTTCCAATGGCTGGGCACTTGTCAAAAAATGGACACGATGTCACCGTTTATAATAGAACACCTATTAAATCAAAAATTTGGTTGGAAAAATATAAAGGCTTATTAGCAAAAACACCTAAAGATGCCAGTAAAAGCAAAGATTTTATTTTTATGTGTGTTGGAAATGATGATGACGTCTTATCTATTGTAAATGGAGAAAATGGTATTATTGAAGGCTTGTCAAAAGGCTCTATTGTTGTCGATCATACTACAGCTAGCGCTGAGTTAGCTAAACACTTAGACAAACTTTTTAAATCTAAAGGCTCAAATTTTATTGATGCTCCAGTTTCTGGAGGGCAGCTGGGCGCTGAAAATGGAGCGCTTTCAATTATGTGTGGTGGGAAAAAAAATGTATTCTCTCAAGCATATAAAATAATGGAAGCTTATGGAAAAAATATTTCTCTTATTGGTGAGGTTGGAAGCGGGCAATTAGCAAAAATGGTTAATCAGATATGCATAGCTGGATTAGTTCAAGGCTTATCTGAAGGTATTAATTTTGGCATCAAAGCCAACATAGATATGAAAAAAGTTTTAGATGTCATCCAATCTGGTGCAGCAGGGAGTTGGCAAATGATTAATCGAGGTGAGACTATGGTTAATAATAAATTTGATTTTGGGTTTGCAGTGGATTGGATGAGAAAAGATTTAAAGCTTTGCTTGGATGAGGCTAGAAAAAACAAATCAAGATTACCAATTACATCTATAATTGATCAGTTTTACTCCCAAGTACAAGAAAACAATGGAGGCAGGTTAGACACTTCAAGTTTAATTACTTTGCTTAATAAATCTCAACTATAAAATTTTTTACTCTTAATCCAATATTCATTTTTTTTAAAAATAGTTATTTCTTTAAATTGGAAACCGTCATTTGAAGCAAGTTCTTCGGCTTTTCTATAACGATTTATAAACTTTCCATTAGCATTATATAAAGCTTCTTCAGAGTTAATTCCTGATTTGCGCAAGATATTTATTGCAGAGAATAATAAATCACCACCCTCATCAATTAAATTTTTTTTATTTTGAGTCTGTAATGCTTCTTTATATTCATTAAGTTCTTCTAAAAGTTTATTTATGCAGTCTTCTACATTCTTAAAATCAAACCCATCTTTACTGACTTCCTCTTGAATTTTCTGGGATTTTAGAACGGATGGAAGTGTTTTTGTTACTCTATCTAAGGATGATTTATTAAACTCATTATTGTTTTTTTCTTTTAATTTAATTTTATCCCATTGGTTTCTTACATCTTCTGGAGTGTTAAGAATTTTTTTATTTTTATAATCAAAAATATGAGGGTGTCTTCTTATGAGTTTTTCTTTAATACTAAGTACAACATCTTCAAAATTAAATAAATTTTTTTCATTTGCTAACTGTGATAAAAAAACAACCTGAAGCAATAAATCTCCTAACTCATCTTGCAAACCCTCAAAATCTCTGTCTTGGATTGCCTGCACCACTTCATAAGCTTCTTCAACTGTATAAGGAGCTATTGACTCAAATGTTTGTTCCCTATCCCAGGCACAACCATTTTCAGGATCTCTTAGATAACTCATAATTTTTATTAGCTTTTCAATATTTTTGGTACTTTTATTGTTTAAGAACTCTATATTTTTTTTATTAATTGATTTCATGTCTTACTTAATTTTTTGGAAACTGTTATAACAACAACTATTAATTCAATTATAAAAATAATGGAAGGTTAATTAATGTCGAAAATTAGATCATGGTTTTTTACAGGTATTCTTGTAATGACACCATTGATATTAACGATATATGTTGTTTGGGCTTTTATTACATTTGTTGATAACTTAGTAGTTCCTTTAGTTCCTATTGAATATAGACCTTCATATTACCTCCCTTTTTCAATACCTGGTCTCGGATTGATAATAGTATTTTTATTTACAACTTTTGTTGGGATACTAGCCACGGGGCTATTTGGAAGGACTTTAATTCGTCTTTGGGAAAATATTTTAAATAGAATGCCAGTTGTAAGATCAGTATATAGTGCAATAAAACAAATTCTTGAAACTGTAATGGCAACTCAATCTGACGCATTTCGTCAGGCTGTTTTAGTTGAATATCCAAGAAAAGATATTTGGGCAATAGGATTTGTTACTGGGTCAACTAAGGGAGAGGTTAGCGAAAATGTTAATAAAAAAATGGTAAATGTATTTATGCCTACAACCCCCAATCCAACAAGTGGATTTCTTTTATTTTTCCCTGAAAAAGATTTAATATTTCTTGAAATGTCTGTTGAGGACGCTCTAAAACTTGTAGTTTCTGGGGGTATGGTAGTTCCAAAAAGAAAAATAAAGTCTTAATTTAAATTTTGTATGTACTCATCATGATTAAAGATACTCATTAATATTTGCTGGCTATATGACACTTTAGAATTAAGATTATTTTTTTCTGATAATTTTTTTGCGATCTCTAATAGCTCAAAATCTTTTAATGTAAATAATCTAAAGTTTTCTTCTCCTGATTGTTTGCTTCCAAAAATTTCGCCAGGCCCCCTCAGATCTAAATCTTTTTCAGCAATGTAAAAACCGTCATTACTATTTCTTAAAGTATGCAATCTTGATTTCCCAATTTCACTAATTGTTTTATTATACATTAATATACAATATGACTGAAGTGAACCTCTTCCTACCCTTCCTCTTAATTGATGTAATTGCGCTAATCCAAATCTCTCAGAGTTTTCGATAATAATTATTGTTGCATCTGGAATGTCTATTCCAACTTCTATAACTGTTGATGCCACTAGAATTTTTGACTTATTTGTAAAAAAACTATTTATAGAATTTTCTCTTTCTTCTTTTGTCATTTTCCCATGTGCCATTACAGGAGAATATTCTCTAAATTCTTTTAGTAATTGTTCATATCGGTTTACTAATGCCACCATGTCTAATTTTTCTGACATTTCAAGTAATGGGCATATCCAGTAAACTTTTTCTTTTCTTTTTAAGGCTCTTTTAATGGCCGTTATAACTTCATTGTACCTTTCTAATGGTATTACTTTTGTAATGATTGGTTGTCTATTTTTAGGTGTTTCATTAATTATGCTTAAATCTAAATCACCGTAGTTTGTCATAGTTAAACTTCTTGGAATAGGTGTTGCAGTTAGAAGAAGTAAGTGAATATTTTCACCTTTAGATAAAATTTTATTTCTTTGATTAACTCCAAACTTATGTTGTTCATCTATAACAGCTATTCCAAGATTATAAAATTTTACAGTATCTGAAATCAGAGAGTGAGTTCCAATAATTATTTGAGAATCACCATCTAAGATGTCTTTTAGAATTTTATTCTTATCCACTTGTTTTATTTTTGATGTTAATAATGTAACTTTTATCTTTAAATGTGATGTGTATTTACTGATGAGTTCAAAATGTTGAAAACATAATAAATCAGTCGGTGCCATTAGAACGGCTTGTTTATTTACTTCAATCAGATTTAAAATTGCTGATAAAGCAACTAAAGTTTTTCCGCTTCCAACATCACCCTGAAGTAATCTTTTCATTTGTGATTTTTTATTAATATCGTTTTCAATTTCATTTATACATTTGATTTGAGCATTGGTTAGTTGAAAATCTAGCTTTTTTAAAATGCTCGCAAAAAAGAAATATTCTATTTTTTTATTTTCTAGTTTTATTGTTTGATTTTTGTTTCGATATATTGATAGCCCTAATTGATTGGCGTACACTTCATCAAATCCGAGTCTTTCAAAACATAAACTTCTCAATTTCATTTCTTTTTCATTTTGTGGGACATGAATAAATTCAAGTGACTTTTTAAATGATAACCACTTTTTTTCGTTAATTAATTTTTTGGTATCCATTCAGGAAAATTATTTGGTATTTTATTTAATGAACTTTCAATTGATTTTCTAATAATTTTATTGGTCACACCATTTGTTAAAGGATAAAAAGCCTCAAATTTTGGAATTTTATCTTTATCACTAATCTTAACAAGATAATCTGGATGTGTAATCTGTACTTTATCTTTTTTCCATTCAATTTTGCCACTTACTACCACTTCACTAAGCTCAGGGAATTTATTTTTTAAATATTCACTTCTAAAATGAAAAAAAAATATCTCCACATCAAACCCCTCACATTCACCAAAAATGATATACGGTTTTCTTGATTGATAATATCCTGGAATATGCTTTTTAATTTTAATACTTTTAGTAATGATGGATTGAGAAGGGCAATTTTTTAATTGCAAGTTGTTTAATCTTCTAATAACAGAATGTGGTAAATAAAATAATAGATCAATTAGATTTTTACCAATTTTTTTTTCTATTAACTTAGCAGTTTTTGGTCCTACTCCATTTACAGTGGTTAAATCAGAAAATAAAGGGTACAAAATTTTTGGTCTAATAATATTCATATTACTTAATGTAGCAAAATAAATATATTTATGAAAAATAATAATTATAAACAGAAATTAATAAAAAAACTAAAATATAGATCAATATATTCGGGTTCGAAAGAGAGTGATTTTATACTTTCTAATTTTGCAAAAAAAAATTTAAATAATTTAAGTATCAGTGAATTAGAATCCTATGAAAAATTTTTAACTTTAGGTGATGTCAATATTTGGAATTGGGTTTCTAAAAATGAAACCACACCTTTTTTTGAAGATCAGAATTACGTTAAATTTATTTTACTTATGAGAAATAATTAATGAATTTGTTTTCAGACAAACCCAATTTTTATAAGAATAATATTTTATATAATATTAGTGATGGAATTGATTGTTTTGCAGTATTTGAAATCTTAAGATTTTATAATAAAATAGTAGTAGTTTTAAGAGACGACGTGAGACTTGAACGATTTTCTAAAAGTTTGAACACTTTGAATAGTAAAATCAATATTATTGAATTTCCATCATGGGATTGTCTTCCTTTTGATAAAAATTCACCTAATCAAAAAATTATTGGGAAGAGGATTAGGGCTCTTTTTAAATTAATCAATTTAGGTGAAAATAAAACAGTTGTCTTAACGACGGTAGGTTCTATTCTTCAAAAAATTCCAAAAGCTCAATATATATTAGATTCATCACTGAGAGTTGAAGTTGGGAAAAATTGCATACAAAATGATTTAATTAAATTTTTAGAAAACAATGGATACTCAAGAACTAGTACGGTTAGAGAAGATTCAGAATATTCTATAAGAGGAGGAATTATAGATGTTTTTCCACCAGGTGATCAAAACCCAGTTAGAATAGACTTTTTTGGAGATGAAGTTGACTCTATCAGATCATTTGATCCTATCAATCAGTTGAGTATTGGAAATATCAATCATATAAATTTCTATCCTGGCAGTGAAATTAATCTTAATAGTGAAAGTATTAATTTGTTTAGATCAAATTACAGAAAGACTTTTGATAATAGGATATATGATAATTCACTTTACCAATCAGTATCTGATAAGAAAAGAGTGAATGGTATAGAGCAATACCTATCATTGTTCCATGACGAGCTGACTTCTTTTTTTAATTATTTAAAGGATTTTCTAGTTATTTTAGATAAGGATTATAATGCTGCACTTGAAAATAAGATTGAAGATATTTTAGATTTTTACAACGCTAGAAAAGAAGATATAAATCCAGAAGGTAAAAAGTTCAATTTATTGCCAGTTGAATCTTTATATTTTTCAAAAAAACAAATACACAAATTTTTTGATGAAAAATGTGTTGTTGAATTAAATCAAAATCAAAATGATAAATCAGAGTTTAATTTTGTAGCAAATGTCAGGCCTGGAGTAAATTTTACTTCATTGAGGGCTCAAGGTGAAAATCCCATTATAGAATTAATCGGCTTATTAAAAGTTCATAAAAAAATAATTATTACTTGTAATTCAAGTGGTGCACTAAATAGGGTTAAATCACTGATCCATGCTCATGACAATTCATTAAAGGTTAGCGATGAGAAGTATCCTTTTGATACCCCGCAAAATATAATTGGAATAGTATATCCCCTAGAGAGGGGGTTTAAAATTGATGAAATTTTATTTATCACAGAAGAAGATTTATTTGGTATTAAATTTGGTCGACCACATTCTAAAACTAAGAGAGCAGAAAATTTTTTAAGAGATATCACATCTCTTTCAGTTGGTGACCTTTTAGTTCATGTAGAGCATGGTATTGGTAGATATGAAAGCTTAGAAACAGTCAAATCTAGTGATATTGAAAGAGATTGCCTAAAAATTATCTATAGTGGAAATGACAGGTTATATTTACCTGTTGAAAACATAGAACTTGTCTCACGATATGGATCAGGAGAGAAGATTAATCTTGATAAGCTTGGAAGTAGTAATTGGCAAGCAAGAAAAGCGATTGCTAAAAAACGCATTAAAGAAATTGCAGATGAGTTAATTAAAATTGCTGCAGCAAGACAAACTGCTAAAATTAAACCATTAGACTTTCCTTATGAAGAATATGAAAGTTTCTGTTCAAGGTTTTTATTTACACCTACGGAAGACCAAATTTCTTCTATCAGAGATGTTGAGAATGACCTCAAGTCAGGTGGCCTTATGGATAGATTAATATGTGGAGATGTTGGATATGGCAAAACTGAAATTGCCCTACGAGCATCATTTATGGTGGCCATGTCTGGCTTCCAAGTTGCTTTAATCGCTCCAACCACACTTTTAGTTAAGCAGCATGTTAAAAACTTTAAAGAGAGATTTAAGGGATTCCCTATTAAAATTAGTGAATTATCAAGGTTTATAAAATCAAGTGAAAGTTCAGTTATAAAAGATGAAGTAGAAACAGGAGAAACGCAAATAATTATAGGGACACACTCCTTACTATCTAAGAAAATTAAGTTTAATAGTTTATCTCTTCTCATTATTGATGAGGAGCAACATTTTGGTGTTTCTCAAAAGGAATATTTAAAATCATTAAGAAGCTCTATGCATGTTTTGACATTAACAGCAACACCAATTCCACGAACATTACAGATGTCTCTTGCTGGTGTTAGAAGTATGAGCCTAATTACAACACCTCCTGTTGATAGATTATCGATAAGGACTTTTGTTTCAAATTGGGATAATGTCTTGTTAAAAGAAGCAATTAAAAGGGAGATTCATAGAGGGGGGCTTATTTTTTGCGTAGCACCACGAATTAAAGATTTACCAAAAATTTACGATACTTTAAAATCACTTGTTCCT
>NYVQ01000069.1 GCA_002684695.1 SAR116 cluster bacterium | reverse complement strand
GCGGACCTCGGCGCGGCCAAGTTCGGCTCCGGGCAGGAAACGGGTGATTCAACGTCGCTTCGACGTGGCTCTTCTCGAAGCGATATCCGCGAGAAAAGCGTCCACGCTTTGAGTTCGCCCCGAGAGACGATCGCTCGTCCAAAAATGAGCCAAAACGAGTGGAAAACGACCGAGATCCGAGCCTGGCAAAGTTGGCCAACGTCTCACCCTGGTCCTGCCCAGGTTCGGCTCCGTCTTCCGCAAGTACGGCCCCTTCCTCAAGATGTTCTCGACCTACGCGCAGCGCTTCGTCGAGACCTACGACGCGCGCGCCGCCCTCGAGCGCCTCGTCGACTTCGACGGCCCCGTGCCCGTCGACAAGGCCGACGCGGACGCCGCGGCCCTCGCCGCCGTCGCACTCGCCGCGCGCGAGCGGGGCTACGACCGCGGCGCGGCGGCCTACCACCTCGCCGCGCCGGTCCAGCGCGTGAGCGCCTACGAGCGCCTCCTCCGGGAGCTCCGCGACGCGACGCCCGCCAACCACGACGACGCCGTGGACGCCCAGGGGGCCCACGACGCGGTCCACGCCGCGATCGAACACGTCGACGCCGTCCTCCGCAGCGACCAGTCCTTCAAGCGCCTCCTGGAGATCCACGACCGCTGCGACACCAAGACGCGCCGCGGATTCTCCAACCTCCTCGACGCGCCCTCGCGGACCCTCGTCAAGGAGGGCTCCCTCGAGGAGCTCCTCGGAAACAAGGCCCGGCCCCTCGCGGCCTTCGCGCTCAGCGACCGCCTCCTCCTCGCCACGACCCTCGTCTCCCGCGCGCCCATCCTCGCGGCGACGGGCCAGAACACCAACAACGCCCCCTGGAAGCGCAAGCTCATCCACCACGTCCCCTTCGAGGCCATCGACGCCGTCGAGGCCGCGGGAAACGACCGCTTCACCGTCTCCGCCTTCGCCGGCGAGCTCGCGCTCGTCCTCAAGGCCGACGCCCCCGACCAGCGCGACGAGTGGGTCGCCCTCCTCAACGACCTCTGCGACAAGCTCCAAAGCGCCCCCAAGCCCCTCCGCCGCGCGACCTCCGCCGAAAAGGCCGCGAACGCCGCGACGACGCCCGACCGCTTCCAGCGCAGGAGGGACAAGAAGGAGCGCTCCCGGTCCTGGGCCCCGTCCCTCGCGACGTCCCCGACGACCTGGGACCCCCTCTCCAAGCTCTCCAGCCTCGTCTCCTCCGCCACGAAGCGCTCCCGCGGCGCCTCCGACGCCTCGGACAAGGCCTGATTTTAGTGGCAATTGTATCGCTTTTTTGCCTGGAGCTATGACGAGGGTCGGCGGCCGCGCGGGCGCCCTCGTGCGCGCTGGCGTGGAGAAAGACTCGGCCCAGGTCGGCATCGTCGCCAAGGGCACGGTCGTCGAGCTGGGAGCGACCGCCGAGGCGGCGGACGGGACGGCGCGCGTCGAACTCGTAGCGCCTATGAGCGGCTGGGTGTCGGCGGCGCAGCTCGTGTCGTCGGAGGCTGCGGAGGCGTCGCCGGAGCCGTCGCCGGCCGAGTACGAGGCGCTCTTTTCGGCCGAGGGCGGCGCGGCGCGCGACTCCTTCGTCGGCTGGGACGCGCTCCGGCCGTCGCTGGAGCCGGTCTTCGGAGGCGGCGGACGGCTCCGCGTCCTCGACGCGGGCTGCGGGACGTCCGGCGTCGTCGCCGCGCTCGTCGCGCTCGGCCACGACGCCCGGGGCGTGGACGTCTCCGCGGCGGCCGTCGCGTCGCAGCGGCGGCGCTTCCCGGGGCCGGACGGGACCGCGCGCTTCGCGGAAGCGGACGCGCGAGGCCTCGACGCCGCGGCGTCCGAGCTCTTCGGCGACGGTTGCGGCGTCGACGTCGTCTTCGACAAGGGCACCTCCGACGCGCTCCTGGGCTACCGCGACAGCCGCGCGGCCGTCGAGGCCTTTTTGAGCGCCGCGGCGAAGGCGCTCGCGGCCGGAGGCGCGCTCGTCGTCGTGTCCAATTTCCGCGTCGGCGGCGCCTTCGCCGACGACGCCCCCGAGGGCGTGCGCCGCGGCTTCGGTGCGCCGGGCCTCGCGGCGATCGCGACGCGCCGGGGCTGGACCGTGCGAAGCTCCGCGCTCGTGAGAGGCGCTTCGAGCGACTGCGACGTCGTCGTCTACGCGCCCCCTCCCGCCGCGCCGCCCCCGCCCCCGCCCCCGGGGGGGGCGCCGCGCTTCACGGAGGACGAGCTCTGCCCGCCCTGGGACGACGACGACGACGACGACGACGACGGCGGCCTCCCGACGTGGGTCGAGGGCGACTCGCTCGCGCCCTATCTCGGCACGCCGGCCGACTTCCTGGACGCGGCGCTCCGCTTCGCCGCCGTCGACCCGCGCGACGTCGTCACGGACGTCGGCTGCGGCGACGGCCGCCTCCCGACCATGGCCGTCGCCAAATTCGGCGCGAGCCGCGGCCGCGGCCTCGAGCTCGAGGCCGACCTCGTCGGTCGCGCGACCACGCTCGCGGCGCGCCGCGGCGTCGCGCACCGCGTCTCCTTCTACGAGTGCGACGTCACCGCGCCCCTCCACCCGGACGTCCAACGGGCCCTCGACGAGACGACCTTGCTCGTCATGTACCTCCTCCCCGAGGCCCTCGACCGCGTCAGGCCCCTCATCACCCGCCACCTCCGCGCGACCGGCATAGACCGGAGGGTCCTCTGCCTCGGCTGGGCCCCGAAGGACCTCGCGCCGACCCGGGCCACGGCCCTCACCTTCCCCAACGGCGCCGGCATGGACATCGCCCTCCTCGACGCAGCCTCCCTCCCGTAATTTTTTCTGCCACATCGCCCCGCTTGACCCCCGGCTGTTTTTCTCGAAAAAAATTGGCTCGAGATCATTTGATTCTGGGCCACACGTTCTGCGCGCCGGAGAAAATGAGCGTCGAGGAGGGCATGCCCGCGGGAGAGATTGTCGATGGCGAAAAGGGACTCGGGAAGCTCAAGGACATGAGTGGGGCCCGCCCCGAGCGGCACCCCTTCGAGAATCCCCTGACCTGGTGGGGCGACACGCCCTGGTTCATGTGGAATTTCAAGTATGGAGGTTTCCTCGGCATCTGGAGCGGTGCGTCGCGCGGCCCCCCATCCACCCGGGCCGCGTCGTGGGACGGAGCGGCCTCCCCGCGCAGGTGTCGGCGAGGCGGAGGCGCTGGGCGAGCTCTTCTTCGACAATCTCGCGACGCTCCTGAGCGTGACGGACCTGATGCTCGGCTTCTTCCTGAACGTGCTCATCGGGAACGCGGCGCGCGGCGCGGGCCCCGCGTCCGGGCATCGCTCGAAAAGGCGCCCCGACCGCGCCCGGCCCTCGGGGCCGGGCCCGCGGTCCGGATACCGAAACGACTCCCGTCGTTCGAGCGCTCGGGGCCGGGCCCGCGGTCCGGATACCGAAACATTTCCCGTCCCCCGTCGTTCGAGCGAAGGTCGCTCCGCGCGCCGCGGCGACGCCGGACCGTTTGACGAGTCCTCCCCGTAGACCTGGACCTGGACGCGGACGGCAACCTGACCCCCGGGCTCGGGCACGAGTACGCGGACGCGATCGTCGGCCGCTACACGACGCTCTACTACGAGCGGTGCATCCCGGGCGTCGCCATCGGCCTCCTCTTCGGGAACCTGTACTACGGCTACATGGCGGGCCGCCTCGCGCGGAAGGAGGACCGCGACGACGTGACGGCGCAGCCCTACGGCATCAACACGACGGGGGCCTTCATCACGCTGGGCGCGATCAACCTGACGGCGCTCTTCGCGGAGACGTTCAAGCCCAAGAACCTCGACCAGGTCTTCCGGGGCGAGGCCAAGGAGGCGGGCCGCCTCGTGGCCGACAACGCCTTCAAGATCGCCGTGTCCGCCAACTTCATCACGGGCATCCTCGAAGCCGCGGGCTGCCTCGTCGGGCCGGCGATCCGCGCGCTCATCCCGTCGCCGGCGTACTACTCGCTCATGACGGGCGTCGGCTTCGTCTACCTCGCCTTCGACCCGATGATCAAGATCAGCGCCGAGCCCATCGTCTGCCTCGTGCCCCTCCTCATCGTCATCAGCGGCTTCTTCGGCGGCGTCAAGTACCACCTCGGCCGGACGGGCGCGACGATCCCCGTCGCGCTCGTCGCGATCCTCGTCGCCGTCCTCATCGGCTGGGTCGGCGGCTGCAAGCACAAGCACGGCGCCGTCGAGATGTACAGCTACGAGCAGTCCTACGCGACCACGGAGTTCGGCCGCTCGTCCGCGAACGCGGGCATCCACGGCATGTTCGACGACTCGTGGAAGTTCTCGACGTGCATCGGGACGTCCAAGCACGACGCCAAGTACGCGTACCGGACCTACGCGGGCGACATCTCCTCCTACGGCGCCGGCATCTTCAAGGACCTCGAGTACATGGCCTGGGACAAGATGAAGTACTACTTCGCCATCGTCCTCGTCGTCGCCGTCGTCGGCTTCGGCGCGACGCTCGCGTGCGTCGAGTCCGCGTCCGCCGCGGGCGACGACTACCCCATGGTCGAGACGATGATCGTCGACGGCGTCGGCACGATGCTCGGCGCCTGCTTCGGCTCCTTCTTCGGCACGACGGTCTACATCGGCCACCCCGTCCACAAGTCCCTCGGCGCCAAGCGCGGCTACTCCATCATCAACGGGCTCATCTACCTCGTCGTCCTCTGGAGCGGCCTCTTCGCCGCGCTCTACCGCGTCATCCCCAACTGCGCCGCCAAGGCCCTCCTCGTCTTCGTCGGCCTCCTCATCTGCCGCCAGGCCGTCCAGGACAACCCGCCCCGCTACTACCCCGCCATCTTCTTCGGCCTCTTCCCCATCATGGCCAACTGGGCCAAGCTCTACATCGACCCCGGCGTCGCCTGGGCCAACAACGGCAACGGCTGGTGGGACTCCCTCGACGCCGGCAACTGGAAGGACACGGGCATGGGCATCAAGATGATGGGCCAGGGCGGCGGCGAGTGGTTCACGCTCGTCCTCACGTCCATGTTCTGCTACTGCACCGACCGCAAGTTCAAGGAGGGCGCCATCCTCTCCGCCATCACCATGGTCGTCCAGGCCCTCACGGGCATCCCCACCATGTACAACCGCGAGTCGGCCTCGGGCAAGATGGGCCCCGAGAAGGCCGGCCTCTACCCCAAGATCAACGACGACACCAACTTCTCCTGGATGTGGACGACCGCCTTCGGCATGGCCACCGCCTACTTCCTCTTCCACTTCGGCCTCCAGAAGATCGGCCTGGTCGAGAAGCCCATCGTCGGCGACTACGTCGCCCGGACGAACATGGCCGAAGCCATGTGATCCACGACACCGCGGGCCCCCCAAAGCCGCCGCCGCCGCTGGCCGCGCCCGTCGGACACCGACCGCCGCGCCGCCGCCGCCTCGGCCTCCCAACGCCGCCGCCGCCGCGTGCCTGCGAAGCACCCAGCACGCCCGCCGCCGCCGCGCCCACGTACCTCCCCACGCCGCCGCCGCGCGCCCAAGCACCACTCCCCGCGCCGCCGCGCCCCATGCCTGTTCCGCGCCGCGCGGGAAAGATCCCCGATCGGTCCGACCGCAGCGCACTCTATAAATAGAATCATACTTAGAAAATGTGTGTCGCGACGTGTAAGGACCTTCGCGAGATGGGGTGGTGTTCGAAAACACCGGTGGTTGGGTGACGTCGCGCCGGCGGTCGTGCGAGCGACTTACCGTCGATCGGGCGCGCGCCGGTCGACCGCCGCCGGACGTCGGTGGGAGTCGCTTAACTTAGGCGGTGGCCTTGGACTTGCTCTTCTTGGGGAGGAGCACGGCGTGGATGTTCGGGAGAACGCCTCCGGACGCGATCGTGACCGAGCCGAGGAGCTTGTTGAGCTCCTCGTCGTTGCGGACCGCGAGCTGGAGGTGGCGGGGCACGATGCGCGCCTTCTTGTTGTCGCGGGCCGCGTTGCCCGCGAGCTCGAGGATCTCCGCGCAGAGGTACTCGAGGACGGCGCCCATGTAGACGCCGGCGCCGACGCCG
>NYVQ01000068.1 GCA_002684695.1 SAR116 cluster bacterium | reverse complement strand
CTATAATATCAACAACATTATTAATAGCTAAATACGATCGCTCTATCCTTTGAGAAATATATTCAATAAATTGTTTGTCTAGTGATAGTTGCCTATCTGAAAACTGTTTAACTAAAATTTTTTTTATTAATTCATCATCAGGCAACTTAATCTCTATGTTTGTGAACGAAGATATTCTTGAAATAAGATCCTTAAGCTTCCAGCGAAATTTAAGTGGGTTATCATTGCAAGTTATTAATAAATAATTGTTTGAGGATTTAATTTCATTAAAAAATTCAAATAACAATTCTTCAGGCCATTTATGGTTGCTGATAAGATTTTCAAAAATTAAAGGACGTTTGATTGAATAAATATGACCTAATGTTAGATGACTAATCCCCTCATAAATAACTGCATCGACTTTTTCTTTCCAAATATTTGCAATATGAGATTTTCCAGAACCTGATGGCCCGTATATACAAGTAATTCTATTATCTACCGGCCATTTTGGCCAACTCTCTATAAGATTAATAGCAATTTCGTTACACGGGTTTTTATATAAATCCTTATAAAGGAAATTTTTTTTGTAATGAAAGTTCAAAATTTCTTGTTTAGAGTTATCATTTACTGTCATAATTTGTGAGAATCTAATATTAAATTTTCTTTTGTACCTGTAAATGGCATTTTATTTTCAAGTACTATAGAAACAAATCTATCAATTCCCCCTTCAACTAAAAGTATTACAATAGCTCCATTTTTATCTAATTTTTTGGTTGAAACACTTTTCACACCAGGTAAAGATTTTAGTTTATTAATTGCCCTAACCCAATATTTTAATTGATTGACTGAAATAAAAATTTCAACTTCACTCAAATTTTTTCCAATAAAAACATTAGCTTTTTTCCAATTCTCTTCTAACAAGAAAATAATTTCATCCATAATTTTTTTTATTTCTTTTTCCTGAAAATCTATATTTATATTGACATTTCTCTGATATAAAAGACCTTGTTTCACACCTTTTTTATTATGAATATTAGCTTTAACCTTAATTCTTATTATTTTATGCTTTTCATCTTCTGACAGCTTTAATAATTCAAAGTCGATATTTTCATATGATCTTAATTTTTCAATTTCAAAAATTATATTAAGAGCCCTTGAAGATCCTGACCTTTCTATTGCTCTTGCAATAGACCTTTCATGACCTTTAAAAGCTAATTCTGCATCAATACTTCGTAGAACACCAATTTTATTCTCTGGAAAAATTAAGTTTATTAAACCATCAAAGTTCTCGATTTTGTCATTTAGAATTTTTTTAATAGGATTTGGGTCCTTCCATAATCTAAGAACAAACTCTGTTTTCCATACTGGAAAAACAATAATAGGTCTTGAATATAATTCAGACCATGAAATTTTATTTTTAGATAAAAGCCCCGTTACTTTATGTTTCAAAAAACAGAAATTGAATGTTCCAATATATCTATTTAAAAGTGTTTTTTCTTCTTTAATTAATCTATAATCAATAAGACTATTAATTTCATTAATGGAAATTTCATTAATAAAAGCATCTGTTATAATTGATGAATTTAAACTAATTCTTCTTATAAGTTTTTCAAAAGCTAATCTGGAAACTTTTTTTTCAGCATTTTGTTTTGCTAAAGTTGGATTCTCATTTATTTCATTTATTTTTATGTTTTCAATAACCCAAATTTTTTCACACTCACTTGCGTAAATACTAGAATTCAAAACTAAAAATAGAAGAAAAGTAATTGCAGAAACAACTAATTTCACGACATAAATATTCTTGTTAAGTAAAAATAAAAACATTCTATTAATATTTACTATAAATATCTAAAAATCCAAAATACATTGAAATATAAAATATGATTTAAACCTAAATTCTACCTTTAAATAACTTGAAAAATTATATTAAAGCGTTACAAATAAATTAGGAGATAAAATGGATAACAAGACTTTAAATAAACAAGAGAGAAATCATTATCAAGCATACTCTGGGTTTGTTAAATTTATTCAAATTTCTTCAGCTTTAGTGATCATAATACTAATTTTAATGGCAATTTTTCTATTATAGAATAGAATTAATTTACCAATTCAATCTGAGAGAAGAAAAAAGAAATTTCTTGATATGCATTTTCAATCGAATCTGATCCGTGAACAGAGTTAGCTTCAAGGCTTTCGGCAAACTCTTTTCTTATTGTACCTTCTTCAGCTTCATCTGGATTTGTTGCACCCATAACTTGACGATTTTTAATAACTGCATTTTCACCTTCTAAAACCTGAACCACAACAGGTCCAGAAACCATAAATTTAACTAAATCGTGATAAAAAGGTCTTTCCTTATGGACTTTATAAAATTGTTTTGCTTGTAATTCTGTTAATTGTATTTTTTTTTGTGCAATAACTTTTAGTCCTGAACTTTCTAGTTTTGAGACAATACTTCCAATTAAATTTCTTTTTGTAGCATCAGGTTTAATAATTGATAATGTTTGCTGAATTGTCATGTGCAATATCCTTTTTTTTATAATTAAATAACAGAATTCAAATTATTTGAATACACAAAATTTAAAATCCTTATATATAAAGTTTTTGTAAGGCATTTATATGTTTTGTCTTTTAGCAACTTCAAATAAAAGTTTTACGCCCCATCCAGTGGCACCCCCAGAATGTAATTCAGTTTGATTATTTTTCCACACTACACCAGCAACATCTAAATGAGCCCATGGTGTAGTGCCTATAAAATTTTTCAAAAAAGAAGCAGCTTGAATTGATGAGCCTTCAGCTGTGCCAATATTCTTTAAATCAGCAATACTACTTTTCATTTTAGTACCATAAACTTTATCAAGAGGCATTTTCCAAACAAGATCACCAGTTTCCTCACCAATATCAAAAATTGAATTCGAAAGATTATCATCATTTGAAAAAAGACCTGCTCTCTCATTACCAAGAGCAGAAATAATAGCTCCTGTTAAAGTTGCCAAATCAACTATAAATTTAGGTTTGTATTTTTTATTTGTATAATATAAAGCATCTGCAAGAACTAATCTTCCCTCAGCATCGGTATTTAAAACCTCAATTGTCTTACCGGACATAGACCTAATAATGTCACCAGGTCTTTGAGCATTAGCATCAGGCATATTTTCAACAAGTCCGACCACACCAACTATATTAGTTTTCAATTTTTGTAAAGCTATTGATTTCATTGCTCCAACAACAATGCCCGCACCACCCATGTCTTCCTTCATATCCATCATACCTCTACCAGATTTTAATGATAAACCACCAGAATCAAAGCAGACACCTTTACCAACAAATGCTATGTTTTTCTTTTCTTTTTTATTTCCGTTCCACTTCATTATACCAAGATAACTTTTACTTTTACTACCTCTTCCTACTCCAAGCAGAGCATTCATACCTAACTTTGTCATTTGATCTTCATCTAAAATTTCAACTTCTATTCCAATTTCACTAAAGCCTTTTATTTGATTAACAAATTCTTCAGTTGTTAAAATATTTGCTGGTTCTGAAGTTAGATCTTTAGCTAAGAATATTCCATCAAGTATGTGATTATTAATTTGAATTTGTTTTTGAATGAAACTTTGATTTTTTGTATAAATTTTAATAAATTTTAAGTTTATTTTATTTTCAGAAATATTGCTATTTTTATATTTTTTAAACTCATAGGATTTAGATTTTATACCGAAAAGCATTTTTGAAATTAGTTTTTTTTCTTTAGCTGAAGAAATCTTTAAATCACTTATTATCGAAACAGTTTTAAAGCCTAAATCCTTAATAGTAGAAAACAATATTCCACCAAGTTTTTCAAAATTTGAATTGGTATAAATTAAATCACCACAACCAAATAATAGAAATGGTTGATTTGACGATCTTATAAGCAAATTTTCACCAAATTTAGCTTTAAAATTTGAATTATCTAAAATTGTTTTAATGTCAGTTTTTGATTTATTTTGAACTTTTTTTAAGTTAGGTGATATTTCTATTTTTGGTTGAACTACAAATATATATAATTCATTTTTTTTAAATAATAATTCTTTAGTATCAGAAACAGTAAATTGCAAATTTAACTCCATATATATATATTTATTTATAATATTATATATAAAAATTTAAACTAAGATAAAATAATAATTATGATATTACAAAATTATATATTTAGACATGTTGCTGTTAATACTGTTAATATTACTATAATCCTTTTTTCGATGATTTGGTTAGTACAATCTTTGAGACAATTAGACTTGGTCATCAAAAACGGCGCTTCGCTTTTTGACTTTTTGTATATTTCTATTTTGCCAGGACCTTTATGGTTAATGATGATTATTCCAATGAGCTCTCTAATAGCAGTTATTTTTTCATTTAGCCGTTTTACGACGGATAAGGAAATATTCATTTTTCAATTTTCTGGTGCAAATATCTATCTTTTATTAAAGCCTATCCTATTGATTTGTTTTTTTAATCTAATTTTTCTATCAATAATTAATATTTACATAATACCTAAAGCATATAGCATATTTAAGTCTAAACAATTTGAATTGAGAAATAATATATCACATATTTTCCTTAGAGAAGGTGTTTTTAATGATTTAGAAGAAGGGCTAACTATCTTAATTGATAAGCGTATATCAAAGTTTGGTATAGAAGGCGTTTTTATATATGATACAAGAGAAAAAAATAAGGAAATTGATATATTTGCTAAACAAGGTAAAATAATATTAACCGCATCTGGACCAATTTTTAAGTTGATAGAGGGCAATAGAAGAGAGGTTGCATTAGATGGCAAGCAACTCAATGAATTATCTTTTAAAAACTACACTATTAATATAGCAAGGAAAAACCTTAACCCAAAATTTAGATGGCTAGATGCCAATGAAAAAACAATAGTTAATTTATTGAATGAATCTGATTTAAATTCAAAAGCAGAAGCCCATTTTAGATTAGCTTACCCTTTTCTTTCACTTACATTACCAATTATTGTATTTGTATTTTTTTTCTGTTTCCCAAAATCATATAATAATCAATTATATTTAATTACAACATCGTTACTACTATCATTGTTTATTCAATTATTGTTAATATCCATGAGGAGAGTCTTAATAAATAATCCATCTTTATGGTTTTGTTTTTACCTAATCCCAATAATGCCAGTTATATTTAGTCTTTTATTAATAACTTTTAAAAATAATATTTTAATATTCCAAAATTTAATTAAACAAAATGTACATAAATAATCACTTTACAATTATAAATTATTTTTTGTTTTCACTTTCAAAAATCATAACTTATTGTTGGTTTGTACTAATTTCAATTATTTCATTAATCGATTTAATAGACCTTAATAATAAAACAAGATTAAAAGACAACGTTAAGTTTAATGATATTTTTTTATTAACAATAGAAAATATTCCACTTAGAGCGGATGAATTACTATTTTATGCAATATTATTTGGTTCTGTTATATTTTTTCTAGAACTAAGAAAATCACAAGAATTTTTGATTCTGAGAACAAATGGAATAAGTTTCTGGTTGTCAATTATTGTTATATCAATAGTTCCATTACTCTTTGGGGTTTTTTCAGTATTATTATTAAATCCTACTATTGCTTTCAGTCAAAAAATTTACTCTGTGCACCATGATAAAATTTTTGGAAAAGGTATATACTCAATTACAATTTCAAATCAAGGCCTTTGGCTTAGAGACCGATCTAATCTTGGTGAAATAATTATTAAAGGTGTTTATCTAGATACCGAAAATTCAAAAATTAAGAAACCTGTTTTTTTTCTAAAAAATTCTGAAACACAAACAACAAAAAGAGTAGATGCTGATTGGGCATATCTTGAAAATTATAACTGGATTTTGAAGAATGCAATGGTAAATGGAGAAAGTTTTAACTCTTCTAAAAAATTAAATATAAAAAGTGTATTAACAAAAAATGATTTGAAATATACCTCTAATAATCCATTCTCATTAAGTGTTTTTGAAATTCCTAAGTTTATAAAAATACTTGATAGTACTGGCATTCCCTCTTCTGAGTATAAAGTATATTTCCACAGAATTTTTTCTCAACCGATATCATTCATAGGAATAGTTATACTTTGCGGTGCATTAATTTTCAGGAGACACTCTAGATTAGTTCCAGTTAAAACAATTTCATTTGCAATAATAGGAAGTTTTATATATTTTTTCTTTCAAAGACTTTTTGTTGCACTTGGTGCATCAGAACAGATGCCAATAATTTTAGCTACTTGGATCCCATCAATTGTTTTACTTATTCTTGGATTATTAATTATCTCAATAATTGAGGAATAAGGAGGTTTAAAGGTTTTATAATGATTACAAAATATTCAAAGTTTTTTTATAATTTAATAATTTTTTTGCTAATCAGTTTTAACTCTTTTGCATTTGAAAATAAATCAAAAATAGTCTCTACAATAAACGGCATACCAATAACTACTTTTGATTTAAATGAACGTCTAAATATATTTCTTACAGAATCAAATTTAGATAAAAACTCTGATAACAAAATTAAGTTTAAAGACGCAATAATTAATACCTTAATAGAAGAAGAATTAAAATTCCAGGAGGCTCAAAGAATAAACCCTAGTTTAATTTCTAGAGCGGAGGAAAAAGCTGAAAATCTAATGCAATTAAATTTTGGACCTGAAAGAGATAAAATTGAAAAGAATTTAAAAACTTTTGGTGCTTCATACCAACATTTTTTAAAACTATTTACAGCAGATGTAATTTGGTCATCTATTATAAAATCAAAGTATGAAAAACAATTTATAAAAATAGAAGAAGAGGTTAAAAATAGAATCAGAGAACTTGAGTTAAATTTTCAAAAACCACATTTCAAATTGTCAGAAATAATAGTTACAAAGAAAAACGACATAAACAATAAAAACGATAAACCTAGACTTTTGTTAAAAAATATTATTCAAAGTATAAATAATGGAGCTAACTTTCATTCTCTTGCTAAACAATTTTCTTCATCTGAAAGCAGAAAAAATAGTGGTCGTTTAGGTTGGATTCAAAAAGAAAGTATAACTTCTGAGTATTTAAATGAAATTGAAACTCTAAAAGTTGGCCAAATTAGTAAACCAATTGAAACAAAAAGTTCTTATACAATACTGAAGCTTGAGGGAAAAATTATAAATGGTCAAAGAGATGAACTTGAAACTATTTTAGAATTAGTTAAATTGCTTTACCCTTTAGAATCTATTAGTGAAGATGATATTGAAAAAGCAAAAATAAGATTAAAAAAAGATCTGGAAGTTATAAGCGATTGTGATAAATTTAAAGCCCTTCATATTAATTATGGCAATAAAAATATTGCAGAGAGCGGTAAGTTTCAAATTTATAATCTTAACGAAAAGATTAAAAATGAAGTTCTATTTCTTCAAAAAAATGAAAAAAGTGAGCCAATTATAACTAAAGATGGACTAATCACGCTTATGGTTTGTGATAGATATCTTCCTGATATCGGACTTAGGGCTAGAGATGATATAAAAAGGGAACTTGAAGGTAAGCTATTCGTACAATTATCAGATAGATATATTAATAGATTGAAAAGAACTTCTTATATTGAAAAACTTGATTAGTTTAATGAGCCTCAATAGTAAAATTTTAAAACTTCCTTCAATAAAAGACACATTAACAAAAAATAACATTTATCCAAAAAAAAGCTTGGGACAAAACTTTATACTAGATTTGAATATTACAAATAAGATTGCAAAATCAGTTAGTTGCCATCAGAAAAATATAATTGAAGTTGGCCCTGGACCTGGCAGTTTGACTCGTTCAGTATTGAACTATGGAGCAAATTCAGTTATAGCAATAGAAAAAGATATAAAAATGATGAGATGCCTCACTGACTTGAAAAAAATATCTGGCGACAAATTAATTTTAATAAATAATGATATATTAAGTTTATCATTAGATAATTTAGGACCTTTCCCAAAGACAATTATTGGTAATTTACCTTATAATATTTCCTCTAAATTAATCACATCCTGGCTAAAGGAGATATTTTTGAATAGTAATATTTTAATTGAAAATATTATAATCACAGTTCAAAAAGAATTAGCTGATAGATTAATAGCAGGTGAAAATTCAAAAAAATATGGAAGATTGTCAGTATTTACAAAATTATTGTCAGATATTGATAAGGTTTTTGAACTTGCTCCAGAAAATTTTTACCCAAAACCTAAAGTTGTATCAAGTGTAATAAAAATAACACCTTTAAAAAAACCAAGATTTAATGTTAATCTTATTACTTTTGAGAAAGTTGTCAGGCACGCTTTTGGAAATAGAAGAAAAACACTTAGGCAAAGCTTAAAGCTTTTGGGGGGAGTAAAATTATTGGATATAGCAGGCATCAATAATAGTTTAAGAGCAGAAAACCTATCTTTAAAAGACTATTGTGATTTGAGTAATATTATTGATGAAAATTTATGTCCTTAGAAATTTTACAAAATTGTTTAAATTTATATATCTTTTTCTTTTAAGCCTTTCAGCATTTATAATACTTAATACCTCCTTTGATGCCCTTTCTAAATCATTATTAATTATAATATAATTATATTCCATATAATGACTTATCTCATCACTTGCTTGAAGCATCCTTTTCTTTACCTCGAACGCTGTATCCTGAGCCCTTTTATTTAGTCTTTTTTCAAGTTCTTTCTTTGTTGGTGGCAAAATAAATATTGTAACCACATCAAAACCATCATTACCTGATAACTGTTGTGTACCTTGCCAATCAATATCAAAAAGCACATCTAAACCTTTGGAAATTCTCTCCTCTACATTATTACGTGGCGTACCGTAAAAATTATCAAACACTTTAGCCCACTCTAAAAAAAAACCTTCTTTTATTTTATTTTTAAATTCTGAAATTGCGATATATTGATAATCTTTTCCTCTTACTTCCCCATCCCTTTTATCCCTCGTTGTACATGAAACACTTAAACCAATAGATTTGTCATTTTTTAAAATATATTTTGCTATACTAGACTTTCCTGCACCTGAAGGTGAGGAAAGAACAAATAAAATTCCACGTCGTTTAAGTTTTTCCATTTTTTTATAACAAATTATTTTTTAAAAGGTTTTTCCAATGGTAAATTATTATCATTTAAAAATATAGATTTATTATCATTAAGCCTTATTAAGTTCTTATTTTTTAAATATAAAATATTAATATTATGTTCTTTTAGTGACTTAGCAAAAAGATGGCCTCCTTTACTATCAGCAACAAAATAAAAATAGTCAGTTTTGATAGGATTAAGTGCTGCTCTTATAGATTTCTTACCTGGATTACAAATAGGAGTTAAAGGCAAACCTTTTCTTGTGTAGGTATTCCAAGCATGATCTAATTTAAGATGAGATCTTTTAATTATTTTAATTTGATTGCTATTTTTTTTCTCTAGACCATATTTTACAGTTGGGTCTGATTGAAGCTTCATATTTTTATTCAATCTATTTATAAAGACAGATGAGATCAATTTTCTTTCTGAATCTGCCCCAGTTTCACTTTCAATAATACTTGCAATTTTTAATGCATCAAATTTGCTTTTATATGGTAAATTTTTTTTTCGATTATTCCATTCATAATCAAGTTCCTTATTCATTTCACTCTTCATTCTTAAAAGAAGATCATTTCTATCATATCCTTTTGTGAAAAAGTATGTTTCAGGAAGAAATATTCCTTCTAATTCAGAAAAGGATGGATCTATTTCTCCAGATAATATTTTATTCTTCTCAATTATTGATAATATCTGATTAGTGATCAAACCCTCTGGAATAGTTATTTTATGTTGAATTGACTCACCATTATTAAAAATTTCTAAAATTTCTAAAAGGCTTAAGTTTTTTTTAATATAGTATTGCCCATACTTAGGAAGGTAATTTTTTTTATTTATAATTCCAAATTCATAAATAAGTTTATTATTTATGATGTTATTTTTATTTAATACTTTAAAAATATTTTTTGAATTATAACCATTTTTTATTTCAATTATTATATTGTCTTCATACGTTTTTAGAGGTTTTCTAATTTCATTAGATAAATGTACGAAGAAATAAATAAATACAGGTGTTGATAAGAAAATTATTATTAAAATATTTGAAAGTATATTTTTTAGAAAACCCATTAATTAATTTTTTTAAACACTAATGACGCATTCGTACCACCAAAACCAAAAGAATTAGATAAACTATAATTAATCTCTTTTTCTATTGGAACATTTGGAACTAGGTTAAAATTTTTGGCTTCTTCTGCTTTGTTTTCTAGATTGATTGTTGGAGGGACAATACTATTTTTCATTGCTAAAATTGAATAAATAGCTTCAACAGCACCTGCAGCACCTAAAAGATGGCCTATTGAAGACTTTGTACTAGACATCATCAAATCTTGAATATTACCTTTGAATAATTTGAAAACAGCTTCAAGTTCAATTAAATCTCCAAGTGGAGTTGATGTTCCATGCGCATTTATATAACCAATGTCATTAGCATTTAATTTTGCATTTTTTAAAGCATTTTTCATTGATTTTAGAGCCCCCAGACCAGATGGTTCTGGAGCTGTAATATGATGAGCGTCACCTGACATACCATAGCCTATAATTTCAGCATATATATTGGCATTTCTTTTCTTTGCATGTTCAAATTCCTCTAAAACAAGAACCCCTGAACCCTCACCCATCACAAATCCATCTCTACCAACATCCCAAGGTCTTGACGCTTCTGTAGGGTTTTCGTTGAAAGATGTAGATAATGCCCTGGCAGCTGCAAATCCTGCAACACCAAGTTTGCAAATTGCAGCTTCAGCTCCACCAGCTATCATTATCTCAGCATCACCAGTTGAAATTATTCTTGAAGCATCCCCAATTGCATGGCTGCCAGTTGAACAAGCAGTTACAACAGAATGATTTGGACCTTTAAGGCCATATTTAATAGAAATTTGACCAGATATTAAATTAATCAATGACGAAGGAATAAAAAAGGGTGAAATCCTTCTAGGACCCTTTTCCTCTAATAAAATTGATGTTTCAGAAATAGTTTTTAAACCACCTATACCAGAACCAACAATTACACCAGTATTATTTAAAATGCTTTCATCAGACAGATTAATTTTCGAGTCAAGAACAGCTTCTTGTGCAGCTACTAAACCCAACATTATGAATCTATCTAATTTTCTTTGTTCTTTAGCATCAAAGAATTCATCTAAGTTTAATTTACCTTCACTAGAAAGCCCAGAAGGTATTTCGCCGCCTATTTTACAAGCAAGATCAGAAGCATCAAACGAACTTAAAAGACTAATTCCACTTTCACCCTTTAAAAGTTTAGACCAATTATGATGCTGACCTAAACCCAATGGAGTAACGAGCCCTATACCAGTTACAACTACTCGCCGACTAAACATGTATATTTATGCAGCTTCTATGAAATCGATAGCATCTTTAATTGTTTGTATCTTTTCAGCAGCATCGTCAGGTATTTCAATTTCAAATTCTTCTTCAAAAGCCATAACTAATTCTACAGTATCTAAACTATCCGCACCAAGATCATCGATAAATGACGCTGAATCATTTACCTTGCTCTCGTCTATACCAAGATGTTCAACTACAATTTTTTTAACTCTTTCAGATATATTACCCATTTTTCCCTCACATAAAGTTTTTTTATAAATCGCGTGGCAAGTAGCATATATAATTCATAATAACCAGAATTATTTTTATTTTTTTTAAAAAAAATATTAAATCATTGCTAGACCACCATTAACATGGATTGTATTTCCAGTAATATAAGAGGACTTTTCATTTGCTAAAAATAGCACAGAATTAGTAATATCAGAGGGGGAACCTAGTCTTTGAACTGGTATTCTAGAAGTCACAGATTCTCTTTGAATTTCATTTAATTTTTCAGTCATAGGTGAAGTAATAAACCCAGGTGCGACTGCATTTACAGTAATTCCTCTTGATGCAACCTCTAAAGCCAAAGACTTAGTAAATCCAATTATACCAGATTTAGATGCACAGTAATTTGTTTGTCCTGGGTTACCAGTAAAACCTACAACAGATGAGATAGATATTATTCTTCCATATTTTTGTTTCATCATATTTTTTAGTAAAAATTTCGTAATTTTTATCAGTGAGGTTAAATTAACATTAATTACATCTTCAATGTCACCTTCACTCATTCTTACAAGAAGATTATCTTGAGTTACACCTGCATTATTAATCAATATATCAACTTTTAAATTGGTTTTTTCTAGGGCTTTGACAAATTTTTCAGTATTCTTTAGATTCTCGCAAATAATACTTACTGACCCATTTAAATCATTTGCAATTTTAGCTAAAGTATCTTGCCTTGTTCCACATAAAATAACTGAAGCTCCTTTTTTGCTTAAAGCTTGAGCAATATCTTTTCCAATAGCGCCTGATGCACCTGTTATTAATGCAACTTTATTTTCAAATTCATTCATTATAATTACCAATCAAATTAATTTTTCATTTTTTAACCAGCTATAAATATTTTCAGGGGTTTCTAGATTTAAAGCATTTATATTTTGAGCACCTCTTTTAGCTAATCCTGTCAAAACTCTGCCAGTACCCATTTCAACAATTTGACTAATGCCTAGTCGAGAGAGTGAAGCCATTGTTTCTCTCCATCTTACTCTTTGAGTTACTTGAAGAATTAAATTATTTTTAATAGTTTGAGTTGAAGTCTCGGGGATAGCTGAAACATTACTAATTATAGGAAATTTAGGTTCTAAAAAATTTATTTTTTTTAGGGCATTTTCCATAATTAATGCAGCTGGTTTCATTAATGAACAATGAAAGGGTGCACTAACCGAAAGTTTTATAATTTTTCTAATGCCACTTTCCCTCGCTAATCTTATTATTAAATCTAATGTTTTTAAATCACCACTTATAACAACCTGCCCAGGTGCGTTATCATTTGCAATTTCAACTAATCCATCATTGTTAGCAACTGATGCTATAAAATATTCAATATCTTCGACTGAAACTCCTAATATGGCTACCATTGAGCCCTGTCCAACTGGAACTGCATTCTGCATGGCTTCACCCCTTGTTTTAAGTAATTTAGCTGCATCAGATACAGATATGCTGCCAGCACTTACTAAAGCTGTGTATTCACCAAGTGAATGACCAGCAGCATGACTAACAATATCGCTTATTTTTTTTTCAGTTAATTCCTCTATTGCTTTAACAACGGCGATTCCTGTTGCCATAAGTGCTGGTTGAGCATTTTTAGTTAACATTAAAGTCTTTTCATCGCCATCTTTCATTACTTTAGAAAGTTTGAAGTTTAGTGCATTATCGACTTCATCAAAAATAAGTTTAGCGGATTTAAACTTTTTGGCAATTTCCATTCCCATTCCAATAACTTGCGATCCTTGACCAGGGAACACTGCTATTATACTCATAAATAAACCTTGATAAATATTAACACTTGAACTTTCACACAAAATAAATATAATTACCAGAAATTATTAATACTCCTTGCCGGATTTCCGGTTAGGACGTTTTTACGTCTAATTAGCCAAAAGGAGAAAGTATGGCTTTCTATGAAAGTGTTGTTATAACACGTCCTGAATTAACAGATACTCAAATTGAAAATCTAGTTGATGAATTAACTAAAATAATTTCAAATGAAAAGGGTGAAGTTGTAAGTATTGAAAGATGGGGTTTGAAGAACCTTGCTTATAAAATTAATAAAAATAAAAAAGGTCATTATTTTATGATGAATCTTGATACAGAGCCCTCTGCAATACTTGAATTTGAGAGACAAATGAGAATTAATGAAGATGTTATTAGATTTTTGACTATTAGAATTGATAAAATTAACGAAGAACCTTCAATTTTAAATATAACTCAAAATAATGAAATCAAAAAAGAAGAAGAGAATGCTATATGAGTGATTTTAGAAATGACAATTCTAGAAAAACTTTTTTCAAAAGGAAAAAGAATTGCCCATTTTCAGGCCCTAATGCTCCATTAATAGACTATAAGGACGTTAAACTTTTATCAAGATATATAACAGAAAGAGGTAAAATAATACCAAGTAGAATTTCATCTATTTCAACAATTAAACAACGAGAATTATCAAAGGCTATTAAAAGAGCCAGATTTTTGGCTTTAATGCCTTATGTATCTTCTTGAACTGAAAAGGTCCTAAAATGAATATTATTTTAACAGAAAAAATAAATAACCTTGGAAAATTAGGTGATATTGTAAAGGTTAAAGGTGGGTATGCTAGAAATTTCCTTTTACCACAAGGTAAAGCCATTAGAGCTACAAAAGACAATATAGAAAGTTTTAATCAAGAAAAATCTAAAATAGAAGCTGAAAATGAAAGTAATAAGAAAGATGCTCAGAAACTTTCTGAAAGCATAGAAGGTTTATCTATTGTTTTAATCAGACCAGCCTCTGAAACTGGCCAATTATATGGTTCTGTAAGCACAAGGGATATTTCTAATTCAATTAATGAGAGTAATTTTTCTATTACTCACAAACAAGTAATATTAGACAAACCTATTAAAGAATTAGGAATACAGAGAATTAACATTAGCTTACACCCTGAAGTTATCGTTCCTATCACCTTAAATACTGCTAGAACTATAGAAGAAGCAAAAACCCAGGAAAAAACTGGTTCAGCCGTAGTGCAAACAAAAGAAGAAAATACTAACGATTTACTTTTAGAACCATCTTTAGATGTTAATGAAAATGAAAGCAAAAAAATGTTAGCGGATGATTCTTCGAGTGAAATAAACAAAACATAAATATAATGAACGATTAATCAAATTCATTACCGTTATTACCATAATTAACAATTTATTTATTTAATTTTTATCTTTTTATAAATTTAAATTAATATATTCTACAAATATGGTTTTGGAAGTTAAAAATTTATCATTAAATAAAAAGTCAGAAAATAGTCTAGATATCAAAGGGCAATTACCCCAAAATATTGAGGCTGAACAAAATGTTCTTGGCTCTATTTTGTATAATAATGAATATTTTGACAAAATATCTGAAACTATCGATGCAAATCATTTTTTTGATCCTTTACATAAAAAGATTTTTATTTCATGCAGCAAATTAATAAGCCGGGGACAACTTGCAAGTCCAATCACACTTAAGGCATTTTTTGAAGAAAATGAAATAAATCTTGAACAATTTTCTGATGAAGGAAATTACTTACAACAACTAATAGATGGGGTTGGCAATTTTCTCGCAATAAGTGATTATGCAAATGAAATTAAAGAGTGCTTTTTTAGAAGAGAGTTAATTAAAATTGGATCAAAAATTGTAAATGATGCTTCACTCTTTAAAGTTGATGATAAAACAGAATTTCAAATAGAAAATGCTGAAGGTAAACTATACAATCTTGCAGAAAATGGACTATTAGTTCAGGGGCCAAAAAGTTTTGATGATGTTTTATCAGATACAATAAATAGAATTGATACTGCAATGAAACATGATGGAAATCTATCTGGTTTAGATACTGGCCTAATAGACTTGAATTCTAAACTTGGTGGTTTGCATCCAACGGATCTTCTAATTTTAGCTGGAAGACCAGGAATGGGTAAAACAGCTCTGGCAACAAATATTGCATTTCATATAGCTTCACCAAATGATAATAAAGTAACTGCTAAACCTGTTTTATTTTTTTCTTTAGAAATGTCCTCCGTGCAACTTGCTACAAGAATTTTATCCGAAAGATCAAATATTGATTCAGAGCATTTAAGAACAGGAAGGAATTTAAATGAAAATGCTTATAGTAAGCTAATAAAGGCAAACACAAATATATATCAGGCACCTTTTTTTATTGATGAAACACCAGCAATAACTATTTCGCAAATAGCCAGTAGGGCTAGAAGAAAAAAAAGAGAGCTAAATGGTAACTTAGGATTGATTGTAATTGACTACATTCAACTAATAATGGGTCAGTCAAAAAATAATAATGAAAATAGGGTTCAGGAACTATCAACAATTACAAGAGGTTTAAAAGCTATCGCAAAAGATCTAAATATTCCTGTTTTAGCACTATCTCAACTTAGTAGAGCAGTTGAACAAAGAGAAGATAAAAGACCTAATCTTTCAGATCTGAGAGAATCTGGCTCTATAGAACAAGATGCTGATGTGGTTATGTTTGTTTTTAGAGAAGAATATTATCATGAAAAGATAGAACCTATTCGAAAAGATGGGGAAACATTAGAGCAACATAACGAACGTTATGAAAACTGGAAAACGTATTATGAAAATATTAAAGGACAAGCTCAAGTTATTATAGCAAAGCAAAGGCATGGTCCCATAGGAAGCATAAATTTATCTTTTACTGATAGATTCACTAAATTTGGGAACTTAATCAAAAATGATAAAATCCCAGAAGGCTTTTAGATTGAATACATATTCCGAAGAATTTAACCAAGGCATTACTATAGTAGAAATCAATTTAAAAAATATTTCTGAAAATTATAAAACTTTATGCCATCTTTCAAAACCTGGAGATACTGCAGCTGTTGTTAAAGCTAACGCTTATGGATGTGGGATAAATAAAGTTGCAAAAACATTATCTCAAGAAGGATGTAATATTTTTTTTGTAGCTAAATTAAGTGAAGGAATAGAATTAAGAGAACAAATACCAAAATCTAAAAAGATAGCAATTTTTGATGGTTATCTAGATCAAGACAAAAAGTTATGGCATCAATATAATTTAATCCCTGTTTGCAATACAACCGAACAAGTTATAAATGCTTCAAATGATAAAATCAAATATATGATACATATAGATACAGGAATGAATAGGTTAGGATTATCAATAAAAGAAGCTCATAAACTTCTCAAAAATCATAACCAGATTAACGATCATCATTTAGTATTAATATTATCTCACTTTATATGCTCAGATAATAAAAATTCAAAATTAAATTGTGCACAAGTTACAATCTTTAATGAATTTAAGAATTACTTACCTCATATTAAAAGAAGCTTGTCAAATTCACATGGTATTTTTCTTGGGGAAAAAGCTAGATTTCATCTTTCAAGGCCTGGTATCGGATTGTATGGATATACAAATGATAAAAATCACAATTTAAAGCCATCTGTAAGTGTTTATTCCCCTATACTTCAAGTAAGAAAACCAAATATTGGAGAAACAGTTGGGTATGACGCAACTTACAAAATAACAAAAAAATCTATATTAGGGGTTTTAGGATTAGGTTATGCTGATGGGTTAAAAAGATGCATTAATAAAAGAAAAGAGCTAAGACTTGGAAAATATAAAGTGCCTATTTTGGGAAGAGTTTCTATGGATACAGTTATAATTGATTTAACTAAAATTCCAGAAAAAACTCTTAATAATATAAATCATGTCCCAATTATAGATGAAAATTATAGTATTTCTGAAATGGCAAAAGATTGCTCGACTATTCCCTATGAAATCATGACATCATTTAGCAATCGATTAAAAAGAGTTTACATCTAATATAAATCAATAGTATTTAAGATTTGAATAAAATGACTATAATATTAAAAAACTTAGGTAAATTTACAATTTTATCATTGAAAAATATAGGTAGATTTGTAATATTTGGTGCTAAATTTTTTTTCTGGTTACCTAGAAAGCCATTTTTTTTAAAACAATTTTTTAAACAAATTTTTGAAATTGGTTATTTATCACTACCTGTAGTTGGTTTAACAGCTTTTTTTTCTGGCATGGTCCTAGCTATCCAATCCTATACAGGTTTTGCACGATTAGGAGCTGAGGATGCTGTAGCTACCGTAGTTGTTTTATCTGTTACAAGAGAATTAGGTCCAGTATTAGCTGGACTTATGGTTGCAGGGCGAGTTGGAGCGTCAATTACTGCTGAAATAGGGACCATGAAAGTGTCTGAGCAAATTGATGCTCTATATGTTATGTCAACTAGGCCTATTCAATATTTAGTTATACCAAGAGTTTTAGCTGGTCTAATATGCTTGCCCTTTTTAGTCTTAATTGGAGATATTATTGGCATAATGGGCGGTTGGATAATTGGAGTATATCAATTAGGGTTTAATTCAATGGTATATATGGATAGAACTATTGAATATTTAGAAATAATTGACATATTTCAAGGATTAGTTAAAGCAACAATTTTTGGTTTCATTATTACATTAATGGGCTGCTACCAAGGTTTCCATTGTGGACAAGGTGCCAAAGGAGTTGGTAGAGCTACTACAAACTCTGTTGTAACTTCTTCAATATTAATTTTAATATCAAATTATTTTATTACTACTACTTTTTTTGGTAACTAAATATGAACTGCTTAATTGAATTTAAAAATATAAATAAATCATTTGATGGTAAAATTGTTTTAAATGGCATTAATTTAAAAGTTATTAAGGGGAAATCACTAGTTTTAATTGGACAATCAGGTTCAGGAAAGTCTGTCCTACTTAAATGTTTACTTGGTATAATTCAACCAAATAAAGGACAGGTCATTATTAATGATAATAGTTTTTTTGATCAAGATTTATATTTGAAAGAGAAAATATTAAAAAGATTTGGAGTTGCTTTTCAAGGAAATGCTCTTTTTGACTCTCTTAAAATTTGGGAAAATATATCATTTAAACTTATACAAACTCAAAGACTTTCAAATAAAGAAATAAAAGACAAAGTTGAACACTCAATGGATTTAGTTGGCCTTTCTAAATCTATAATGCACCAATACCCTTCTCAAATTTCAGGAGGCATGCAAAAGAGAGTTGCTATAGCTAGAGCTATAATTGATGAACCAGAAATACTTATTTTTGACGAGCCAACTGCCGGCTTGGATCCAGTGACAGGTGGCAAGATTAATAATTTAATAATAGATAATGTAAAAAGACTGGGTTGCACTTCTTTAACTATTACACATGATATGGATAGCGTAAGAAAGATTGCAGATAATGTTGCTATGATAAGTCGTGGTAAAATAACATGGAATGGAAAAAAAAGTGAAATTGAAAAAAGTAGTAATAAAGAGTTAAATGAATTCATAAATATAATTTAATTATAGATAACTTTAAATGTTATATGAAAATTTAAATATTGTTGATTTAATTTCTCTTATAATAATCCTTTTATCCATTTTGGCCTCAGCTTGGAGAGGTTTAATTAGAGAAACAATGACAGTTATAATTTGGTTGTCTTCATTTTTAGTATCAAAAATTTTATTTAAGTATGTTTCAGGTTATACTAGAAATTTTATTCAAATTGATATTCTAGTGCAATTAATAAGTTGGGCCATCCCATTTTTAATAGCAATAATTTTATTTTCAATATTAAATAATATTATAGTTCTTCCTCCTCTATTGAAATTTTCTAATATTTATGACCACATTTTAGGTTCAATTTTTGGTTTTATAAGAGGTATTTTGATAATTGTTTTAATTTATATTGGAATTATTCAAGTTATTGAAAACGTTAATAAATTTCCTGAACAAATAGTAAACTCTTATACTGTAAATATAAGCGACAAATTTTCAAAATATATAATTGAAATTATTCCGTATGAAAGTCTTAAAGTGTTTGAAAAAAATAAATTTTAAAATAAGTACCTGATTATAGATAAATAAAAGTGTAATGTAATTTTTTGAAAGTATCCTAATAGAATTATTAAAACTAAAAATTGCTAATTCCTTTTTCATGGGAATTATCAAGCCCAAAACTGAGGATGAAATTAATGAATAATTTAAATAATAGAATTGCTCTTGTTACAGGTTCTACAAAGGGAATTGGTAAAGAAATAGCAATTAAACTAGCAAAAAATAATGTACATGTAATACTATTAGGAAGGACTGTAAGCGCGCTTGAAGAATTAAGTGATCACATAAATGATTTTGGAGGAAAGTCTTCATGCATTCAGTTTGACTTAAATGACTTAAATGAAATTCCTAAACTTTCTATGGAAATTAAGAAAAGGTGGGGAAAACTTGATATACTGATTAGTAATGCTGCTTATCTCCATAGTTTAACACCTTTATCACATTTATCAGAAAAAGACTGGCAATTAAGTTTAAATATAAATTTATCATCAAATTGGCTATTAATTAAGTATTTTGAAAGTTTACTTCTCAAAAGTGACTCTGGGAAAGCAATTTTTTTGACCTCAGGGGCATCTCAAGGTTATAGACCTTTTTGGGGTGCTTACGCCATTTCAAAAGCAGGTTTAGATTCAATGATTAGAGCATGGTCTTCAGAAATGGAAAAGACAAACTTAAAAATAAATTTATATGATCCTGGAGCGACACGAACCCAAATGAGAGCAAGAGCTTATCCTGGAGAAGACCCACAATCTCTGAAAGATCCTATAGAGATATCAAATGATATATTAAAAATTTGTAATAAGGATTTTGTCAAAAATGGACACAGATTTGAGTTTAATAAAGTTAAATAAACTCAAGTTGAATATGGATTTTTCTTTTTTCTTATTTTAATCCTCAAGGGAACACCATAGAGTTTAAAATTATCTGTTAGCTTAGATTTAATATACCTTAAATATGATTCAGGTAAATCATCAGAGAAATTACCGAATATTACAAAGGTAGGAGGTCTTGATTTAACTTGAGAAATATATTGTAATTTTATTCTTTTTCCACTTTTTGACAATGGAGGCGGATGATTTTGAATTACTTTTTCAAACCAATTATTGAGTACACTAGTTTTTAGTCTTTTGTTCCAGTTTTCATATATCTCAACAGACAATTGAAGCATTTCACCAATGCCAATACCTACCTTTCCACTACTTTTTATAATTTGAGATTTGCTCATTTCTGGTAATGACCTTTCAAGTCTGTTAAAAAAGTTATTAAAAACCTCCTGTTTATTTATAATTAGATCCCATTTGTTAATACATAAAATTAGTGCTTTTCCCTCTTCTATAACCCATCTGGCAATAGATAAATCTTGTTTGTTTAATTCTTCTGTTCCATCTACAACTAATATTGCAATATTTGTATTTTTAATAGCTTTAAGAGAAGCACCAACAAATTTATATTCTAAATTTTCCTTAACTTTAGATTTTCTTCTTAAACCAGCGGTGTCAATAAGTTTAAATCTATTTTTATTCCATTCAAAATCTATCTCTATAGAATCGTGTGTAGTACCACTTTCAGGGCTTGTGACTAATCTCTCATAACCAAGCAATGTATTGATTAATGTCGATTTTCCAGTATTTGGTTTACCAACAAAAGCTATTTTAATGTCCTGATTTTTATTTGATATAAGATTGTGCTCTTTTTGAGGAGTAGTAAATCCATTTATTCTGGTATAAAGTTCATCTATACCAACTCCATGCAATGCTGAGAATGCAATAGGTGTTCCAAGGCCAAGTGACCACCCCTCTGACACTTGATACTTTACGTTAGTATTTTCTGATTTATTTCCAAGTAAAATAGTTGGTTTATTAAATTTTTTTAATATTTTAGAAATTTTTTTATCTTCAGAAGTAACACCTACAACTGAATCAAAAACCATTAAAATTATATTAGCCTTTTCAAGATTTTGATAAATTGATTTATTAATAAAAGATATTAATTCATTTTTTTGATTAAATTCAAAACCAGCATGATCAGTCAAATTAAATTTAATATCTGCAATTTCTGCGTCAAATTCTCTATAATCTCTAGTTGTTCCTGCTTTTTCTGATATTATAGATAGGTTCTTCTTAATTAATCTGTTAAAAAGAGTTGATTTTCCTACATTGGGCCTGCCTACAATTACAATATTTAGCATTTTTTAATTATTTAAACGCATATAATTTAGCACCATCATTTATAAGAAATAAAATTGAATTAATTATTATTGGTGGCGTAGTAAAACTTTTAGCAAATTTTTTTTCATCTATTAATTTACCATTCTTTGCATCAAAAACTCTTAGTCTATTATCAGAACTAACTAAATATATTTTTCCAGATGCTACAATTGGTCCAAAATGCACTATAAATTTTTGAAATCTTAATAAATTTTCTTCAACTAAATATGGCAGTTTTGTAATCCACCTTATTTCACCATCCTCTCTTCGAATACACAAGAGTTTAGCATCATCAGTAATAATAAATAAAGAGTCACCTGCAATCCAGGGCATTTGGCTAGAGCTAATTT
>NYVQ01000067.1 GCA_002684695.1 SAR116 cluster bacterium | reverse complement strand
ATTCATAGAGGTGGACTTGTTTTTTGCGTGGCACCTCGAATTAAAGATTTGCCAAAAATTTACGATATTCTAAAATCACTTGTTCCTGATGTAAAAATTTCTACAGCTCATGGCAAAATGAAAGTTGAAGATATAGACAAGTCAATGATTGAGTTCTCTGAAGGGAGAGTCGATATTTTGCTTTCAACTAATATAATTGAATCTGGTCTTGATATACCCTTGGCTAATACATTAATTGTATATAACTCAGACAAATTTGGATTATCTCAACTTTATCAAATGCGAGGAAGGGTAGGTAGGGGAAAAGTAAGAGCCTATGCTTATTTAACGACTAATGAAAATAAACTTATTACTTCAGATGCAAGGAAGAGATTAGATGTTATGCAAACATTAGATAATCTTGGTGCAGGATTTTCGTTGGCTTCATATGATATGGATATTAGGGGAGCTGGCAACCTTCTTGGAGAAGAGCAATCTGGTCATATTAAAGAAGTTGGAATTGAACTTTACCAGTCGCTTCTTAAAAGTGCAGTTGAAGTTGAAACAATTGGTAAAAGTCAAGAAAGTATTGAATGGTCGCCTCAAATTCAAATTGGCATTTCTTCCAAAATACCAGAGAGTTATATTTCTGACATTACGATTAGGCTTTCTATGTACAGGAGAATTGCATTTTTAAAGTCTGAGGAAGAAATTGAGAATATTAAATTTGAGTTGATTGATAGATTTGGTAATTTGCCTTTAGAAGTTCATACTCTTTTGGAAATAATTTTGATTAAGCAATTATGCAAAATTTCAAATATTTTTAAAATTGATGTGGGTAATAATGGAATAGGAATTAAATTTTATCAGGATACATTTTCTAACCCAGAAAAATTACTAAGCTATATTTCTAAAAATCCTGATAAAATAATAGTAAAACCTGATCAGTCAGTAGTAATATTAAGAAACTTTTCAGATAAAAAAAATAGAATTAATTTAGTTAAAGAAGAATTAAAAGCTATTTCAAAATTAGCTAGTTAATCTTTTGCAGCAATATCTATTGCTGTTTCTAAAACTTTTGGCGGTTGAGCACCGTTTATTGTCCATTTATCATTGAATATAAATATTGGAACGCCACTCATAAAATCAAAGTTTACAAATTGTTGAAAACTCTCAAAATATTTTGAATTTTTTAGTGAACTAATATTTTGTGATAATGTAAAGTTCGTCAAAGTTTTCAATAAATATTTTTCATCTCTAAGATCTATACCATCAATAAAATAATCTTTCATAAATTGAAAAGCTAAATAATAGGATTTATTTTGGCCTTCATTTTTTAGAAAATTTATTATTTGATGAATTTTTCTTGTATTAGGAGTTATTTCAATTTTATCTAAATTAATTTTGATATTATAATCACTTGCAATAGCTATTATTTGGCTCTCTATTAAATTAGACTGTTCACCAAACTTACTCTTCATGTATTTTTTTCTACTAATCCCAAGATGAGGCATTGAAGGGTTTAAATAATAAGTTTTCCAATCTATTTCAAAATCAATATCTTTTCTCTCAAGAATTGACTTATTGAGATGATTGCACCCGATAAAACACCATGGACAAATTATGTCTGCTACAACTTTAATACTGATCTTCTTTTTCATGTATTCATTAAAATTTATTTTTTCTATTGAACGAGGTTTTTTTGATAAAAATTTGAAATATATAATTCATAATTTTCTGTTTCATTTAATAATGCTTCGGTGTGGTTTGATTTATTAAACGCATAAAATGAAAAATTAATTCCATGTTCTACGGCAAAATTTCTAATTTTCTCTGCATGATGAAATTGTACTCTTGTATCTTCCTTTCCATGAAATATTGCTAATGGTTTATTTTTTAAATTTAATAGAGCGTCTTTAGTCTTAATTCTATCTAAATGAACTCCCCTAAGCCTAGCTGACCAATAAGCAAATCTCCACAAAAACTTTGGAAAACCTTGGAAATTTACTTCTTCTTTGGCTATCATATTAAAGTCAAAAGGACTCCCTTCTAAACTTAAGGCAGCAAATCTATTATCTATTGCGGGTAATAACAAAGCCGATAAAGCTCCTCCAGAAATCCCATGAATTCCGATCTTGTGACTTGGGATTTTTTTATTTTCAATTAGCCAATCAATAGAACTTACTATGTCGTAAACTTGTTTTTGACCACCAGCATGCTTGCCATTAGTGCAAGTGCTTTTACCATGATTCCTGAAATCAATTAATAAAATATTAAAATTTGATTTTATTAGCATTGAAGCCGTTAAGAGCACATTGAATTCTCTATATGTTGCTGTTAATCCATGCAGTATTATTATAGTTTCTTTCTTTTTAGGGTGGGAAGAGGGCACCCATAAACCATCTAGAATAATTTTATTATCTAAATTAGATATTTTAACTTTTTCAGATGGGGTATTTTTTAACCACCAATCAGATAAATCATAATTTACCCATTTTATCCATTTTTGACCTCTAAAGGGACCATCATTTATTGGTGGTGTATAAAATTCTGAAATTGTATTTTTTGATCTATCTGGTTTTAAATAGCAACCAACTTTTGTAGCCTCTGAATATACGTAGTTACCTATAAAAAAAATCGATATTAGACTAATTATTAAAAATATTATTAAATATAAAATTACTTTTCTAAACATCTCTTATGATATCAAAATAACTAAACTAACAAAAATATTTCTTGTAATTTTTTTTTTTTTAAATTTATTAATATCAAATGATTTATAAAAAGGTAAACTATGGATTTTTTTTAATTTGTTTACTTTTGATGTCATCTTGTGGAGGTGGAGGAGGCATCTTAAACAATCCTCCTGAAATTTCATATGATTATACCGAAGGAGTTGCTTCAACTTTATCGCAAGCAAATTCTAAAATTCTTTTGGGTACTGAAAGCAATCTTCCTTACGATGGGCCAAGTGGTAATTCATATTTATCTTTAACCCAAGCTCATTCTTCTCTAAATTCTGTATTTGCATACCCAATAGCTACGAGGGATACAAAAGCGAGTACTGCTTGGTCTGAAGGCTGGACAGGGAATGGAATAAAGGTTGGAATTCTAGACAGTTTTAATTCAAATAGCAGGATTGATAGTCATGGTGATTGGGTATCTGTAGTAGTTAACAGTGTTGCACCTGAAACTGATGTTATATTAACTAATTTACCTAGTGGTGATCTTAGTACAACCATTCAAAATGCAAATAATGCTTACAGTTATTATAACATAAATGATTATTTTATCATTAATAATTCATGGGGTTTTGAAAAACCACTTAAAAATGCTTCTGGTTTTTATACAGGAGTAAATAATAGTAACTGGGATACTATTATATCAAATGCTGTTAGAGATAAAATAACTAGTATTAATTCAAACTATAATACTCAATACAATCAAAAAATGCTTTTTGTTCATGCTGCTGGAAATGGAGCGCAATATTGTGGTTCTGCATCTATTACAGATTGTGATTATTTTGCCGCTTTATATAGCAAAGTTAGGGCTCAGGGTTATGAAATAGGTGAGGATACAATTTTTGTAGGGTCATTGTCAGATGGAGTAACGTCTATGGCCCCTTATAGTTATCAAGCTGGATCTATCCCAAAAGATTTTATTGTTGCACATGATGATGTGCTTTTTAGTGGCGATGCATCTGGTACATCTTTTTCAGCGCCAAGAGTGGTTGGTGCAGCTGCATTGTTAAGGCAAAAGTTCCCTAATTTAAATGGCGCTCAGATAAAACAAGTTATTTTGCAAACAGCAACTGACTTAGGGACTTCTGGGCCTGATGAAGTTTATGGATATGGAGAGCTCAACATTGAAAATGCCATGAGCCCTCAAGGAAAGGTAACTGTGAAATGATAAGGAATATTTTCTCTCTCTTAACTATCGCCTTTTTCATAAGCTGTGCAAATGAAAATATAAAAATAGGCAAAAATCAAATTATACCAATTCCTGTTTATCCAAATAATTGTTTTGAAAGTAAAAATGACTGTGAAAATGAAAAAAATTTTATTAACGATAATTTTTCTTATAATTACTGAAAAAGTTTTTGGAAGCAATTTATTCAATTTTGTAGATACCAAGGGTTCTAATAAATATTCACAATCCTTAGTTTGGGACGGAAACTTTATTGCTCCTAATGGAAAGAGATTTAATTTAGGTCATTTCTATCAATCTAAAAACTTTGAATTAAATTTAAAAACTCGCATTTTATATAAATTAAATTCTAGTATTTTAATTATACCCTTCAACTTTGATATTGGTTACAGTAGTGATCTTTTAAGTGTTTCTCCAATTTACTCTATGGGATTTATAATGAGTAAAAATATTAAAAATATAAATATTTTATTTGGAATTGATAATGCTTTAAGAATTGGAGGAGATATTAAGGAGAATCCTTGTTATGATAAATTTAAAAGAGAGTTTCACTGTGGTACAGGGGTCCCATGGGCAGATTATAATAGGGAAAATTTAAATAATTTTTATCAGAACAGACTAATTTTTAATATGAGTTATAAATTTTAGTTGATAAATAATTTTTCTCTTAAACTGATTAATAACGTTCCATAAACAAAAAGCTTAAAAATTGATGCATACATTGCTTCAGGAGCAACTTTATATTTATCTCTACCAAGTGTAAAAGCTAAATTAAAATACGTTCCAGTATTATAAATAAAATTTGCTAGAAAAACTATAAATCCTAAAACAAAGAAAGCCCAGTTACCTTGAGGACCAATAATAATAATAATTATAGCTGTGAGAGACTCAGCTGTTGGCCAGGCTGCTGCAAACCTCTGCACTAAAGTTGCAGAATCGTCAATATTATATCTTCTAAAAATTCCCTTGGCCTCCCATAACTGAAAAGCATAAAATCCAGGAGTTAAAATACATCCAACTAAAAAAAGTAAAAACAAATATATATTATTAAAATTTTCAATCATAAATTTCTCCAACTAAAGTTTTATAACTAATTAAATTAATTTTTCAAGAATTATTGACATTGAGGTTTACTCATGTGGCAATACTGGTAGGGAAGATTAAATTGTGCATCTTTGTAACCATTATCGGCAGCCATCTTCCACCATATTTGTGCTGTATCAGTGTTAACATCTACACCATAGCCATTCCAATACATGTCACCTAATTTGTACTGAGCATAAGGATTTCCATTAAGGGAAGATCTCTTATACCATTTAAAGGCCATTTTAAAGTTTTTGGCAACACCCCAGCCATTAAAATACATGCCTGCAATATCAGATTGGGCCCTTGGGTCTCCATCTTTGGCTAAAGTAGATAAAAGTTTAAAGGCATTTATATAATTTTTATTTTTATATTCCTCTAAAGCAACGTTATAATCATAATAATATTTTTTTGCCTTTAGAAACCAATCATCTTTGTGACTTTTATCATTAGCAAATGAAATAAAAGAAAAAAAAGTGATTAATATAACAATAAGTAACTTCATAGTTTAGTGTTTAATGGCTATTAATTTATTTAATAGTTAACCCAATACCTTTTAATTTCAATATTAAGTAAGGCATTTGATTTAATGCGTTAAGAAATGTCATTATTAAATTATATTAATGTTATTTTTAATTATTATTATAGAGAATTATGGATTTTAGTTTTTTTTTATTGGGTTTCTTAACTGGGTTAAGTTTTATACTTGCTTTAGGTCCTCAAAACTTATTTGTAATAGAGCAAGGCCTTAAAAATCAATTTGTTTTCACTGTATGTATAATATGTTCAATATCAGATTTTGTATTAATTTTTATTGGAATTTTATTATTTCATTACTTGGATAGTTATTTAAATTCAAGTGTGGAGAATATTTTAAGCATTCTCCTAATTTTATTTTTATTAAATTTTATAAGAAATAAATTGAGGGAATTTAATTCCTCAGTTGTAATTAATTTTGAAGAAAATTTAAATACATTTAAATCAATAATTTTTAGGGTTCTTGGATTTACATTTTTAAATCCACATGTTTACTCAGACACCGTTTTTATTTTGGGCAACATGTCAAAAAACTTCATGTTTAGTAATAAGATTAGTTTTGGGATTGGTGCCTCGTTAAGTTCATTTTTGTTTTTCTTTATGATAGGATACTTATCTAAGTACTTCTCAAAATTTATTAATAAGCCTCAAATTTGGAAATTTTTAAATATATTCATTATAATATTTATGAGTTTCATAATACTGTTTGTAATATCTGATATGATTAACTCGAATTTATTAAAAGGAGCCTGAAAACTATGAGTATAACTGATGAAGGAGAGTATGGAAAAAAACAAATAAACACCCTTGAAATGATTTGGGGTGAGGGTTTTTTATCGCCAGGTGGGTCTGATGAAATAGATTTAGTGTTAAATAATAAATCAATAAAAAATTTGAGAATTCTTGATATTGGTTGTGGGGCTGGAAGTGCTGCTTTTCATTTTATTAGAAAGCATTCAGTTGGTCATGTTACTGGTGTTGATGTTGAAAAGGAAGTTATAGACAGAGCAAATCAGTTAAAATCAAAGTATAGTTTTGAAAAGCTTGTAGATTTTAAGGTTATTGATCCTGGTCCGCTTGATTTCAATAATGCTTCTTTTGATATGGTGTTTAGTAAAGATACTTTTTTGCATATAAAGGACAAAGAAAGTCTTGCTGAAGAATTATTTAGAGTTATTAAACCTGGTGGTTTTTTATGTGTAAGTGACTGGATGAGGGTTGATGACAATTATCCATCTCAATTAATGCAGGAATATATTAAAATGGAAGGTTTGAGTATGAATATGTGTTCCTTACAGAGATACTCTAAAGCATTAAAAAGTCCTGGGTTTAAAAATATTTTTTTAAGAGATAGGAATGCATGGTATCTCGAAGTTGCTAAAAAAGAGTTAAGTGATTTACAGTCTACTTATTTTGAAAAACTTATTGATATACTTGGCAAAGACGATGCTGATTCTACTATAAAGATTTGGAATAAAATGGTTGAAGTATTAGAAATTGGGGAGCATAGACCGGGACATTTTTATGCTGAAAAGCCACTTTAAAATTTTAGTTCATTATTCCTTACTATTGATGAAAGAATAAAGTTGTAAGGTGTTTTAACGCCAAGCTCTTCTCCCATTAATTCAACGCGTCCATTTATAAAATCAATTTCAGATTTTCTTTTAGATAAATGATCTAAAAGCATTGATGGTTTTGCATTTGGCATTTTTTCACCAAAATCTTTTACATATTTTAAAGGTTTGTCGAATGATAATGTAATACCTTTTAATTTTGATATTTCATACGCTTCAAGAGTACATCCATTTGCTACCTTCCAGTAACTTTTATTTTTTATTAATTCTCCAACACTACAGTTATAGACTGTACAAGGAGCGCTAAACGTAACGTTACATATAAATTTTTCCCAAATTAATTGATTAATATTTTCATAGACTGCAACATTAAAACCTGATTTTAGCCATAAATCCTTAATTATATTTAAGCGTTTGGTAATTCCTCCATCCAATTCACCGAAACGAATTAGTTTCATTGCATTATGATGAATGTGTCCTGGCTTAATAATTGATGCTCCAAAACCATCTGCAACCCCTACCAACAAATGTTTTTTTGGAATATGATTTACAATTTCGTCAGATGATCCAATTCCATTTTGAATAGAAATAACAATAGTGTTGTCTTTAACTATTGATTTAACTTCAGATGCTGCTTTTTTAACGCCACTAGCTTTGGTGGAAATTAGAATTATATCAAAATTTATATTTTTAGGAACTTTAGTTGATGCAATTAGATTTTTATAAATACTATTCCCACTGGCACCTTCAACTTTTAATCCATTTTTATTAATTTTATTAATATGTTCTTCCCATTTGTCTATTACAAAAATTTTATTACCTTGTTTGGAAAGTTGAGAGGCGTAAATGGAGCCCATTGCTCCGATGCCATAAATAAGGATATTCATAATTTTACTTTTTTAACAATTATAGAGTGAGTTATTCAAAAATCAAAAGAAATCCATAACTAAAAAAAATAGCAGGAATTGCACTATATAAAGTGGCGACTAAACCAACTTTGGGTGCTATTGCTAAAACAGGGAAGAGTGCATCACCATCATTGCTTATGGCGTTTCCTATTTGTGCTGACAAAGGTATTACTCCCATAAGATAAGTACTTGTAACTATAATTTGAGGCCCACACCCAGGTATGAAGCCAATAAGGACAGCAATTAAAGGCGCAAAGATTAAATAATTACTAAACAAAATCTTTAAATCAAAAGAAGTATAATAAATTATGAGTTCAAATAATAAAAAGGCTATAACCACCCATATAGTAACGAAGTTTGTATCTAAAAAAGTTCTTTCTAATGGTGTTCCGCCTTCTAAAGAAGTTTTTTTATAAATTTTTCCTTTAGAGGAAATTAAATGAAAAATTATCAACAAAGAGCCAGCTATAAAGCCTATTGAAGTTCCTGTTTCTCTTATATAT
>NYVQ01000066.1 GCA_002684695.1 SAR116 cluster bacterium | reverse complement strand
CTTATCGTAAACTTAATAATATACCAACATCATGGGGAACTGCTGTAAATATTCAGTCAATGGTTTTTGGAAATATGGGCGAGGATTGTGCGACAGGTGTTGCTTTTACAAGAAACCCCAGTAATGGAGATAATTCTTTTTACGGTGAATATCTAGTAAATGCTCAGGGGGAGGATGTTGTTGCAGGAATTAGAACCCCAAACCCACTTTCAAAAAACAATGATCAAGATATTTTAGATAATAATAGCCTAGAAGCTGTTATGCCAAAGATTTACAATGAACTTAATGATTGTAGAAGCATTTTAGAAAAACATTATGGCGATATGCAAGATATAGAATTCACTATTCAAAAAGGTAAATTGTTTTTACTTCAGACAAGAAATGGGAAAAGAACAGCTGAAGCAGCAATAAAAATTGCAGTTGATATGGTTTCAGAAAATAAAATTACGATAGATGAAGCATTGCTTAGGGTAGAACCAGAAAGTTTGAATCAATTACTTCATCCAGCTTTAGATACTTCTGTAGATGCTGATTTTCTTTTAAAGGGTATGCCAGCTTCACCTGGGGCTGTTTCAGGTAAAATTGTTCTAGAATCAGAAGAGGCAGTTAGACTAGCTGCAGCAGGAGAAAGTGTTATTCTTGTTAGATTAGAAACAAGTCCTGAAGATATTGCAGGTATGCATGCTGCTAGTGGAATTTTAACCTCAAGAGGTGGTATGACAAGTCATGCTGCAGTTGTAGCACGAGGGATGGGAAGGGCTTGTATCACTGGAGCAAATGAACTTCGTATTGATTTTAAAAACAAATATGTTTTCTTTGCTGACAGAAAAGTTAAATCAGGCACTGAGATTACAATTGATGGGACTACAGGTAATGTTTATTTTGGTATTGTATCAACCGTTTATCCGGAAATGTCCAAAAGTTTTGAAACTTTAATGCTATGGGCTGATTCTAAAAGGAGATTAAAAATTAGAGCAAATGCTGAAACACCTAATGATGCTAAAACTGCTCTAAAATTTGGCGCTGAAGGAATAGGTTTATGCAGGACTGAGCATATGTTTTTTGATGAGGATAGAATAAATGTAATGAGACAAATGATCCTTGCTGAAGATATTAGTGATCGGAAAATAGCCCTTGATAAATTATTGCCTATGCAAAGAAATGACTTTGAAGAAATTTTTACTATTATGAAGGATTTACCAGTTACAATTCGATTATTAGATCCCCCACTTCATGAGTTTTTGCCAAGTAGTGAAAAAGATTTGATGTCTTTTTCTTCATCAACTGGTATAGATATTGAAAAAGTTAGGACACAATCTTTAAGATTACACGAATCAAATCCAATGCTAGGACACAGAGGATGCCGACTTGCAATAAGTTATCCAGAGATATGTGAAATGCAGTCAAAAGCTATTTTTGAAGCTGCAATCAATGTTCAGAAAAAAATAAAAGAGAAAGTTAACATAGAAATAATGGTTCCCCTTGCATCAACATCAGCAGAAATTAAGTTTTGCAAGGATATTATTAACTCAGTTGCTTCATCAATAATTGAGAATTCAGATCAGAGTTTGAATTATCTAGTTGGAACAATGATTGAATTGCCAAGGGCCGCATTATGTGCAGATGATTTAGCTGCTTCTGCAGATTTTTTTAGTTTTGGAACAAATGATCTCACTCAAACTACTCTAGGCATTAGTAGAGATGATATAGGAACATTTTTGAATAAATATCTGGAGGCAAAAATATTTCCAAATGATCCATTTATTTCCATCGATATAAAGGGTGTTGGTCCACTTTTAGAAATGGGTGTTAAGAAAGGTAAGAAAGTCAAAAGCAACTTAAAAGTTGGAGTATGTGGTGAGCATGGAGGTGATCCGGTTTCTATAGACTTTTTCGAAAAAATTAAATTAGACTATATTTCGGCTTCGCCGTTTAGAATACCAATATCAAGGTTGGCAGCAGCACACTCAATAATTAAAGAAAAAATGTAATTATATACCAAGTTTACCAAATTTTTTGTTAAATCTTGCAACTTGGCCACCAGAATCAACTATTCTATGTTGACCAGTCCATGCCGGATGTGTTTTAGGATCAATATCCAATTTTAAATGATGTCCGTTTTTACCTAATGTAGATCTTGTTTTATATTTACTACCATCAGTCATTTCTATAGTAATTTCATGATAGTCAGGATGTATATCTTTTTTCATTATTGCCTCATATAAATCAAAAAATACTTACAACTAATTTATTTCTTCTGCAACTATATTTTTAAATTAGTTAATAATGCGTTGTGTTATTTTTAATTCAATTCTTCTATTTTTACTATTTATTTCTTCTAAGCTAAAATTTTTGTCTAAATTATTTAGAGGCTGAAATTCTCCGTAACCTGTAGCTGACAATCGCTTTGGTTTAATGCCTTTATCAATCAAAAATCTTACAACAGATAATGCTCTTTCAGTTGATAAATCCCAATTATCTGAGTATTTTCCAGTTTTTATAGGAATATTATCTGTATGTCCTTCAACTTGTAAAACCCAATTAATATCATTTGGAATTGTCCTAGCTATATCATCTAATGTAATGAATAATTTCTCTAATTGTTCATTGCCTTTATCCCCTAGATTAGCTGAACCTTTTTCAAATAATAATTCCGATTGAAAAACAAACCTATCTCCAACAACTCTTATCTCATCTCGATTTTCAAGTAATTCGCTTAGCCTTCCAAAAAACTCAGATCTAAATTTTTGTAATTCCTTAACTCTACTTGCTAATGCTGAATTTAATTCTTTTCCAAGATTTGCAGTTTCAATTTTATTTATTTCATCTTCTTTTTTCTGTTTTTCAAAAAGAGCTTGTAATTGGCTTAATTTCAAATTGACTTCTGTTAGAGCTATTTTTAAGCTATTGATCTTGGCTTTAAGTTTAATGATTTCTGAAATACTATTTTTATTTTCTTTCTGAGTAAGAATGGCTTTATCTTTCAATGAGGCAATTTTTTCCTCAAGAGTTTTTGTATAATCTCTTTCTTTTAATATTTCAGTATTTATCTCTTTATTATTTGAAATCAAATTATTAATTTCAAGTTTAAGGTTAGTTTTGATTTTTTCAAGCTTCAATATGTCATCAATTTTTAATGCCAATTCATCTTGGCTTAAAGCTAATTTCTTTTCTAATTCAGTTATTGTGGTTTCTAGAGCCTTATATTCTTGTTTATTGACCCTTTGTATTTCAATGATTTCTTTTTCCTTATTTTTCAATTGACCTTCTTGACTTATGATTTTATTTTCAGCACTTTTTAGTTGATTTTGAGTTTCTGATAGCGAGCTTTTTAATGACATAATTAGTTGTGAAAGAGCATCATTTTCTTCTCTCACCTGATTTAAATCATTATTTATATTTTGGAAATCCGTATTTAATTTATTAAATTGAAGCATTAAGTCATTATTAGAATTTTTTTCAATTTGAAGTAAATTATAAAGGTTACTAATTTCTTTATTTAAATCGACCAAAGCCTCATCTTGTCCGCTTACTATTTGATTTAAGTAAAACTGGGCAACACTAAATATCATTAACACAAATATTACTACCATTAAAAGTGCTGCTAAAGAGTCAACAAAACCTGGCCATGTCAAGTTATCAGTTCTACTTATACGACTCCTTGAGATAGCCATTTAATCAGCTCTTAACTTAATATTTTTATGTTTATTCCCCTCTTGCGCTTTTGATTTCTTAATAGAATTCCCTAAAGATCTTGTTTCTTGTTTTATAATGTCAATTTGTGATGAATAATTATTACGAGCTTCCTCAGAAATACTTTGTAATTGTGCCTCAATTACTGGTAATTTTTTTTGAATAGAATTTTCATTTTCTATTTGATCAGCCAGCCTTCTTAGTTGAGTATTTAATTCAGTGATTTGGTGTAATAATCTACTCCTATCAGCCTCAATTGTAGTTAATGCAGATGCCAGTTCAGATAAATGTAGAGCAGAACTTTCCGTCAAGCTATCTGAATAACTAATATTTTCGTTTGTAAAAGAGTTAGATAATTGGTTGTTTGATATTTTAACAGACGAAGATAGCCAATTTTCTAAATCTTGATAAAATCTTCCTGAGGCTTGGCCTAATTGAAGATCTAATAAACCTAATATTAGTGAGCCAGCCAACCCGAAAAGAGATGAAGAAAATGCAGTAGACATTCCCTCAAGAGGTGTTTCAAGTCCTTTTTGTAAATTTGAAAAAACTAGACTTGTTTCTTGATTGCCAAAATTTAGTCCACTTATAACATTGCTAACCGAGCTAACCGTACCTATTAATCCCCAGAATGTACCTAAAAGCCCCAAAAAAATAAGCAAACCTATTAAATATCTAGCAATTTCTCTATTTTCATCAAGTCTACCAGCTACACCATCAAGAACAGATCGAAGAGCTGCGGCAGAAATTGAAAAATTAATTAAACTTGTTTCTTTTCCAAGCATATAAGCTAAAGGAGCTAAAAGCACTGGTTCAGTGGGGCTCTTATTCTGATCTTGAATGTTTTCAATCCATTTTTTTTCTGGTACAAGTCTGATAGTTTGTCTACATAAAAATAAAACACCAATTAGAAGAATTACTGAAATAAGACCATTTATAGCAGTATTTGCATTAAAAGCATCTATTAGGGGTTTATTCAGGATTATAACTATTGCAAAAACAACAATTATAAACATTATCATTCTAATTAAGTATTTTCTTGGATCTGTCATAAAAAGCCTAAATTTTATACATATTTTTTAAAAGTGTCAGGAATAAGATGAAGTTTATAATTTCACTGATTTTTTTTCAAAATTTTAATAACATTATTATGCATAGATGGATTCCCAGCACATATTTCTTTTTTCTCTAAAATATTTTCACCCATTGAATAATCTGTACAAAATCCCCCAGCTTCTTTAACCAAAATAATTCCTGCAATATACTCTGATAAATCTATTTTGTCCAAGTATGCATCTATTCTACCAGATGCCACCCAAGCTAAGTCTAAAGCTGGGCAACCAGACATTCTTATTTGGGATCCAGATAATTTTAATCTCTTAATACTATCTAAGGGAAACTCATTAGAGCCACAGTTTATAATAGATTTTATAATACTATCTCTTCCAGAAACTCTTATTCTTTTTTCATTTAAAAATGAACCATTTCCTAATTCACAGTAAAATAATTCTTTTCTAATTGGGTCATATATACATCCAGAAGTTATTTTGCCATTGTTAAGTGACGCTATTGAAATAGCTATATGAGGAATTCCATGAATAAAATTGATTTTACCAGACATAACACTGACCACCCATGAATCTTTTCGCTCTTCATTATTGATAGGGTTTATTAACCATTCAGGTCTTGCTTTGGTTAAACTTTCAAAGAGACTTTTCTCAAGATTTTTCAAAGTAATTGAAAAAAACTTTGATGTATCTTTTTTGCTAACTTGTAGATTTTCGATTTCTAAAAAATCTTTAAGAAGCTTTTTTCCTGCAAGAATACATGCATTAGAAGATACATTAATTATGGGAGACCTACCTTGCATGGGTAACATTTATCTATTCCTTGGCTCTCTCAACATATGATAGATCTTCAGTTTTAATTATTACCTTTGTTCCTTTCTCTATATGAGGAGGAACTAAAATCCTTATATCATTTTTAATAGTTGCAGGTTTATAAGATGAAGAAGCTGTTTGACCTTTGATAACTGCATCTGCTTCAAATATCTCTACTTTAATGGTATCTGGCAATTGAATTGAAATTACTTCATCCTCAAATGTATTCAAAATAACTTCCATACCATCTTCTAGTAGTTGATATTTATTTCCAATTAACTCCCTTGAAATTGATTTCTGATCATAAGTTTCAATATCCATAAAAATTAGTGTATCATTTTCCTCGTAAAGGTAAGTTGCATTTTTCTCTTCCAAGATAATTCTTTCAACAGTTTCAGAAGATCTAAACCTTTCATTAAGTTTAGTATTATTTCTTAAATTTTTTAATTCAACTTGAGCAAATGCGCCGCCCTTTCCTGGTTTTACGTGACTTGTTTTTACTGCAACCCACAATGATCCCTTATGCTCTATAACATTACCTTGCTTAATAGCATTTCCATTAATTTTCATATTTAAATTCCCAATATAACAAACAAATAACATTAATTGCTTTAATGAGTTATATTAATGTTTTTATCAATAAAAATATTATAATATTTATTTCTTCATTGACTCATTATAATGTTAGTAGCAATTTATAAATAAATATTCTTTTTATTGTATGGATAATTTAAAAATAGAAATTAATAAACTATCAAAAGCTTTAGATCTTCTTGAAAGAAAAGCTAATAACTTAAATAAAGTTCAGAAAGACGTTAAAAATACAAATAATAACGATTTAAAAGCAGAATTTTTGCAAGTTCGAGAAAAAGTCTCAGATCTAATTAAAGATTTAGATAAATTATAAATCATGACAAGTTCCATTAACAATGTTGTTGAAATAACTATAAATAAGCAAACTTATAAAATTGCTTGTGACGAAGGTCAGGAAGATCATATTAAAAATTTAAGTCTTTTAATAAATAATGAAGTTGAGAAATTAGTTTCATCTTTGGGGCAAGTTGGTGATGCCAGGTTACTTTTAATGACATGTTTGATAATTGCAGACAAACTAAAGGAGGAACCCAACAAAGTGGTGCTAGAAAATTATGAATCTTTGGCAGAGGAAATTAAAACCATTACTCAAAGAATAGAATTAGTTGCAGATAAATTAGTTTGATTTATATTATAGACACGATAGCTGATTTGTTTGACAGGTAAGATATCTCTGGGGCCAATATATATCCTTAGGGAACTGCCTCTGATTAAGTCTTGGCTTTTTTACTGTGGTACCCACCTGTTTTTTCAGGCCACATAGGATTTAGAAACCATCGGCAATATCGGCTATCGTGCTAATTAAAATTAATATTTATGTCTGAAGTCATACTAACAAAACAAGAATTACGAAAATATTTTTTAGATAAAAGAAAAAATATTAGCAATCATTACGCTCAAAAAGTTTCAAATAAAGTTACAAAATATTTTAATAGTATTATAGATAATTATAGTGTTTCAGTAGTTGCTGGTTTTCATCCATTCAGAAATGAAATCAATACATTGCCATTATTGAAAGTATTTATTTCTAATGGTTACAAAACTTGTTTGCCAGTTACTCCATTGAAAGATAAAATATTAAGATTTAGAGAATGGACACCTAAAATAAATTTAATTAGAGGTAAGTATGGTATTTTAGAACCTAATCAAGATTGCAATACCATTGAACCAGACATGATTTTAGTACCACTTTTAGCATATGATGAAATAGGGCACAGACTAGGTTATGGTGGTGGGTATTATGATCAAACTCTAAGAAAATTAATATCAACAAAAAAAAATTTTACGTGTATCGGAGTTGCATTCAAGATACAAAAGTTTAAAAAATTACCAATAGATACTTTTGATATCCCGCTTGATGCAGTAATCGATGAAGATGGATTAATTCCTTTTAAGAAATAAGAGTTTGCACAGATGAAAATATTATTTTTAGGAGATATTGTTGGAAGGGACGCCCGAAATACCGTTTTATCAAAGGTTAATTACTTAAAACATAAGTTTAAACCAGATATATTTATAGTCAACATTGAGAATGCGGCAGGAGGCAGAGGTGTAACTCCAAAAATTGCTAAACAATTTTTTAATTCAAAAATTGACGTTTTAACTACAGGAAATCATATTTGGGATCAAAAAGAAATAATTAAATATATACAAGAAACTAACCAATTAATAAGACCCGCAAATATGCCTGAAGGAACACCTGGATCAGGTCAAACAGAAATTACATTAGATAATGGAAATAAAATTTTAGTAATAAATTTAATGACTAATTTATTTATGTCCCAAAATGATTTTGTATTTAAATCAATGGAAAAAATACTTCTCAATATAAAATTAGGTGAGGATTACAGTGCTATATTTATTGATTTACATGGGGAAGCTACCAGTGAAAAAACAGCTTTTGCTAATTATTTTGATGGAAAGGTTTCTGCAATAATTGGAACTCATACCCATATTCCAACTGCCGATGCAAGGGTGCTTCCAAATGGAACAGCATATCAAACTGATGTAGGAATGTGTGGGAACTATGACTCAGTAATTGGTATGAAAAAAGAGTTAGCAATAGATAGATTTTTTTCTAAAAAATCGTATTTGACAGTTGCTGAAGGAGAAATTACAATATGTGGTGTAATCATTGAAATTGATGATAATACTGGTAAATCATTAGATATAAATCCAATTCAAATTGGTGGTGTTCTCAAACCAACCTTAATTGAATGATGCAATTTTTGGAGATTTATGGCTGGACATTCTAAGTTTAAAAATATTATGCACAGGAAAGGTGCCCAAGATGCTAAAAGAGCGAAAGTTTTTACACGTCTTGGTAAAGAGCTATCTGTTGCTGTAAAACAGGGTATTGATCCAGATGGAAATCCAAGGCTTAGAGCTGCTATAGCTGCATGTAGAGCTGCTAATATGCCAAAAGATAATATTGATAAAGTTCTCAAAAAAGCAGAATCAGGTGATTTAAGTGATTTTTCAGAAATAAGATACGAAGGTTTTGGACCCGAAGGTGTGGCAATTATTGTTGAAGCTCTTACAGATAATAGAAATAGGACCGCATCAGAGGTAAGAACTATATTTAATAAATTCAATGGTAATTTGGGTGAAAATGGAAGTGTTTCATACCTCTTTGATAAAGTTGGCTCCATCATCTATCCATCAACTGCTGGTGATATTGACAAATTTATAGAGTTCTCAATTGAAAATGATACGAAAGATATTATTGAGAATGGAGATTATTACGAAATTATAACTAATTTAGAAAATTTTAATGAAATTAGAGAAAGCTTAACTTTGAATTTTGGTGACCCAGAGAACGCTGAGATTATTTGGAAATCAAAAAATCTACTTCAAATTTCAGCAAGTTCAGTTCCAGCAGTATTTAAGTTAGTTAGTGGATTAGATGACTGTGAAGACGTTCAAAATGTTTTTTATAATTTTGAGATGGACGATAAAGACTTGAGCTTGATTGAACAATAATTTTAAAAATTTACCATAAACTAAATGGTCGTATCAAATAAAGATAAAATAATAATTGGAATTGATCCTGGTATTAGAAATACTGGCTGGGGTATTATTAGACACTTCCAAAATGAAATTGAACATATAGAACATGGTGTGATTGTTCCAGAGCCAAACGAAAATGATGCAAGCAGATTACACTTTATATCTATAAATCTAGAAAAAATTATTAATAAGTATAGTCCAACTATAGCTGTTATAGAAAAAATTTTTGTTAGTGCGAGTGGTGAATCAGCACTAAAACTAGGGATGGCGAGAGGTGTTGCATTGAATGTCTTGGCTTCAAAGAAAACTATTTTTATCAAAGAGTTAGCGGCACGAAATGTAAAAAAATCATTAACGGGAACTGGTTCTGCTGATAAAAAACAAATTAAATTTATGGTAGAAAAATTACTTGGCCAGAGTGTAAAACAATTAGATGCCTCTGACGCTTTAGCAATTGCTATAGCAGGGTTTAATTCACTAAATGAAAAACTAGACCCTTATAATTTAATCGTAAATTCAAAAAATAAATCTATAAACAATAATTTAAATAATGCTATAAGACGAGCATTAGAAAAAAACAAATAGTCAAAAAATGATCTCTCAAATAACTGGTAAAATAATTCAAATTGATGAAAAATTTCTAATAGTTGACGTAAATGGAATAGGTTATCAAATATTTTGTTCTTCGAAAACTATTTATAAACTTAGAGACATAGAGAAAAATATTACAATTTTAACAGAAATGATTGTTCGAGAGGATAGCCAAACTTTATATGGGTTTTATGATGCCATTGAAAAGCAATGGTTTAATTTACTTGTTTCTGTTCAGGGTGTTGGTGCAAAAGCAGCTTTAGCAATATTTTCATCTTTAAATATTGATGAGTTAAGTTTTGCCATTTCAAATTCAGAAAGATTATCAATAACCAAAGCAGATGGAATAGGGCCTAAAATAGCTGGTAGAATAATTAATGAACTTAAAGATAAAATTCCTAATAATCAAGTTGACCCACTATTTTCAAATCTAAATAAGGATTTGAATGATGCTAATAAAGAAATTTTAGAAGATGCAATATCAGCATTATCAAATTTAGGTTATAATAAATCAAATTGTAAAAAAATTGTTCTAGGTGTTTTTGAAGAAAGTGAAATAGATCTTAAGTTATCTGAATTAATTTCAATATGTCTAAAGAAACTTGGTAACAAGTATGAATAGTTTTAAAAAAGACGAAGACCTTAGTGAAATTAAGGAGTATATAAGGCCTCAGAATATCAAAGAATTTATTGGCCAAAGTGATAGTAAAGATAATTTGCAAACTTTTATTAGTTCAGCTGTTAAGAGAAATGTTGCTATGGATCACGCTCTTTTTGTTGGTCCTCCAGGTCTTGGCAAAACAACTTTGTCTCAAATAGTAGCAAATGAGTTAGGGGTTGGCTTTAGATCCACATCTGGACCGGTCATAACAAAAGCGGGTGATTTAGCTGCAATTTTGACAAATCTAAATGAAAGGGATGTACTTTTTATTGATGAAATACATCGTTTAAACTCTGTTGTGGAAGAGGTTTTATATCCCGCGATGGAGGATTTTCAACTTGATCTTATAATCGGTGAGGGTCCATCTGCACGATCTGTACGCATTGACTTGCCACAATTTACTTTGGTTGGAGCAACAACAAGGTCTGGTCTTCTAACTACTCCTTTAAGAGATAGATTTGGAATTCACTTAAGAATGAAATTTTATACAATTTCTGAACTTGAGGAAATATTGATGAACAACTCTATAAAACTTAAAATAAAGTTAATGTTAGATGGGGCTAATGAAATTGCAAGAAGGTCAAGGGGTACGCCAAGGATAGCTGGCAGACTATTAAGAAGAGTAAGAGATTTTGCTTTGGTAAATGGAAAAAATATAATTGATAAAGAAGAGGCAGATATTGCACTATTCAAATTAAATATTGATCAGAAAGGTTTAGACAATATAGATAGAAATTATTTAAAAATACTTGCAGAAAAGTATAATGGCGGTCCAGTAGGCATTGAAACTATATCAGCTTCTCTATCAGAACAAAAAGACGTTGTGGAGGAAGTAATTGAACCGTATTTAATTCAAGAAAATTTTGTAGATAGGACACAAAGAGGTAGAATTTTAACCTCAGAAGGTTGGAATTATTTAGGCCTTCCAATACCCAAAAATAGTTTTGTTTATGAAGATAGTAAGAATAGCAATAATTGAAAAATGAATTTTTTAGATGGTGAAATTAGAGATAAATCTCATTTGTATTATTTTAGAGTTCAATACGAAGATACTGATATTGGAGGAATAGTATACCACGCAAAGTATCTCAATTTTGTTGAAAGAGCTAGATCAGCACTAATTAGAAAGTTAGGTTTCCCAGCAGAAGAACTATTAAAAAAAAATTTAAGTATCGTAGTAAAAAAGTTGTATTGTGAATGGCAAAATTCATGTACTCTTGGTGATGTAATTTATGTGAAAACCAATTTAGTTCAATGTAAAAAGGCATCTTTGGTATTAAATCAGTTAATTTTTAGTGATCACGATAATAAAAAATTATCTGAAACTGAAGTAACATTATGCTTTTTAAATAAAAATATGAAAGCTACAAGAATCCCCGAGAGTTTATTAAAGTCATTAAATAGTATTTTGCCTCACTAATGTCTTAATTTTAATATATGTATTCATTCAAAAGGAGAAAATAAATATTATGGAGCAAGAGGTAGTAAAAGAGGTTCTTGAAGGGTCGGCTAATCTTTCACTTTGGAGCCTATTTCTGCAAGCTGATATTGTTGTTAAATTTGTGATGCTAATTTTATTATTAGCTTCTGTATGGTGTTGGACAATTATAATTGAGAAAATATTTTTATCACGAAGAGAGCTTAGATTAGCAGACAGCTTTGAAAATGAATTTTGGTCTGGCACATCTTTGGATGATATTTATGATGAAATGACTAATGAGATTAATCGTAAGTCACATGGCGCCATTTCAAGTGTTTTTTCGTCAGCAATGCAAGAATGGAGAAGAGCCACTAATTCTGGACTAGTATCGAAAGGTGATAATTTTAAAGCTTCATTATCTCAAAGAATTGATAGGGGTATGGGAGTTGCTATAACCAAAGAAATAGGTAGATTAGAGAGAGGAATGACATTTCTGGCATCAATTGGTTCGGTAGCTCCATTTATTGGTTTATTTGGAACAGTTTGGGGAATAATGAATTCTTTTTCTGCAATAGCTGCTTCAAAAAATACCTCTTTAGCTGTTGTGGCCCCTGGTATTGCTGAAGCTTTATTTGCTACAGCTTTAGGTCTTTTAGCAGCAATTCCTGCTGTTGCTGCATATAATAAATTTTCAAATGATATTGAAAAAGTTTCTTTGAGACTTGAAAATTTCTCAGTGGAGTTTATGGCAATTTTATCTAGACGCTTAGATGAAGATAGTTAAATGAACTCAAATTTAAAAAAAATAAGATATAGATCAAAAAAACCTATGAGTAATATTAATGTCACTCCATTAGTTGATGTTATGCTAGTTTTATTAATTGTTTTTATGATTACTGCACCAATGTTAACAGTAGGTGTTCAAGTTGATCTCCCTAAAACCAAAGCAAATCAACTCAATTCAGATGCAGACCCTTTAATAGTTACAATTAATAAAAACAGGGAAATTTACATACAAGATGCAGTTGTTAGTTCTGAGAACCTTATTCCAAGATTAAAAGCAATTTCCAAAGTTAACTCAAAAACAAGAATTTTTGTTAGAGGAGATAATCTATTGCCTTATGGTGAGGTGATAGGGTTGATGGGGAAAATACAGTCAGCTGGATACGAAAAAGTAGCATTAGTAGCTAAACTGCCTGATGATAGCTAGTAATTTATTTAAACAAATAGATTTTATAGATGAAGGATCACTTGTAAGATCTGCAAGTGTTTTATCTTTATTTATACATATATTAATTATTGGAGTTGCAATGTATGGTCTACCAAAATTTGGTAGACAACTTCCACCAGATTTAACTATTGTTTCTTTTGAGATGCTAAAAGTAGTTGAAGATACTAACTTAGAGGAACAAAAACCGCTAAATAAAGAAAAAGTCCAAAAAGACGATGAAATAAAGGATATTTCAAAAAAAACAGAAGAAGTAACACATAAAAAAAATAAACTATTGGAAACACCATCAAAAAAACCAGTAGTTGTTAGTAAAAAAATATTACCCTCGGAAAAACCTTCAATACCAGTATCTCCTTCAGAAAAACCTGTTATGCCAGTTTCTCCAGTCCAAAAACCAAAAGTTATTAAAGATAAAAATGTTCCTAGTGAGAAGCCTGAAAATCCATTAAGTTTATCAAATATTAAAAAACCTATTTCTAAACCGCAAATTCAAAAAGAAAAAGCAAAGGCTAATAAGAATAAAACCAATCCAAATGCATTAACTTCAGTTCTGAAAACTTTAGAAAAAATAAAAGAAACTCAAGCACAAAAGAAAATTGAAGAAGTTAAAAATCAAAAAGAGAAAATTGAAAAAGAGAAAAGAAAAAATGAATTGGAAACAATGAAAAATCTTGTAGCAAGTGCTGTAAGCTCAAAACCTAAAAACCTATTAAAGCCATTTGGAGTAAGTGAAATTGACTTATTAAAAAGACACATAGCCAATTTTTGGACTCCACCTATAGGAGCAGCTGGAGCTGAGAACCTTATTGTTGACATATTTATGGAATTTAATAACGAGGGTTATGTTTTAAAGGCACAATGGGTAAATAAAGGTTTAAATGCTAATAATTCATTTTACAAAGCTGCTGCTAATGCTGCTATAAGAGCTGTTAAAGATGCTGAACCAATGCCTTTGCCTTCAAGTAAATTTAGTGAATGGAAAACTCTAATCTTTAGATTTGATCCAGCAACAATGTTCGGTAATTATTAATTTGAATGGAATTTAAAATGTTAAAAATAATTAAAAATTTAATATTTATTTTATCTTTAATTATGTGCAGTAATACTTACGCTCAAAATTTAGTAGTTGATATTACTGAGGGCAATGTTGATCCTCTTCCAATTGCCATCCAAAAATTTATTTCTGAAACTAATTCAAATGATATAGGAGAGAATATTGTAAGAGTTATCACTAATGATCTGGTTTCTACTGGTTTATTTGATGTAGTTGACCAACAGGCATATATAGAAAAACCAAAATCACCAAGTATAAGACCAGTTTTTAATAATTGGGATCCTTTAGGTGTAAAAGCTCTAGTAACTGGTTCTGCAACCATTAATAGCAGTGGAATTGTAGAAGTAGAGTTTAGATTATGGGATGTTGTTACAGAACAAGACTTAACAGGTCTAAAATTATCTGTGGATAGCAAATATTGGAGAAGGATTTCCCATATTGCAGCTGATGAAATATATAAAAGACTTACAGGTGAAGAAGGATATTTTGATACTAGGATAGTTTATATTTCTGAGAGTGGCCCCCTTAATGCTAGAGTAAAAAGATTAGCTATTATGGATCAAGATGGTCATAATCATCAATACCTTACAGACGGTTCTTATCTTGTTTTAACTCCAAGATTTTCACCAACTTCACAAGAAGTTGCTTACTTAGCTTATTATCAAAATCAACCAAGAGTATATGTACTTAATTTAGAAACTAATAGACAAGAGCTTTTAGGAACATTTCCAGGGATGACATTTGCCCCTAGGTTTAGTCCAGATGGAAAGTCTATCATAATGAGTTTAGCAGACCAAGGGCTTACTGACATTTTTATAATGAACTTGCTTTCTCAGGAGGTTAATCAACTTACAAATAGTCCTTCAATTGATACATCACCAACTTTTTCACCTGATGGACAAAAAATAGTATTTAATTCTGACAGGGGAGGGTCACAACAATTATATGTGATGAATTTAGATGGTAGTAACCAAAAGAGAATATCTTTTAAAGATGGAAGATATGCAACACCAGTTTGGTCTCCTCGTGGAGATTTAATTGCTTTCACCAAAATGTATCAGGGTCAGTTTTATATTGGCGTTATGAGACCTGATGGAAGTGGAGAAAGACTAATATCAAAAGGTTATCTAGTTGAGGCGCCAACTTGGGCACCCAATGGACGAGTTTTAATGTATTTTAAACAAGAAAAAAGTAATGATGATGGTACTGGTGGTAATGTAAGGCTTTTTAGGGTAGATATAACTGGATATAATGAGAGAGAAATAATTACGCCCTCAGATGCATCAGATCCAGCATGGTCACCACTGATACCTTAAAAATAAAAAAATTAAAAAAAAACCAAAATGGGAATTAATAGACTTGCTAAATTGAATAAAATTAATTAAGTTGCGACAGTTCATTTAATTAGTTATTATATTAACATTATTAGTTAGCGAGGGGAACTCATGAAAAGATTTATATTACTTGCAGCAAGTGCGGCTTTATTAGCTGCTTGTGAAACTGCATCAGAAATAGACGCTATTGCTTCTGGTGCATCGGGATCATCAGCTTCAACAAGTGCATCAAGCGGAACTTCTTCTTCATCTGGTGGTGAAACAAGTTCAACTTCATCAACGTCTTCTTCCTCCTCAACATCATCGGATAGTGGAACATCCTCTTATTCATATGACACTGATCCAAAAACAGCCCTTATTAAAGTTGGTGATAGAGTGCTATTTGGTTACGATAGTTCTGAGTTAGATGATGAGGATAGATCAATTTTAGACAATCAAGGTAAATTTCTAAACCAAAATCCTTCACTAAAAGTTACCATTGAGGGACATTGTGATGAGAGAGGTACAAGAGAATACAACCTTGCCTTAGGTGAAAAAAGAGCTTCTGCAGTTAAAGACTATTTAATTTCAGTCGGAATTAATGGTGATAGAATTAGCGTTGTAAGTTACGGCAAGGAAAGACCACAGGTATTAGGCTCAAATAAAGCAGCATGGTCGATGAATAGAAGATCTGTAACGTCTATTGATTAATATAAAAATTTACATATTTTAAGGCACCTAAATAGGTGCCTTTTTTTTGCCTATTTAAAATAGTATATGATAAAAAAACTTGGTAAAGGAGACGAGATGGCATTAAATTTATATTTACGTAAAATACTTTTTTTATTTTTAGTAATATTATCTTTTAACTTATTTAATTTGCCAGTTTATTCTCAAACCAATATTGATAGCATCTCTGGAAGATTCCAGCAATTAAGTAAACAATTAGCTGATTTAGAAAAATTTGTTTACAGTAATGAAAAAAATTCAAATGGTTCAATTAGTAACGGTCAACAGAAAAGAATAGTTGCTCTTGAAAATGCAGTTAAAGAATTAAGAGGGATTGTTGAAGTTGATTTGACCAAAATAAGAAACGATATTGACAGAATTTATTCTGATTTAGAAAAAATACAACCATCAGGAACTTTGAATCAAAGCAATAATTCTCACAATTCAAATAATATTGAGCAGGATTTATTATTACTAAAAGATAAGTTGAGGCTTATTGATTCAAGGTTTAACTCGACTGTTGATTTAATAGGACAATCAGAAATTAGAATAATGCGACTAGAATCTCTTATAACGCCTAGTTCTATAAAAAATCAAAGTTTGCAAAATAATTTATCTTCAAATAGTCTAGGAAGTAATGAAATGCCAACAAAGGAAGTTCAGCAGCTTTCTTCTAACGATCTAAGTGAGACAGGAAATGTTCAAGTGAGCCAAAGTGAGAATGGCACTCTAGGTTTGCTATCATTAGATGATAATAATTCAGATATTACTAGCGTTAGTATATTGCCTGACACAACTCCAGAACAGCAATTTAAATTTTCTTTAGAATTAGCACTTAAACGTAAATATGACGAAGCTGAATTAGCTCTTAAAGAATTCATGACAATCCATCCTTTAGATGAAAAAATTAAAGATGCTCATTACTGGTATGGAGGGGTTCTTTTTAAGCAAAAAAAATATGAAGACTCCGCATTTAGTGATATTGACTTTAATGATAAATATCCAGATGACCCAAGGACTATAGATACAACTTTGAGAATAGCTCAAGCAATGAGTTATGTCGCACCACCAGAGCAGGCATGTACAGTTTTTGAAAATTCTTTAAACTTTATAGTTGATCCACCAGAACGTTTTGTTAGAAAAATTAACGAGTTAAAAGCTGACAAAGCGTGTGACTAGTTTAGGCGAAAGTTTAAAAATTATTGATGAAGAAAAATTTTTCAAAGAAGTAAATTCCTTATTAAATTTAATTAATTTTGATAATACAAAGAATTTAATATTAGGTGTTTCAGGTGGTCCAGATAGCATGATGCTATCCCACCTTTTAAATAAATACTCAAATATCAATGGGTTAGATGTTATTGCAGTAATAATAGATCATCAACTTAGAGATTCTTCTTGGAAAGAGGCATCAATTACAAGAAAAAAACTAAATGCCATTGGATTGAAGGCAGAAATATTTAAATTAAAAAAATATACAAAAAATACTGGTATACAAGAGTGGGCAAGATTTGAAAGGTTGAATACACTTTCTGCTTTTGCAAAATCCAAAAATGGAGTCTTGTTTTTGGGGCATCATTTAGATGATAATATTGAAACAGTATTCATGAGAATGAATAAAAAAACTGGTTTTTGGGGGGCTGCTGGTATAAAAAAAGTTTCTTCTTGGCGTGGAACCATTTTGTTAAGGCCATTTCTATCATACACTAAAGAAATAATACTTAAAACTTGTAAAGAAAAATCAATAAAGTTTATTGTAGATGATTCAAATATAAATGAAAAATTTGAAAGGGTAAAAACTCGCAATTTTTTACAGAATTTAGAGAATAAAGACAAAATATTAAAAAATGTACATAATTTTTCAATAGCTGTAGGTAAAATAACAGAAATATTAGATAAAAAAATAAACGAATTATGCACAGTACATTTCCCGTCTTTTAACTTAGGTTGGTCAAACCTAGATATAAAATTTTTATCCAGATTAAATAAAGACTTTGCTGTAAGAATAATGCTCCTAAAGATAAAATCTATAGGTGGTGAAAAATATTTCTTAAAAAAAATAAAAGTTGAAAAATTATTAGTTCATTTATTAGATTTTACTGATAATCAAAATAAAATGCCTGGCAGGACTCTTGGTGGATGTAAAATTTTTTATAGACAAAAAAACGTCTCTTTAGTTAGGTGGTCTAAGGAATTGATACCTCCAAGCAAAATTACTGAATTTGGGAATTTGTTATACGATAATAAATGGGAAATTTTGTGTAGTAAAAAAGTTAAAGTAGGATATTTGCAAAACTCAAATTATTCGCTTATTAAAAATAAAATAGTTAGAAAATCAATTATACCATATGAAGTCTGGAAATATGTTCCAGTAGATATAGATCGATTTAATTATCAAAAAATGAAAATTAAACTTGACGTTGTTAAATCAAATAACCATCTTGATATAACGAATAACTTTATCAGTTTCCTATTTGATTGTTATGGAATTAAGATAAAATTTATAAATTAGTAACTAATTAGGATAAACTCTTGAATAATTTTACAAAAAACCTTCTTCTTTGGATTACAATAATACTTGTTGTTTTGCTTCTATTTAATTTATTCCAGAGTGGAAATAATCAAAAACCTTCAACTGAACTTGCATACTCTGATTTTGTATCATCTGTAAAATCAGGCAATGTCAGGGAAGCTACAATTTCTGGAAGTTCGATATCAGCTACCACTACCGGTGGAAGGGTCATTACTACATTTTCTCCCCAGGGCGCAAATTTAGTAACTTTACTTGAAAGCAGTGGTGTTAGAATTATTGGAAAGCCAGTAGAAAGAGAAGTTTCTTGGATACTATCCACTTTATTATCTTGGTTTCCAATGCTTTTATTAATCGGTGTTTGGATTTTTTTCATGCGACAAATGCAGTCAGGTTCAGGGAAAGCGATGGGTTTTGGAAAATCAAAAGCTAAACTATTAACTGAAAAACACGGAAAAGTTACTTTTGAGGACGTTGCAGGTATAGATGAGGCTAAAACAGAGTTAGAAGAAATTGTTGAATTTTTGAAGGATCCTGCTAAATTTCAAAGATTAGGTGGTAAAATTCCAAAAGGCTGTCTTTTAGTTGGCCCACCAGGAACAGGCAAGACTCTCCTTGCAAGAGCAATTGCTGGTGAAGCTGGAGTTCCTTTTTTTACAATTTCTGGTTCTGACTTTGTTGAAATGTTTGTAGGTGTTGGTGCTAGCAGAGTAAGAGACATGTTTGAACAAGGGAAAAAAAATGCACCTTGTATCATTTTTATTGATGAGATAGATGCAGTTGGTAGACATCGTGGCGCTGGGCTTGGTGGTGGAAATGATGAAAGAGAGCAAACTTTAAATCAGTTGCTTGTTGAAATGGACGGTTTTGAAGCAAATGAAGGTGTTATTCTTATTGCTGCAACGAATAGACCAGATGTTTTAGATCCAGCGCTCTTAAGACCAGGAAGATTTGATAGGCAAGTAGTAGTTCCTAACCCTGATATTCTTGGGAGAGAGAAGATTTTAAAAGTTCATATGAGAAAAGTTCCTTTATCTGATGATGTACAACCAAGAACAATTGCTCGTGGGACACCAGGTTTCTCTGGTGCGGATCTTGCAAATTTAGTTAATGAAGCTGCGTTATTAGCTGCAAGAAAAGGAAGAAGAACTGTATCAAATCTTGAATTTGAAGAGTCTAAAGATAAAGTTATGATGGGATCTGAGAGACGTTCAATGGTAATGACAGAAGAGGAAAAAAAGTTAACCGCCTATCATGAGGCTGGCCATGCTGTTGTTGCAATAAATTGTTCAGCGTCTGATCCTATTCATAAAGCAACTATTATTCCTAGAGGAAGAGCACTCGGAATGGTAATGAGACTACCAGAAGGTGATAGAATATCTTTAGCCCGTGATAAATTATTTGCAGACCTGAGAGTTGCCTGTGGTGGAAGAATTGCTGAAGAAATGATTTTTGGTGAAGACAAGGTTACTACAGGTGCTTCATCTGATATTCGTATGGTTTCAGACACTGCAAGAAGAATGGTAACTGAATGGGGGCTTTCTGACAGGCTCGGGTTTCTTGCTTACAGTGCAGATGAACAAGAGGTTTTTTTAGGTAGATCAGTTTCTCAGCAAAAAAATCTATCTGACTCGACTGCAAAAATTATTGATGAAGAAATTAGAAATATTGTTGATGATGCTTATACTGATGCATCAAAAATCCTTAAGAAGAAAAAGAAAGATTTAGATTTGATTGCAAATGCTTTGCTTGAATATGAAACTTTAGATAGTGATGATATTTTTAATGTAATTAAAGGAAAGAAACTAGATAAATCAAATAAGGATATCAACAAAAATATTGGTAAAAACAAAGATAAACCAAAATCATCTGTGCCTTCTAACCCAGGCAGAATTAAACCTGGTGCTCAACCATCTACATAGTTTATGAGTGTCCGTAGTGGAATAACATATCTACCCAAAGATATTAATGAAATTCCTTATGAAATTTTAAAACAGGGTTTGTGTTGGCTAAAACCTAATATAGTTCATTTTAGAAATATCACTCAAAATAATGAAATAGATCTTGTTTGGTATCATAATAGTGAATATAGAGCTCAGCGATTATCATTTAAAGAAGTTGACATTATCTCTAATAGTGTAGGAGGCAAATTATTAAAAAAAAATAATAACTTATTTAGGTTAAAAAAAGATTTTTCAACTCTTTCAATGAGCGAGATGAGAATAATGGGAATCCTTAATTTAACACCAGATAGTTTTTCTGATGGAGGTCAATTCTTAAGTGAAGAAAATGCTATCATTCATGCCTACAAGATGAGAGACAATGGTGCAGATATAATTGACATAGGTGGAGAATCTTCAAAACCGAATGCAGATTATGTTGAAGAGGAAGAAGAAGGAAAAAGAATTCTTGGAGTTATTAAAAAATTATCAAAAGATAATTTTCTTGTTAGTGCTGATACTAGAAAACCAAATATTATGGAAAGAGCTATTGATAATGGTGCAAAAATTATTAATGATATTTCAGGGATGTCATCTCCTAAAACACCAAAGATTATTTCAAAACTTGGAGCTTCAATTATTATTATGCATATCCAAGGTGAACCTAAAAATATGCAAAATAAACCCAAATATCAATTTGCACCCATAGAAATATATAATTTTCTTGAAAAAAAAATAGACTTAGCCCTTTCAGAAGGTGTGAAATTTAATTCTATAGCTGTTGATCCAGGATTTGGTTTTGGTAAAAATCCTATTCATAATATGCAAATAATGTCATGGCTACCAATGTACCAAAGCCTTGGTGTTCCAGTGCTTCTTGGTGGTTCCAGGAAATCTTCTATTGGTGTTTTATCTAATAATGAACTGCCAGAAGATAGACTTGGAGGTTCAATTGCTCTTCTTTGCTATGCTAATTTATGTGGCACACAAATGATAAGAGTTCATGACGTTTTAGAGAGTAAGCAGGCTATCAATATATCAAATCATATAAATAAACAAATTTAATCTATTAATAAATGTATGAAATGTTATAAAACAATATAACATTTTTTGTGGAGTATGAATGAATCTTTTTGGGACTGACGGTGTAAGAGGCAAAGTTAATGAATGGCCAATGACAGCTGAACTTGTTCAAAAATTAGCAATTTCAGCTGGAAGTGTTTATATAGGTAAAGGTGGTTCTAATTTGAATAGGGTCATTATTGGTAAAGATACAAGGCTATCTGGGTATATGCTTGAACCTGCATTAGTTTCAGGTTTTACATCAATGGGTATGGATTGCCTAACTCTTGGTCCAATTCCTACTCCTGGTGTTTCTAGATTAACTAGGTCATTTAGAGCCGATCTTGGAGTAATGATCTCAGCCTCCCATAATCCGTCTGAGGATAATGGAATAAAATTATTTGGTCCCGACGGTCTAAAACTTTCCGATAATATGGAAAATGAAATTTCAAAATTACTAAATAGAGGTATTAAGCTCGCTGAACCTAACGCTCTTGGGCGTGTAAGACGACTTGAAGATGCGGTAGGAAGATACATTGAGGCTGTAAAATCATGTATTAATAAAGAACAAAGATTAGAAGGTATTAAAATTGTTGTTGATTGTGCAAATGGTGCTGCTTATAAAGCAGCACCTCAAGCACTTTTTGAACTTGGGGCAGAAGTTATTCCTATAGGTGTTGATCCTGATGGATTTAACATAAATAAACATTGTGGAGCAGTATATCCTGAAAAAATGTCTAAAGCTGTTGTTTCAAATCAAGCCGATCTTGGAATTGCTTTTGATGGTGATGCTGATCGCTTAATTATGTCAGATGAAAAAGGTAATGTAATAAACGGAGATCAGTTACTAGCTATATTGGCTATAAAAATGCAAAGAGATGGTTTATTAAAAAATGATACCGTAGTTGGAACAACAATGACAAATCATGCATTTAATCTTTGGTTAAATAATATAGGTATGAAATTAATGAGAGCTGATGTTGGAGATAGGTACATATCTGAAGCGATTAATCAATTCGGTTATTCTTTAGGTGGCGAGCCATCAGGACATCTTTTAGTGCCACATTTATCTAAGACAGGTGATGCGCTAATGAATGCTTTAATAATATTATGTGAGTTTGTAAATGAGAAAAAACCATCTAGTAAGTTCTTTAACAAGTTTATTCCTATCCCTCAAACTATTCATAATATCAAAGGTTTTAGGAAAGATATTTTAGAAAATGAAAATATTAAAAATGAATTAAATGAAATTAAGAAAAAAATTGAGAGTGAAGCCAGAATTATTGTGAGACCGTCAGGTACAGAGAAAATCATTAGAATTATGGTTGAAAGTAACAATAAAGCTTTGATTTCTAACACAATTAGAGATGTTGAGACTGTATTATCAAGAAGCTAATTATAATATTTATAAAAACTTATTTTGATAAAAATTTTAGATGAAACCTTCAATATTACCTTTAAATCCAAGTTTTTCTTCAGGTCCGTGCCCTAAATATTTAGGATGGTCATTAAATAATATAAAACTTGATTCTATTGGTAGATCACATCGTTCAAAAGTTGGGAAAAGTCATTTAAAACATTGTATTGAAGAAACTAAAAATCTTTTAAATTTACCTAAGGATTACATACTAGGAATACTTCCAGGTTCTGACACTGGAGCATTTGAAATAGCGTTATGGAATATCTTAGGTTCAAGAAAAGTTGATATAATAGCTTGGGAGTCTTTTGGTTATGATTGGGTCAATGATATTACAAATGAGTTAAAAATTTTAGATACTAGAATTTTTCAAGCACCATACGGTAAGATCCCAGATTTAGATCAAATAAATTTTAATAATGATGTTGTTTTCACTTGGAATGGAACAACTAGTGGAGTTTGTTTACCTGACGTAAATTGGATAGATCCCTTAAGAGAGGGCTTGACTATATGTGATGCAACCTCAGCTATTTTTACTGTTGATATAGATTGGTCAAAAATAGATGTTCTTACTTTTAGTTGGCAAAAGGCTCTTGGAGGCGAGGGTGGACATGGAATGATAGTCTTATCACCTAAAGCGGTTTCTCATATAGACAGTTATAACCCTAGTTGGCCCATTCCTAAATTATTTAATCTTAAAAAGAGTAATAAGTTAAATTTAAGTATTTTTGATGGTTTAACTATAAACACTCCTTCTATGGTTGCAGTTCAAGAATGGCTTTCTATTTTGGAGTGGGCAAAATCAAATGGAGGGTTAAAATACTTAAAAACCAAAACTATCGAAAATTTTGGAATTATAGAAGATTTTTGTAAAAAAAATAATTGGGTTGACTTTTTAGCTGAAAGTGAAACTTATCGATCTAAAACTTCTGTTTGTTTAAAATTTACTGATCCATGGTTTCTGTCATTAAAAGAAACTAAAAAAATAGAAAGTGTTGATAAATTCCTTAATATTCTTGAAATAAATAAAGCTGCTTATGACATCAAACACTATAGAACTGCACCTCTTGGGTTGAGAATTTGGTGTGGTCCAACTGTTGAAAAAAGTGATTTAAAGATTTTAACGCAATGGTTAAGTTATGGTTGGGAGAAAATTTTTCAAAAATGAAGGTCTTGATAAGTGATACATTAAGTAAAAACGCTGTCTCAATTTTCCAAGATCGTGGTATCGAGGTAGACTATTTTCCAAATCTAACTAAAGAAGAGTTTAAAAGGGTCATACCTAATTATGATGGACTTGCGATACGTTCAAATACAAATGTAGATAAAGAAATTATCCATTTAGCAAAAAAATTAAAAATTATTGGAAGGGCTGGAATAGGAATTGATAATATAGACCTTGAAGCAGCTACTTCAAAAGGAATAATAGTAATGAATACACCTCACGGGAATTCAATAACTACTGCAGAACATACAATTGCTATGATCATGTCATTAGCAAGAAGAATACCCGAAGCAAATTTATCAACAAAACAGGGTAAGTGGGAGAAATCAAAATTCACTGGTACGGAGATTTTTGGTAAATGCTTAGGTTTAATAGGTTGTGGTAATATTGGATCAATAGTTGCTGATAGAGCAAAAGGTTTAAAGATGAAAGTTTGCGTTTATGACCCTTTTTTGACTAACAGTAAATCAAATGAATTAGGTGTAGAAAAGGTTTCATTGGAGCAATTACTGAAGGCTTCAGATATTATCTCTCTTCATACTCCTATGACAGAGACAACAAAATATATTATTAACAATCAAAATATTTTTTCTATAAAAAAAGGGGCTTGGATAATAAACTGCGCAAGAGGAGGGTTGGTTGAGGAGAAAGCATTATTCGAGGCTTTAAAAACTAACCATATTGGTGCAGCTGCAATAGATGTTTTTGAGAAAGAACCTGCTTTTTCAAATATTTTATTTGAATCACAAAATATAATTTTTACTCCTCATTTGGGCGCAAGTACCCTAGAAGCACAAGAGAAGGTTGCTATTCAAATCTCAGATCAGATTTCAGATTTTTTACTAAATGGTTCAGTAATTAACTCATTAAACACTCCTTCAGTCAATAAAGAGGAAGCAGTCATACTAAAGCCATTTTTGAAACTTTCTGAACTACTGGGGAGCTTCCTTGGACAGGTTAAAGTTAGGTCTCAAAATATAAAATCTGTAAAAATAGAATTTGATGGAATTGCTTCAAATATAAATAATAAACCAATATTATCCGCCATATTTTATGGGTTGTTAAGGAATTACTTTGATAACGTAAATTTGGTTAATTCAACTTCTGTTGCAAAACAGAAAGGATTAGAGATATCTACTATTAACCATGAACGTAAAGTTGATTATCAAAATCTTGTAACAGTAACCGTTAATTATGAAAATTATTCGAGAGAGATTTCAGGCACACTTATTGGTAATAAAATACCTAGAATAACTGCAGTTCAAGGTATCCCAATTGAAGCAAACTTTTCGTCTAAAACTCTTTATGTACGCAACTTTGACAAACCAGGCTTTATAGGCTCTATAGGCACATTACTAGCAAATAATAAAATTAATATAGGCTCCTTTCATCTTGGTAGGAGGGATGACTCAGGTGAGGCTATTGCTATCATTTCGGTAGATCAACATATTGATAATAATTTATTGAAATTAATTCAAGACCTTGAGCATGTGGTTCGTGTGGATTACATAACATTTTAAATTATCTTTTATAATAATTTAAATCATATATTGTTTAGATAAATAACATAGAGGACATTGTGAAAAGTATAGTAGTATTAGGTACCCAATGGGGTGATGAGGGCAAAGGTAAAATTGTAGACTTTTTATCGGAAGAAGCTGATATTATTGTGAGGTTTCAAGGGGGGCACAATGCAGGCCATACTTTGGTAATAGATGGGAAAACATATAAGCTTTCAATACTACCATCAGGTATAATACGTAAGAATAAAATTTCAATAATTGGCAATGGGGTAGTTCTAGACCCTTGGACGTTATTAGATGAAATAAAAAAAATAAAAGATTGTGGAATAGATGTTACAAATGAAAATTTAAAAATTTCAAATTCTGCTCCGCTCATTTTACCCATTCATTCATTAATTGATAACGCTCGTGAAACTCAAAGAGGTAACAAAAAAATTGGTACAACAGGCCGTGGTATAGGCCCAGCTTATGAAGATAAAGTTGCTCGAAGAGCAATAAGAGTCGCCGATTTAAATGACAAAGTTCTTTTAAAAGAAAAAATACATAAAATTGTTGATCATCACAATATTTGGCTTAAAGCTCTTAACTTTGAAATTGTAGAACCTGAAAAAATATATAATCAACTTCTAAAAATATCACATTCAATCTTGGAGTATTCTGAAGATACATGGCTTTTATTGGAAGATTTTAAACAAAAAAATAAAAAAATTTTATTTGAGGGTGCACAGGGCACAATGTTAGATATTGACCATGGAACATATCCATATGTTACATCATCTTCAACTGTTGCTGGGCAGGCAGCAAATGGTTCAGGTTTTGGCTTTAAAAGTATTGACTCTATAATAGGGATTACTAAAGCGTATACTACAAGAGTAGGATCTGGTCCATTCCCTACTGAGCAAGCCAATCTAATTGGAACGAAACTTGGTAAATTAGGAGCTGAATTTGGAACTGTAACTGGTCGTAAAAGACGATGTGGCTGGTTTGATGCTGTAATGGTTAAACAGGCGTTAAAAATATCTGGAGTAACTTCAATAGCATTGACAAAATTAGATGTTCTAGATACTTTTGAGTCCCTCAGTATATGCACTTCATATAAAGTTGGAGATAAGATAATCAAATATTTTCCTTCAGATGAGAAGACTCAAAATATGATTTTACCATTATATGAAAAAATGGAAGGCTGGGAAAAAACAACTGTAGGAACTAGTAACTTTCAAAATTTACCTAATAAAGCTATTAGCTATATAAGACGGCTTGAAGAATTAATTGAATGTCCAATAGATATTGTTTCTACGAGTCCAGAGAGAAAAGACACTATTTTATTAAAATATCTTTTTAGTTAATTATTAGTTGAAAAGCTTAATTTTTTTAGCTTTTGATTTCATCTCGTTTTGAAGTTTTTCAAAAGCTTTTGCTTCTATTTGTCTAATTCTTTCTCTACTTACATCATATCTGATACTTAAATCTTCTAAAGTAAGTGGTTTTTCACTTAATTGTCTCTCACAAATAATATCTTTTTCTCTTTCAGATAATACCTGAAGAGCTTCATTCATAATATTTTTTTTAATAAGGTATTCTTCTGTTTCTGCAAAGCTTGCCTCTTGATTTTGTGTTTCATCTTCTAACCAGTCCTGCCATTCACCTTGCCCATCGTCAGTCACTGGTGCATTAAGTGAATAATCAGAACCAGATATTCTTCTGTTCATAGAGACTACTTCTTTTTTTGATACACTTAGTTCAGTAGAGATTTTATCAACTTGCTCTGGTGTAAGATCACCTTCTTCAATTGCAGATATTTTTGATTTGATTTTTTTTAAATTAAAGAAAAGTTTTTTTTGAGCAGCAGTCGTACCAATTTTTACAAGAGACCATGATCTGAGAATATATTCCTGTATAGAGGCCTTAATCCACCACATAGCATAGGTTGCAAGTCTAAAGCCTTTTTCTGGTTCAAATCTTTTTACGGCATGCATCATACCAATATTTCCTTCTGAAATTAAATCAGAAATAGGCAGGCCATAACCTCTATAACCAGAAGCAATTTTAGCAACAAGTCTTAAATGACTTGTAACTAATTTATGTGCAGCCTTCACATCACCTTGATTTTTCCAAGCTTTTGCAAGCATATATTCTTCTTTAACTTCTAATAGAGGGAATTTTTTTATTTGCTCCATGTAAGAGCTAAGGTTTCCCTCATTAGAAATTGCTGGTATAATATTGTGTTTCATATTTAATATTTGGTGATTAATTATTATTTTTCAATAGTTTCACCCAGTTTACTTAATAAATCTTGCATATCTTTAGGTAGCTGTACGCTAAAAGATAACCTTTCATTGGTTTTGGGGTGATTAAAACTTAAATGATTAGCATGAAGCGCTTGTCTGGGAAATAATTTCAAAAGACTATACATTTCTTGATTTTTTTTAATTAAAAACTTTTTTTCTATTTTTGTGTTTGAATACACTTTGTCCCCAACTAAATGATTCCCAAAATTTGAAAAATGAACTCTTATTTGGTGCGTTCTCCCAGTTTCTAATTTACATTTAACTAAGGTTGCTAAATTAAAAAAAGTGTCTTTCGTATTCCAGTGTGTTATCGCAACTTTTCCATTTTTCGATACACTCATTTTTTTTCTGTTATAAGGGTGACGTGAAATTTTATTTTCTATAGTCCCAGAATTATTTTTAATTATACCCCAAACTAGAGCCAAATATGTTCTAGTAATACTATGTTCTTTAAACTGATTGGATAAATGAGTATGAGCAAAATCATTCTTAGCAACCACCAAAATGCCTGAAGTATCTTTATCAATTCTGTGAACAATCCCTGGTCTTGTAATGCCTCCTATACCGGATAGTGTATCTCTACAATGATAAAGTAATGCGTTTACAAGTGTTCCTGTATGATTTCCGTGGCCAGGATGAACAACCATACCCACTTTTTTATTTATAATTATAATATCATTATCTTCATATAAAACATCTAATTCAATTTTTTCTGGAGCTGGTTTACCTTGAACAGCAGCTGGGATAAATATTTTATAGATTGATTTGGAAATTGTTTTAGTTGAAGGAGATAATATATAATCATTATCTTTTTGGACGCAACTATTTTCAATTAAAGACTTTATTCGGTTCCTAGATATTAACTCATTACAATTCCCTTTAACTGAGTTAAATAGAAATATATCAAGTCTTTGACCTGTCTCCTCGTCATTACATCTAAATTCAAATTCTTTTGTCAATTCTCATCCAAAAAATATAAATTTCTTCAAAATGAAGTATTTTTTTGATAATAGTACTTATAATTCAAAAATATATTATAAAAATGAAAATTGATAGCTCAAATAAGCAAAATAAAGAAAAAGAGTTTGCACCAATAATAAATTTAAAATTTTTAAAAATAATAGTAATAGCTCTAGGACTATCAATTTTTTTGTTAATTTTTGTGATAGTTTATAAAGTAATGAATGGTGATTTACAAAAGAACAATCCTAATAATATTCAATATCAAAATACTAAATACTCAGAATTTAAATTAGAATTACCAAATGTAAAATCAATTAAATCAATTGATTGGGATGATGGAAACATATTTATTATATTAGATGATAACCTTAGCATGAAGTTACTTTCTATTGATAATAAAAACAAACTTAAAGTTATCCAAATAATTAATTCTAAAGATATAAAATACACAAAATTTAAATAACTAGTCGAAGGTAGAAGATGTCAGTTCAATATGTTTATACAATTCAGCAGTTAAAAAAAATTTGGCCTGGTGGTAAAGAAGTTCTAAAAGATATAAACTTATCTTTTTTGCCGGGAGCAAAAATAGGCGTTTTAGGAATAAACGGATCTGGAAAATCAACACTATTAAAAATTATTGCGGGTATTGATAAAGAATTTAATGGTGAGGCATGGGCTGCCGAAGGTCTTAAAATAGGCTATTTGTCGCAAGAGCCAAAGCTTGATAAAAAATTAAGTGTGCTAGAAAATGTTATGTCTGGGTTAGGTGAGGCAAAAGAGCTTTTAGATGAATTTAATATAATTAGTTCAAAGTTTGCTGAGGATATAACAGAAGATGAGATGAATGAACTAATAATAAAACAAGGAGAACTGCAAGAGAAAATTGATGCAATTGATGCTTGGGATATTGAAAGAAAAGCAGAAATAGCAATGGATGCTTTAAGGCTGCCTTCTAGTAATTCATCAGTTGTTAATTTATCTGGTGGGGAAATTAGGAGAGTGGCACTTTGTAAATTACTTCTTTCTTCACCTGATATTTTATTGTTAGATGAGCCAACTAACCATCTTGATGCTGAGACAGTTTCTTGGCTTCAAAGATATCTTCATGATTTTAAAAATACTGTCATAACAGTAACGCATGACAGATATTTTTTAGATGAAGTTGCTGGTTGGATTCTAGAAATTGATAGAGGTCAAGGTATTCCTTACAAAGGTAATTACTCTGGCTGGTTGGAACAGAAAGAAAAACGTTTAGAGGTTGAAGGAAAAGCTGAGTTATCTAGGAAAAAGACTCTTTCTGATGAGTTGGAATGGGTTCGTTCTGCTCCTAAAGCAAGACAAGCAAAATCAAAGGCAAGGCTTAATTCATATGATGAATTATTTAAAAAAAATAATGAGAAACTTGATCAAATTACTAAAATTATAATACCTTCAGGACCGCGATTAGGAAATATAGTTATTGAATCTAAAAATTTGAAAAAATCTTTTGACGATAAATTACTATTTGAAAATTTGACATTTAATTTGCCACCTGCTGGAATTGTTGGTGTAATAGGTGCAAATGGTGCAGGAAAAACCACATTATTTAAGCTGCTTACAGGTGCAGAAAATCCTGATAATGGTGAAATAAGAATTGGTGAAACTGTAAAGTTAGGATATGTAGATCAGTCTCGTGATCATTTAGAAGACACCAAAACGGTTTGGGAAGAAATTTCGGGTGGATTAGATGAGCTTGAAATTGGTTCTAGAAAAATGAACTCAAGAGCATATGCTGGATTTTTTAATTTTAAAAGCACTGATCAGCAAAAAAGAATTAGTCAGTTATCTGGTGGTGAGAGAAATAGAGTTCATTTAGCAAAAGTTTTAAAAACAGATTGTAACTTACTTCTTTTAGACGAACCTACAAATGATTTGGATGTAGAAGCACTAAGATCGCTTGAAAATGCACTTTTAGAATTCGCTGG
>NYVQ01000065.1 GCA_002684695.1 SAR116 cluster bacterium | reverse complement strand
CATCATATTTCACAATTTCTTGCGTTCCAACTGTCACGAAAGATTCATTAGCTCGTGGGCGGCCGATTGAAGCCGTATCTAAAGCTGAGTCCGCACTCGATGCACTAACTTCGGCCCCGCCTGAAAGCTCAGAAGGATTTTCACTCAAAATAAGAGTTGGAGCAGCTAGTGTTTTGGTACTTTCAGACTCAATCATAGCTGTTAAAAGACTAAAAAAAAATGACTCTAAACTTATCTATGTTGGTGCAGGCACTTCAGGAAGGATAGGGGTTTTAGACGGAATTGAATTGGTTCCTACATTTGGATGGCCAGAAAATCGTTTAGGGTTTTGTTTCTCTGGTATTAACATTGGAAAAACCTCTGAAGGATCTGAAGATGACATAAATTTGGCCATCAATCATTTTGAGGAAGAAAAAATCACAAAAAATGATGTTGTATTATGTTTAGCAGCTAGTGGATCTACAATATACACTAATACCATACTCAATGAATCTAAAAAAATTGGTGCATTAACAGTAGCATTTTCAAATAATAAAAAATCTGACCTACTAACTAATTCTGATGCAAGTATCTTTCTTAATACTGGCTCTGAGTTTTTAGCTGGCTCCACAAGATTATCTGCAGGAACTAGCCAAAAGATTGCTCTTAATTTATTTTCAACCTGTTTAATGGTTAGACTGAATAAAGTCTATAAAGGATATATGGTGGATATGATTGCAACAAATAAAAAACTTCGCGAAAGAGCTGAAAAGATTTTAGTTGATATTACTTCTTGTGAAGTTGAAAAAGCTCGTCAAGTTTTGCAAAAGAATAATTATAATATTAAATTATCAATTATGATAATAAATGAATTTTCCAAAAATAGAGCATTACAAATATTAGAGCAAACTGAAGGGAACCTTCATNANGCTNTAAAATTATAATTTATTATCAAATTCAGTTTTTAATTTTGGATCAAGTCTATCTCGCAAACTGTCACCTAAGAGATTAAAACCAAAAGATAGAAAAAGAATTGCCGCCCCTGAAAATATAGCTGGCCAAGGGGANAGAAGAAGAAAATTCCTTCCTTCCGAAAGTGACAACCCTAAAGATGGTATAGGTGGTTGTGCACCTAATCCAAGAAATGAAAGAGAAGCTTCAACAAGGATTGCTGCAGAGAGTAACAAACTTGATTGNACTAATATAACAGATGAGAGATTAGGTAAAATATGAAATATAATTATCCTAAAATCAGAAGCACCTATTGCTAAAGCACTTTCAACATATTCAGTTTCACATATTACAAGTGCTGGACCCCTAATTAACCTAGAAAAAATTGGNGTGTAAACTATAGCAATTGCTATTGCTGCTCCCCAAATACTTGGGCCAATCACTGCAATGATNCCTATTGCAAGAAGTAGGATTGGAAAGGCGAATAATACATCCATAAAGCGCATTATTATCCTATCAAATAATCCCTTATAGTAGGCAGCTAAAAGGCCAATTGTACCACCAACAAGCAATGAAAGAATAACTGCTAATGAACTTGTTATTAAAGACGTTCTATAACCATACACAACTCTAGACAAGACATCTCTACCAAGATGATCAGTTCCAAAAAAATGAATAAGGCTTGGGCTTTTTAATCTCTCAACCACAACTATTTGGTATGGGTCTTTAAAACCAAGAAAAGGNGCAAATATTGCAATTAAGATCTGAATTAAAACTATAAAAAGTGAGAAATTTAAAAGCTTATCTTTTGTAATAATAGTAAAAAATCTACTCATCATTTTTAGAAACTCTGGGATCTATTATTGAATATAAAATATCTACAAAAAAATTAATCAAAACAAAGGCAGCCGTCATTACCANAATGCTAGATTGTAGTAATGGATAATTTCGTTCAGCAATTGCNCCCAAAACCAATCTACCTAGTCCAGGTATAGCAAAAACTTGTTCAATTACAATTGAACCTCCTAAAAGATACCCAACGGAAACACCTACGCTTGTTATATATGGTATNAATGCATTTCTTAACGCATGTTTAAAAATTATAGAAAAACTACTCGCTCCTTTTGCCTTGGCTGTTCTAATATAATGTTGACTTAGTGAGTCTAGCATTGCTGATCTCACTAACCTAGATAGATTGGCTATCATGGGTAATGATAAAGCAAAAACTGGTAATATCATTCTTTTTAAATTTTCTATAGGATCCTCTGTAAAAGGAACATAACCTAGTGCTATAAAACTTGGAAATAGCTTTGCAACAACAAAAATTGAAACAATTCCCAACCAGAAAGAGGGTATGGTTAGTCCTGCAATTGCTATTACTCTTGTCAATACTTCTGAAAAACTACCCCTTGAAATTGCCATAAAACAACCAATTGGAATTGATAGTCCNGCACCTAAAATTACAGATAATGCTGTTAGCTCAATTGTAGGCCAAGCATTTATATAAATTTCAGAGATTACTGGTCTTCCAGTCCAGATAGAGGTCCCGAAATCACCTTGGAATATATTTTTTATCCAAATAATATATTGCTCTATTATAGACTTATCTAATCCAAGTCTTGATCTTAACTCATTCATGCCTTCTTGAGTAATTTCTGTATTGGCGCCCAGCATTATTGCTACAGCATCCCCAGGTATCAGTCTAATCATTGAAAAGACAATTAGAGATATACCAACAAGAACAATTGAAAGATCAATAATTCTATTAATTAAATATTTAAAATTCATAGATAAAAAAACACCCTAAAAAAAATTTTAGGGTGTTTTCAANTAGGTTATTTAGTTACTGAGACTAAGCTTGCCAATCTCCCAGTAGCGTATATTTCAAAGCCTTTGATGCTTTTGTTGACTGCAGTAGAAAGGTCTCCATATGCCAAGTGTGAGATAGGTCCTTCACAAGCTAATTTTTGTTGAACTTGATCATATATTGATTTTCTCTCAGATGTTGATGTTGACTGTCTTCCTTGATCTAACCATCCATCAATTTCACTATCACTGTATTTAAATACATTTGTAGATCCNCCAGTTCTAAAAGTTCTATAAAAATACTGATCTGGATCAGGATTNCCTCCATTTGCAGATACAAACATATCGAAATCTGAATTCTTCCAGTCTTGAACAAATTCACCAATTTCTTTNTTAGCTANTTTTATATCAAAACCTCCTGAATTCAATTGCTGCTGGATAACTTGAGAAATATCTTTTGCATCTTGACGAGGTAAAACTAAAATTTCTAATTCAATAGGTGTTTTAATTCCTGAATCATTTATTAGCTTTTTTGCCTCGCTAACATCATTTGAATAACAATCGAATTTATTTGTATCCATTGCCCATGTAGCTAATGCAGGAGATAGCGGCCCACCTGGGACACCTGCACCAAACAATGCTCCATCGATTATTTCTTTTCTATTTAAAAGAAGATTAATTGCTTTACGAACATTAGCATTATCAAGCGGCTTTCTTGTTGTATTCATTCCTAACAAAGTATATGAAAGATTTCTTGTCTGATAGATTTCAACATTTGAATTTGCTTGTAGTTGAAGTGCTGTGGCTGGATCAACACCTGGCAAAATATCATATTCACCATTTGAAAGACCAACTTGTCTTGTAGCCGATTCTGGAACAAAACTTACTTTCACTGCATCAACTTTAGGAAATCCATTCATTCTATAGTCATTAAATTTATTAAGCTGGATATGACTATTTGGTTGCCAACTTGCAAATTTAAATGGGCCTGTTCCTATTGGAGTTTTTTGTAAAGTTTCAGTATCATTTTGATACTCAGAAGGAACTATCGCAATACCAGATAGGGATGAAAGAATTGCAGCAAAAGGTTCGTTTAAAACAAGTTGTATAGTTGTCGCGTTAACTACCTTTATATCCTTTATTGGAGAAACTCTACTAGCTAAAGGAGACGCCATCTCTTTGCTTTGAACCCTCAAAATAGAAGCCTTAACATCATCAGCATCCATTTTTGAACCATCATGAAATGAAACATTTGGGTGTAGATTAAATGTATAAGTAAGACCATTAGATGAAACATTCCATGATTTAGCTAAACCAGGTTGAACACTCAAATCGCTGTCTATATTGGTTAATCCCTCATAAATATTATTTTGAACAATAATAACTGAGTTAAATGCTGTTATTAAGTGAGGGTCAAGACCGGCAGGTGAAGAATCAATAGCAACATTTACAGTTGAAGCAGAAAGATTGTTAATGTTTAAAAGACAAATCAATGCTGCAAAAATAGATATAATATATTTCCTCATATTCTCTCCATAGTAAATTTAGTTAATACAAATATGTACATATCAATAATAATATACTAGCCTTAAAAAAAAACTTTACTAGAGTATTTTAAAATTATTTGCACTTATGAATTCAAAAAAAATTAACAAAGAAATTCTAAACATCGAAAATCTAAGCATAGAAGCTAACAAAAAAAACATTATCAGTAATATTAATATTAAGATTAATAGCCAAGAAATAGTTGGTTTAGTCGGAGAATCTGGTTGTGGAAAATCTGTTACAGCATTGTCAATTTTAAAGCTTACTGATGAAAATGCCATGCAAATTTCTTCAGGTAAAATTATTTTTCTAAAAAATAATCTTCTTTTAAAGGATGAAAAAGATTTAACAAAAATTAGGGGCAAAGAAATTTCAATGATATTTCAAGAACCTATGACCTCTTTAAATCCTGTTTTTACAATAGGAGACCAAATAAATGAGGTAATATTAATACATGAAAATTTAAGTAAAAGTTCAGCAACCAATAAAACAATTGAATTATTAGATAAGGTTGGAATTCCCAATCCAAATGTTTCATTTAAAAAATATCCCCATCAATTATCAGGAGGACAAAGACAAAGAGTAATGATAGCAATGGCTCTTGCATGTGGTCCACGGCTATTAATCGCTGACGAGCCAACAACTGCATTGGATGTGATTGTTCAATCACAAATTTTAAAAATTATCAAAAGACTAAAAGAAGAATTTCAAATGTCAGTTTTGTTAATCACCCATGATTTAGGGCTTGTTCAGGATTTTTGTGATAGAGTTTATGTAATGTATGATGGGAGAATTTTAGAAAATGCAGATTGTAACGAATTATTTCAAAAACCTACACATCAATATACGAAAGATTTATTGAAAACACGACCTGCAGCAAATCCCCCAGGAAAACCACTTCCAGTAATTAAGAGGGATTACCCTTTGTAATGAAAATTCTAGAAGTTATGAACTTGTCAAAAAGTTTTAAAGATCCAAATGGCAATAAATTAAAAGTCTTGAAAGATATATCATTTAAGATGAATAAGGGAGATGTACTTGGAATTGTAGGTGAGTCTGGATCAGGCAAGACAACACTCGGAAGAGCAATATTAAGACTGATAGAAATCGATAGTGGATCAATCCTTTATAACAATATAAATATTACTAACTTTTCAAAAACAAAAATGAAAGTTTTAAGAAAAGATATTCAAGTCATTTTTCAAGATCCTTTTGGTTCTCTTAACCCAAGACATTCAATTAAAACAATTTTATCAGAGCCATTAGTTGTTCATAAATTTGGAAATGCTATAAAAATTCAAAGACGCATTTCTGAATTACTTGATCAAGTTGGGTTGCCTAAAAATTCACTCGAACTTTACCCACATGAATTTTCTGGAGGCCAGAGACAAAGGATTGCAATTGCAAGAGCATTGTCTTTAAAACCAAAATTTATAGTGGCAGATGAAGCTGTTTCCGCATTAGACGTTTCCATTCAAAGTCAAATTATAAATCTTATTTCAAAAATTCTTAAGGATTATGGTTTATCAATGATTTTCATAAGCCATGATCTTTCAGTTATAAAGCATATCAGCAACAAGATTGCAGTAATGAAGAAAGGTGAAATTGTTGAAATAGGAGATACTATTAAAACATTAAAAAACCCTAAACATAACTATACTAGAATGCTTATATCATCAGTACCTGGAATGAAATAAAAGTTACACGTAAATGACAAGAAGTAAAAATCAAAGTAAATTCGAAACTGTTTTTGAA
>NYVQ01000064.1 GCA_002684695.1 SAR116 cluster bacterium | reverse complement strand
TCCATGACAACCTTGCTGCAGTTTGAAAGAATGACAAAGCATGTTTAAGTTAGGTTTAAGGCTTTATTTAATTATTAAAGACACTAACCTAATATCCATATTTAAAAGTGAAAGGAAGATTGTATCATTAACAACACAGCAGTTAGCAGTTTGTATAGCACATATAGGTGTTGCTACTTTTTCAATTGGTGCAGTCACAGAAAATTATTTCAATCAAGAAATAATAGAGCAAGTAAAGCCTGGAGAAAAGATAACTTTAGGAAATGAATATTTTATTTTCCAAAGCATAAAACAAAGCCTAGGACCAAACTATATTTCAGAAATTGGAGAACTAACGTATTATAATAAAAATGATGTTGCTCAATATACGCTTTATCCAGAAAAAAGATTATTTCCAGTAGAGAGGCAAACAACATCGGAAGTAGCTATTTACAGAAGAATTCGTGGGGATATTTATGCTGTTATAGGTGATGGTGATCCTGAAAATGGGTATACTTTTAGAATTTACTCAAAACCCTTGGTTTCATTGATTTGGCTTGGATCTTTTATCATGGTTTTAGGAGGTTTTTTCTCTTTGAGAATTCAATTAAAGAAAGCAAATTTTCGAAGAACAAAACTAATATGAGAAAATTAATTTTTTTTATACCTTTAATATCAATATCAATATTAATTTTTATGATTGGAGCAGCGCTTATTAAGCAAAATAATTTTAATCATAAAAAAACTGTTAAATCCGTTTTTATTAATAAACATTTCCCAAAACAAAGCATTAGATTATTGGATAGTTCCCAATTCATTAATTTAAATAATTTTAAAGGCTCTTCATTTTTGGTTAATTTTTTTTCATCTTGGTGTGAACCTTGTAAATTAGAAGCAGAAAATTTAGATAAACTATCTGATAAAATAACTATCATTGGNATAGCATATAAAGATAAAAGTGANGATATATCTAAATTTTTAAATAATTTTGGAAATCCATATCAAACAATTGGTATAGATCCTAANGGNGAAATTGCANTAAATTGGGGTGTTTACGGNGTNCCNGAAACTTTCCTAATNAATANAAATGGTANNGTTGTNTTACGTCANGCAGGTCCAATAACAAACTNNGTATTNANCAGTGAAATACTTCCAAANATTGAGGAANCANTNANTGAATAAATTCATTTTAATTTTGTTAACNCTTNTAATTATNAACCCNCCAANATCTTACNCNGTTGAACCTGATGAAATAATTTCAAANTCTATTTTTGAAAAAAGAGCTAGANATTTATCAAAAGGTATAAGGTGCTTNGTATGCCAAAATCAAAGTATAGATGACAGTGACTCAGACTTGGCNAAAGATTTAAGAAAAATNATNAGAGAAAAAATTGTTCAAGGGGAAACAGATACAGANATAACAGAATTTCTGGTTAATAAATATGGTAACTTTATTCTAATGAAACCACCTTTATACAACGAAACATATNTTTTATGGNTTAGTCCNTTATTGCTTATGATAATTGGNATTACTATAATATATTATTCNTTTAGAAGAAGATAACTCANCTTAATTAATTAAACATGTTACTAATTATAACNTCANTGATTTTTAGTTTTTTNATNACTTATTTAATTTCAATTTCTTTNGATAAAAAATTAAATAAAAAAAANGAGGATTCNATATTTTTAGATAAAAAAAANTTTTTCTCNATNTATAAATCTTTAAAAGAAAAGANANNTNCCTATAAAACAANAGATAGATTAACTACAATTNTAAAGGTTTTGTTTGATAAAAATAAATTTTCAGAAGTACATAATAAAATAAAATACCTTTATTTCTTAATTCCAGTTNTNNTAGTATCAATATACTTATTTACTGGATCNCCCTTTTNTAACCCCAGAGANGCTTCTAACTTAGATTTTTTCANATCAGATAATTTANNCAAACTAGTTGAAATAGATTTTTCNAAAATTAANTTCAAAAGTAGGGCTGAACAATTAGANTTTTANTTAAAACTTGCTGTTTTAGGNAATAATTCTGGGAATTTNAAAGCAGAAATTTTTGCANTAGANAAGCTCTNNTCTTTAGATAATGAGAACTTAGAATTGAAAATAACTCTTGCAAAAAAACTTACACAACAAGCATTTGGCATNGTTACATCACANNCACGAGAANTAATAAAAGAGGTNTTAGAGGTNAACCCNTCTCAAGAAGATGCACTTTATTTGGCAGGTCTGACAGCTATTCAAAATAATCGAAAAGATATAGCATTTAAAATATGGAATAAAATTTTGAGCTCAAANGNAAATTCTAAATATAAAGTTTTNATAGAGGNGNTGATGGAGGAGTATANTATATCTAAATAAACCTTACCTTTTTCTTCTTCTTCCNCTATTTTTTTGAGATGTATCAGNAGATTGTGTAACTGAAGGTAAGTCAACCTGTGAACCTAGTTTTAAATATGGATTTGTTTTATGAGGGAAAGCCATAGCTTCAACAAAATGATCTTGAAATTTTGGCTCTACCGCAGTTTCAATTTTCTCGACTTGTTGAACTAGCTTTTCTATTTCTGACCTTTTTTCAATTGACAAAAGTGCTAGTCTTGCTCCTGCACCAGCTGAATTACCCACTGACGAAACTGATGAAAAATTACAATCTGGAACCATTCCAAGTATCATAGCATATTTTGGATCAATGTGACTTCCAAACGCTCCAGCAAGCATAACTTTCTCGACTTCATCTATACCCATTTTATCCATTAATAACTTAAAACCAGCGTGTAAAGCTGCCTTAGCTANTTGGATAGCACGAACATCATTTTGAGTTATTGAAACTTTTTCAGATAATCTGTAACTATACGTTCTTCCATTTTTTTCTATACGTTTACTCTTTTCACTTAACTCACCATTTATGATTCCGTCTCTTGTTAGGATTCCTGATAAGTACATCTCGCCTAATACTTCAATTATACCTGATCCGCATATCCCAGTTATTTCTAATTCAGAGTGTCCATTCTTCAAGCTATTGTTATCTATCCATCCATCATTTCCAATAACACAAAACTTTGGCTCTAGTGTTGATTTATCTATTCTAACTCTCTCAATAGCCCCTGTTGCAGCTCTTTGCCCACAAGTTATTTGAGCTCCTTCAAAAGCGGGGCCTGTAGGTGATGATGCTGCTAAAGTCCTTTCTTTATTGCCAAGAATAATTTCAGCATTTGTCCCAACATCAATTATTAGTGAATAAAAGTCATTTTTGTAAGGCTCTTCTGCGAGCGTTGCTGCTGCTGCATCTGCGCCAACATGTCCCGCAATACAAGGTAAACCATATAACCTTGTACCTAAATTAAGATTAATATTAACCTCTTTTGCTAAACATTCAAAAGAGCTATCAGTTGACAGAGCAAAAGGAGCCCCTCCTAATTCTGTCGGATTAATTCCTAATAATAAATGATGCATTACAGGATTTCCCACAAATGCAATTTCTAATATATCATTAAAATCTAAAGATGCGGATTCTGCTGCACTTTTTATTAGTTCTTCGACACCATTTTGTACAACCTGTGATAAATCTTTTTCACCACCAGGATTCATCATAATATAAGAAACCCGGCTCATTAGATCTTCACCAAATCTAATTTGAGGGTTCATGCCCCCTGATGAAGAGATTGTTCTTCCCGTATGCAAATTTACAAGATGAACTGAAATAGTAGTTGAACCTAGATCGACAGCCGCCCCAAACACCTGTTCCTTTAGACCGGGCCAGATACCTATAACTCTATTACCTGACCTTAAAGCTATTGTAATCTTCCATTGGCCTTTCCTAAGAACGTCTTGTAATTTTTGATGAACAGATAAGTCAGCAGTAATATCATTTTTGTTATCAAAACCCCATTGATTTTGAAGTGCTTCTATTAATCTTTGAAAATCACCAGATGGGTCATGCATATCCGGTTCTCTAACTTCTAAAAAGTAAAGATTAACTACTGGATCAATTCTTACTTCTCTATCATCGAGTGCTTTTCTTACTACTTGACGATGAACTTGACTTTCCGGAGGAACGTCAATTACTACATCAGATAATATTTTTGCCTGGCATGATAACCTTCTGGTTGAACTTAATTTTCTTTTTATTGCATACCTTGTTTCAGTATCATTTCTTTCAGACAAGTTCTCAGGTTTACTTAATATACCAAATTTTGCAAATTCACCCTCTGAAACTTCAACTTGACACCGNCCGCACATTGCTCTTCCACCACAAACTGAATCAATATCTACTCCAATGCTTCTGGCAACCTCAAGAACTGTTTTATTTTCATCAACTAAGGCTTGCTTTCCAGATGGCGCAAAGAAAACCTTAAAACTTTTTTTACTATCTTTAAGGTGTTCAGTTTGTTTTAGTTTCATTTAAAAAATAATCTATCTTCTTCGTCTTCTCGGTCTTGATCTACTATTGCCATTTTCTTTTTCTACAGATGGTTCTCTAAAAGTTTTGATCCATCTTCTACATTCTGGATCAACACCCATCATAACATCTGCACCTTTTATGGCAGTAACCTCCTCACTGTGNAGGGGATTCATTATAGCTGAAGTCATACCAGCACCCATTGCCATTGCCAAAAATGATGAATTTAATCCATGTCTATTAGGCAAACCAAAAGAAATATTAGATGCACCACATGTTGTATTAACTTTTAGTTCGTCTCTTAGTCTTTTAATTAACTGGAAAACTCCAATTCCAGCCGAATTAATTGCACCCACTGGCATTACGAGAGGATCAACAACTACGTCCTCTCTTTTGATGCCGTAATCTTCAGCTCTTTCTACAATTTTTTTTGCAACTTCAAACCTAATATTTGGATCTTCTGATATTCCTGTTTCATCATTTGAAATAGCAACAACTGCTGCATCATATTTTTTAACTAAAGGAAGAACAACTTCCAATCTTTCTTCCTCTCCAGTAACGGAGTTTACTAATGGACGNCCCTTATAAACTGATAGACCTGCTTCCAAGGCTTCAACAATTGAGCTATCAATTGAAATAGGAACATCAACAATATCCTGAACTAACTGAATACTCTTAGCCAAAATTGCTGGCTCATCTGCCAGAGGAATACCAGCATTAACATCCAACATATGAGCTCCCGCATTGACTTGTGCCTCTGCATCAGAAAGCACTCTTGTGTAATCCCCTTTTTTCATTTCTTCAGCCATAAGTTTGCGCCCAGTAGGATTTATTCTCTCACCGATTATACAAAATGGTTGTTCAAAACCTATAATTACTTCCTTTTTATCTGATGAAACTATAGTTTTCGACATATATGACCTCTTAAGTATCTAATTTTATATATTTTAATTCTCATGGATTTTAAAGCCACCTTTATCGTTCAAAGAAAATTCACCTTTTTCAAGNTTAGTAGCCCATAAAGCTGTTTTTTTAAAGCCACCAAAAGGATAGAAATGAAGGTGTTCAATAGTACACTCCTTATCATTGTATACCCCGAAAGCAAGATCATAAATATATTTATCTGGGGCTTGGACAATAAATAACTTTGAAATATTTTTTGCTTGCTTAGTTATCATTCTCATTGAGGGACCAATACCAGAGGATTTAGCAAATTGAAATAAAGTTTTTATAGTTGCTGGGCCCGGCACACCAATACGTACTGGTATTTTCATACCTTGATCTCTAATATTCTTTTCCCAATCTAAAACAGGTTCTGCTTCAAACAAAAATTGTGTTTCTATATATATTGGAATTCCTGTCTTTAAAGACCATTCATACTTCCTTTTCAAAGACTCATTTATCAATTCATCACTTATGTCAGGACTCCCCTCTGGATGGCCTGCAACACCAACTTTTTGAATATTATATTTTTCCAATATACCTGAATTCAATATTTGCATAGTTTCATTAAACTTGTCTGCTGGTGAAGAAGAACTTCCTGCAATTACTAATACTTCATTTACACCACAGCTCTGTGTTAAGCTTTTAACAAAATAATCAAGCTCATCTGTATTTCGAATGGCTCTTGCAGAAATATGAGGCACAGGGGTCATCCCACTTTCATATAGTCTTCTACTAACTTCAATTGTTTCTAAAAGATTTGTATTAGGAAGAAATGTAACGTTAACAATAGTTTTTTCTTTGAGTATTTTGGAAAAGTCATCAATTTTGTTTGCTGCATTTGGTGTTATCTCTATTGACCAATTTTTTGCAACATTTTTGATTATATTTACAGGGTTTTCTGTGAGCATATTTTAATATTCTATTTTTAAAATTAAATACTGATGTTAAATTATTTTAATGTTCTAATAACGTCTAATTAATATTCATTTTCGACTAGTTCATAATTATTACTTAAGGTCCAACTAATCCCTTTTTTTTTTATAACCACCATTTAAAATTAATTCTTTCAATATTTCATTGGTAAACTTTTCTTCAATTTCTTCTTTTAATTTGTTTGCTTCAATATCCAAATTATCAGATATTTTTTCAGGTAAAGATCTTCTCCAGTCATTTAAATAGTCATCTGATCCGTCAGCACCACTTTTCATGGCGGCGGCATCAATAGCAACAATGAATTTTTTTGCAAGTTCAAGTTTAACTTGTTTTCTTTTTCTTCCTCTACCCTCTTCAGCAATAATTTGGGCAGGTATATCTCTCCAATATACAGTAATTATTTGTGACATGCTTACTGGTAAAAATTAAACATTTTATCTATGCAACTTGATTCGATGCTTTGCTCTCATGGATAAGTTTTTTCGCTGTTTCAACTGCAACGGCAGCATCCCTACAGTAGGCATCAGCTCCAACACTATCAGCAAACTCTTCATTTAGTGGTGCACCACCAACTAAGATAATATAGTCATCTCTAATGCCTTTTTCGACCATTGTATCAATTACAACTTTCATATAGGGCAT
>NYVQ01000063.1 GCA_002684695.1 SAR116 cluster bacterium | reverse complement strand
TATACAGGTTTGTTTGTAATGACTATTGAGTTCTTAAAAAATACTTCTTTTGGATTGCATTTAAGAAAAGCTTAATTAATTACTGATCTAATGAAAATTTTATAGGAAGAATAAAAGTAAAGTTCTTATTTTTTGCTTCAAATGGAGCTGGATAAAATTTTTCGATTTTGTTAATAGCTTTTACAGTTGATTGATCCAAACTTTTAAATCCTGATGTTTCCTCAATATTAACATCTAAAAGCTCCCCATTTGGCAACAAAGAAATACTTATCAACACGCGACCAGATTGATTTCTATCTTTGGCTATTTTAGGATATTTGATTATATTTTGTATTTGTAAGTTTATTTCTCGGATCCACAATGAAATATTATTTTTTACTAAAATGTTATCCGTTAAGGTATTTATATTTTTAGAAGCACCGGAAAATGTATTAAATTTTTGGTTAACACTATTAAGTTCTCTATTAGATTGATCCTTAATTGATTGAGACTGACTTTTATTTTCATCCAAATCTGAAACATAAAATTTAAAACCAATTGAGTTTCCCCCATAGTCAAATGTCATATATCCAAGTTCTTGAAGATACATTTTGAAAGCACCAATGCTTTTTGGGTTTCCAGATCCAATAAATTTTGGATAACCATCAGGAAATTTCTTTAAAAACTCTAAATAAGTTGGATGAGGTAATTCTGTTGAAAATAAATTAGAATTAAAAAAAGCCTGAACCAAAAAACAAAATATGATACAGGCTTTTCTTCTTGTTTTCATTTTGAATTATAAAGATTTTTAAAATTCACCGTCAATTCCAAAGTAAAAAGATCTATCAGGAGTAGCATATTTATTTACCAACTGATATTGCTCATCTAATAAATTATCTATTCTAAAACTCATACTATAGTCATTATTTAAATTATAAATGAATTTAGTATTTATTAGATTGTAATCTGGAAGCATTACTGTGTCTTTCAATTCAGTCACGTATGTAAGTGTTGACGTATTTTTCAATTTGTCGGTAATTTTAGAATTTAAAGTATAAGTTAGTTTATTTTTTGGTATTTTTCTTACATGATCACCATCACTATCTGTAATATTTGCAAACGAAAACTTAGAATTATATCTATCTGAAATTTCATGATCTATGTCGATTTCTAAGCCTTGTCTTTCCTCTTTTGTGGTGACCTGATTATAACCACCTCCTGAAAACGCAATTCTATCTTCAATTGTATTATTAAAAATACTTCCAGAAAGTCTCATTTTAGTGGCCATAATATTAGTTGAGAAACCTATATCAATATTTTGACTTGTTTCAGGTTTCAAATTCTCATTTCCATAAATTGCTGCGAATAACTCATAGAGTGAAGGTGCTCTATAACCGGTTCCATAAGAACCTCTATATGTTGTTCCATTATTTCTAAAAGCAAAAGTACTTCTGTATACCGTATGATCACCAAATTTTGAATGGCTATCTTGTCTTGCACCTATTGTTACAGTAAGGTCATCATTAACATCAAAAATATTTTCAACAAATAATCCTGTTAAATCTGAAGACTTATTTGAGCTGCTTATTAAAGCTTCGTCTTGAGTAATATCAATTCCCCCAACGAAATTATAATTGTCTGTAATTTTTCTTGATGTCTTGTATAAATAAGATTTTCTTTTACCTTTAGCTTTATAATTATCCCACGAATTAGGACCATAATTATCTCTATCTGAATTATAATAACTATAATCAAGAGAATGGTTAAAGCTTGATATTAGATTACCACCAATTTTAACGCCATTTGCATTTTCTTTAAATAAATATTCTGAACTATCAGATGGCCCAAATGCATCAAACTCTCCCTTTTCAATAAGATTAAATCCTCCAAAATCAATCGAGAAATTTTCATTTATATATTGTCTAGTATTAAAATTGATATTTGTGTTTTGATAACCATCATCTTCTGAAGTTTTATCAGTAGCCGAAAACCCATCTGTTTCAAAACGCTCAAAATTTAAAGTTAAATCATTGCTTTCTGTACGATTATTAATTGAATAGTTTAGATTGCTTGTGGAGTAGCTTCCATATTCTGCAGAGAAGCTGTTAGAAAAACCGTCTTTATTTGGCTTGTTAGTAGTTAAATTTATGACCCCTCCAATAGCTTGACTTCCATAAAGAGAGGATTGATTTCCTTTCAATATTTCTATTCTTTCGACATTATTTAAGAGGAATTTTTCTAGATAAGGGGCTGCTTGAGTAGAAGAGGTATTTGTAATATCTATTCCATCAACAAATACTTTAGCATATCTGGCGGAGCTACCTCTAATATTTATTCCTGAAAGCATACCCGGAGGACCATTTTGATCAACAGAAATGCCTGCAATGTTATTTAAATAATCAATTAAAAAAAGTTCATTCGAATTTTCAATATCATCTTTTGTAATAATCGTTACAGAAGATCCTGTTTTTTTTAATTCAGTTGGTACTTTGCTGGCCGAAATAGAAATTTGATCTAAAATTATAGCATTACTTTTGTCATATGAGTTAATAAAATTTTGTATTTCTAAATCATACCCAAAAGATTGGTTTGTATAAAAAATTAAAATAAATAAAGATGATGCATATCTCATTTTAGTTTTGAAATGGCTCATAAATTTTCCCTTCACAAAAAAATAAATTTATAATCGTGTGGAAAATTTCCACAGCGACGTGATTTTTATCACCGCTGCGGTAAGCCGCCCCAACATGCCCCAAGCATATTAAGTGGGTGAACTTATAAGGCAGGTCTCCTGACTTGTGGATATACACCTTATTCAACCTTCCCAGATTAAATTAATCCAGTGGTATTTTGAACAGGCTAGCCACTTACAGTTGCTGGGGCAGTTCTGGCATTGAATAAATCTCACCAGATTCCCATTTTAATTTCAAAAATAAATTTTTAAAAACCTTATAAATAGACTATTGGTGAAGTGATAAATAATTGTCAAATAAATTATTTCTATTTTGAAATTTTTTTTATTTAATTAGTTTAGGGCAAACAGTAACTTTTTAAAGTAATAATTTTTTAGGTAGATTTATATTAAATTTTTCATTTAGTATCTAAAATCGTATAAATTAAAATTGTTTTATAAAAGGTAATAGAAAAATAGAAAATATAGAAAAAAATATATTAATATTTGGGAATGGTTATTCTGCNAGTTTTATNGCTAAAGAAGCAAAATTATCTGGATATAATGTTGTCATAGTATCAAGAAATCCATCTAGGAAANTNGTTCAAGAAATTGANTATATTGATTTTAAAAATCAAAAACTTGTAAATTNNTTTATTCAAAAATCNATCNTAATCTCAACAGTTCCACCTGATAAAGGCGGATTTGATCCTGTATTATCANAATATAGTGAAAATCTAAATAATTNTAAGAATANTTGTTGCTANATCTCTTCAACTTCTGTNTATGGTTCAGGTCTAGTTTTTGAAGATTCATTATGCAAGCCTGATACAAAAAGAGGGAAAATAAGATACGAAATTGAGAAGCTTTGGTTACAAACTTGTCAAAATGTTCAAATNTTTAGATCAGGAGGTATTTACGGATTGGGCAGACATCCAATGATTAAATTTTTAGAAGGGAATTTTGAGGTAACNACAAAAAAGAACCATTACCCTAATAGAATAAANGTAGAAGATCTTGCTAAAATTATTTTATTTTCTATTNAAAATCATTCNCCTAAAAGGATAATTAATGTNACCGACCAAAAAAATGTCACAACATTTGATGCTATTNATTATGTTACAAAAGAACTTGGCTTAACCAATCCAATACCTATTGATTATGAAAAGGCTAAAATTTCTGATATGGCAAGAGAATTTTTCTTATCTTCAAAAACAGTAAGAAGTAAAATTCTTTCAGAGGATTTTAATTATAACTATATTTATCCTGATTATAAAAAAGCTCTTTTGTACTTAACAAAATTAACTATGGAAGTTTAGAAAACAGTTAAGTTTTAATTNTTTTTACCGTTTGCCTTATTTCGCCAAAGATTGANAAGCCATCTTTCCCTTTCATATCAATTCTTGTCTCATCTCCAAATTTCATAAAAGGGGTCANTGGTTTNCCTTTTAANATTGTTTCAACCATTCTTATTTCAGCAATACAAGAATAACCTAACCCACCATCTTTTATTGATTTTCCAGGTCCCCCATCTGGATCTCTATTCGATACTGTGCCTGATCCAATTATTGTGCCAGCGCCNAGGTTTCTACTTTTACAGGCATGTGAAATTAATTCTGGAAAGCTAAATGTCATATCTATACCAGAATTAACTCTTCCAAGTGGTTCTCCATTTAAATCTACTTCTAAGACTTGGTGTACNTTACCGTCTCTCCAAATATTACCTAATTCATCAGGTGTAACTGCAACTGGTGAAAATGCTGTAGATGGTTTTGATTGAAAAAATCCAAACCCTTTAGATAATTCATTCGGAATTAAGTTTCTAAGTGAAACATCATTGACTAACATTAACAATCTAATAGAACTTAATGCTTTTTTTGAACTTGTNCCCATATTNACTTTACCNGTTATAACNGCAATTTCACCCTCCATATCTATCCCCCAGCTTTCATCAGGCAGGTAAATAGGCGAAAGTGGCGGTATAAAGTCATCTGAGCCACCTTGATACATTAAAGGATCATTCCAAAAACTATCTGGCATATCTGCTCCTCTAGCTTTTCTTACAAGGTGCACGTGATTCACATAAGCTGACCCATCAGCCCATTGATAAGATCGAGGTAATGGCGAAAGGACATTTTTTGGTTCAAATTTTTTGCTCTTCAAATTCCCTCTATTTAAATCATTAGAGAGACTAGTTAATTCATTAAAAACATCTTCCCAATTATCCATTGCATTNTGCATTGTTTGAGAAACATCAGAAGCATAAGCAAATTTACTTANGTCCNTNGATACAACTATAAGTTGACCATCTTTTGANCCATCATTGAGAGAAGCAAGTTTCATAATCAAAAATTAAATTTTATTTTTTACCATCAAAGTTTTTACTTATATCCTTCCAGCAATCAATATAATCATCTTGAAGTTGGCTGGCTTGTGAGGCAAATTCAGTTAGATGCTGTGGATATTTTGTTTCAAACATAAATGCAAGGGTATTTGTTATTTTCACAGGGTCTAATTTTGCATTACTGGCTTTTTCAAATGCTTCAGCATCAGGACCATGAGGAAGCATCATNTTATGTAAGCTAATCCCACCTGGAACAAATCCTTCTGGTTTTGCATCATACTGACCATAAATTAATCCCATAAATTCTGACATAATNTTNCTATGGTACCAAGGNGGTCTGAAAGTATTTTCCGTAACNGCCCATCTTTCTGGAAAAATTACTAAATCTACGTTNGCCGTTCCTGCAGTTTCTGTAGGAGCAGTCAAAACAGTATAAATAGATGGGTCAGGATGGTCAAAGCTAATTGCCCCCACTGGTGAGAAATGTCTTAAATTATAACAATATGGAATGTAATTTCCATGCCATGCCACTACATCTAAAGGACTATGATTAATTTCAGTTTTATAGAAAGANCCACACCATTTTATAACTGATGTATGNTTTTCATNTGTATTTTCAAAACAAGCAACTGGNGTTTTAAAATCTCTTGGATTTGCAAGACAATTAGCTCCTATTGGCCCCCTGTCTGGTAAAGTAAATTTAGCACCATAATTTTCGCAGAGGTAGCCTCTAGATGGTNTTTCACAAGATACCTTTACCATCATTCCTCTNGGTACAATAGCTATTTCACCAGGGTTGACATGCATTTTACCCATCTCAGTAAATAATAGAATGCTATCACTTTCTGGAACAAATAACATCTCAGCATCTGCATTTGTAAAAACTATNTTTTCCATAGATTTATTAAAAGCATAAATAGATGCGCCCATACCCNCATGTGTATTTACATCTCCTGAAGTAGAGATTGTTCTCACTCCATCTAAAAAGCTGGTATTTTTTGTAGGGATCGGAAATGGATCCCAACGATATTGACCAATTGGAAAGTCATTGTGATTTATATTCGGAGCTGTCTTCCAAAAAGGATAATCAATTTTTGAATATTTGCCTGTATGCTTTACTGAAGGCCTTATTCTATATAACCATGAGCGTTCATTAATACTTCTNGGAGCAGTNAATGGTGATCCACTCAATTGCTCTGCATATAAACCGTANGCACATTTTTGAGGTGAATTCCTGCCTACTGGCAAGGCATCTGGCAGAGCTTCTGTTTGGAAATCATTTCCAAATCCAGTCATATATTCAAGTTTCATGAAACTATTATTCCATTATAAAATTTATAGTTTATAATGAACCAAATTTTTTTTTTTTCAACTAACAAATATTTTGACAATCAAATATNAAAAATTTAACACCAAAGGTAAAATTATAATGGCATCATCATCTTCAAAAAATAGAATTAAAGGGGCATTNGCAGCTTCTCTAACAGCTTTCAAAAATGATCTTAGTGTTGATACTACACTCACAATAGAACACGGAAAGCACCTTTTAAACGAGGGGTTAGATGGGGTNGTTTTTTTCGGCACAACAGGTGAGGGGAATTCTTTAAGTGTTAATGAAAAAAAAGTATTTATTGATAATTTGAAAAACGAAAACTTTCCTNTAAATAAGGTCATGATTGGAACTGGTGCATGTTCATTAACAGATGCAGTAGANTTAACAAAATATTCNGTTGATGCAGGNGTTTATGATTGTTTAGTTNTGCCACCATTTTATTATAAAAACCCAAAAGATGATGGGCTTTTTGCTTATTTTTCTGANATTATCCAGAGAGTAGCNCACAAANATTTNAAAATTCANATTTATCATTTTCCAGCTGTTTCNCAAATNCCTATTAGTCATAATTTNATAGAAAAACTGTTAAAACATTATCCTGAAAATATAGCCGGCATTAAAGATAGCAGTGGAGATTTGGAAAATATGATTTCTATGTGTAAAAATTTCGATAATTTTGATGTTTACGCTGGGTCAGAAACTTATTTTTTGCCAGTTTTGAATGCTGGTGGAGCAGGTACAATTACAGCGACAGGAAATATCACAGCCCAAAAATGTGTCGAACTTTACAGAGCTTTTATAGCGAATTCAGACATTGTTGAGAAATTACAACATGAACTAAGTGATGAAAGAGCTTTACTTCAAAAAGCATGTGGTTCAGTTGGTTTTTCAAGTGGTCTTAAAATCATAACATCATCACTAAAAAATGATGAGCAATGGAAAATTTGTAGACCACCTTTTGCTCTTGCTGATGATGATTTAGCAAAAGAAGTTATTAGCATTTTTAATACCTAATTCATGTTTCGGCTTTTTTTCATAAGAAACCATAAATATATCAGTTTCATATTATAAATAATTTAATTGATACATTATGTTTTCATAAATTATTAATTTAAATTAAGTAATTAGTTACTCTATTTAAATAAAATTAATAAATATAAAAATGAATAAAACTAACGACATTGAAAAATTTTTTAATAGTCTTACTAAGATACCTAAGTTTGATAATTTTAAGGCAAGTAAAGCAAAACAATTACAAAATGAACTATTAAAGCCCGTTGGAAGTTTGGGGAAATTAGAGGAATATGCTATTTGGATGGCCGGATGGCAAAGGAAAATTAAACCTTCAATAAAAAATGCACATTGTTTGATATTTGCTGGAAATCATGGAATAGCTAATAAAGGTGTGTCAGCTTTCCCCCCTGAGGTTACTGCACAAATGGTCGCAAACTTCAAAGAAGGTGGAGCAGCAATTAACCAGTTATGTGAATTAGCTGAACTGAAATTAAAAGTAACTCCTTTAGAGTTAGAAAAGCCCACAAGAGATTTTTCAGAGAATTTAGCAATGGAAAAAGAAGATGTAATTTCTGCAATGCAAATTGGCTTTGACAGTGTTCCTTCAAACTGTGACTTGCTTGTTTTAGGTGAAATGGGCATTTCTAACACTACATCTGCTTCAGCTTTGTCATGTGCTCTCTTTAATGAAACGGTTGAGAGCATGACAGGTATCGGAACTGGATTGAATGAAATACAATTAGCAAACAAAATATCTGTAATTAAAAGTGCTCTCAAGCTTCATGGTACAAAATTCAAAAGCACCTTGAAAATACTCTCATGTTTTGGTGGTAGGGAAATGGCGGCAATTGTAGGGTCAGTAATTTCTGCGAGATTAAAATCTGTTCCCGTACTATTGGATGGGTTTATTTGCACGGCTGCAGCCTCTTCTTTAATTCTATTTGATCAAAATATGTTAGACCATTGTTTAATTTCACATTTATCAACAGAACCTGGTCATTTAAAAATATTATCGTATCTAAATAAAGAACCAATTTTAGATTTAAATTTAAGACTTGGAGAGGGTAGCGGGGCTGCAGTAGCATCTCTTATATTAAAATCTGCACTTGCAGCTCATAATGGTATGTCAACATTTTCAGAAGCCAGTGTAACTAACAGAAATCATTCGTGAAAACTTTTTATCAAAATAAGTATTTAGTAGATGTATTTGCTTCTATTATGTTTTTTACAAGGATACCAATAAATTGGTCTTATTTTTCAAATACAGCACCTGATTTAACAAGAGCTGCCTGGTCTTTTCCTTTAGTAGGGTTTTTGATTGGTGTTCTGTCAGGTATTTTTGGAGAGTTTTTAATATCAATAAACGTATCTTCTTTTTTATCATGTTCAATAGCAATAGCTATTAGTGTTCTTATAACTGGGGCTTTCCATGAAGATGGGTTAGCTGATATGGCTGATGGGTTTGGAGCTGGTGGATCACCTAAAAAGATAAATGAGATTATGCACGATAGTCGTCTGGGAACTTATGGAACAGCTGCATTAATTTTGGGTCTTTTGATTCGTCTTGGTTTATTAGTTTGTTTAGTTGATTTGGGATATTCTTTATTAATTATATTAAGTATTGGCTTTGCTTCTGGCAAATTAGCTATCATTTTCATGAGGAATTTATATCAAACTTCGAGTTTAGCAAAAACTGGAAGCATTATAGAGGCTGTATCTCCAAAAAAAATACTATTTGCAAGTTTAATTTGGTTTGTCCCAGTGTTTTCTTATTTACCTTTATTTGCTTTTTTATTGGGAACTATTTTGATAGTAATAATTGTTTTTTTTATAGGAAGAATGTCTAAACAAAAGTTAGGTGGTATTACTGGCGATGTTTTAGGTGCAACTGCATTCCTATCCGAACTAGCATTTTTATTAGGTTTAGTAATTTATTTTAGTGGTGTAATTTGAACAAAAATAAAAAATTAATATTAGTTAGACATGCACCAGTTGAAAAAGTAAATGGTTATATACCTAAGAACAATCCAAATGCTGTAATAAACTTAGATCACATAAAAAAACTTGCGTATTACATTCCTAAATCTAGTTATTGCTATGTAAGCCCGTTAAAAAGAACAATTCAGACTGCAAAAGCATTATCAAAATTTGTTTATTTTGAAGATATAATTAAAGAAAGAGACTTAGTTGAGCAGAATTTTGGTGATTGGTCAGGAAAAAAAATATCAGATGTTTGGGAAGAATTAAAACATCATAAAAGCCATCATAATTTCTCATTTATATGTCCAGAAACCTGCCCTCCAAATGGAGATAGTTATTTAGATCAGTGCAAACGTGTTGCTAATTTTATAGATAATTTTAATTTTGATAATAAAAATTCAGTTGTTTTGGTTACCCATTCTGGAACGATTAGAGCAATTTTGTCGCATATATTGGAAATAGATCCTGATAAATCAATTGGGATAGAAATCTCACATCTGAGTTTTACTTTAATAGAAGCGGCTTATAAACAGGGTCATGAACATCGAGGAGGTAAATACCGTTTACTAAAGGTTAATCAACAAGTCATTTAAACTTTTAAATCTTCTATTCAATTAAAACATTTATAATATTTAAATTATTTAATATTTTAAATATCAGAAAATTCAGAACATATTTTCTGCCTCATAAACTTATCTTGATTTAAATGACCCTCTCAGAATTAAGTTTTTTCAAGTTCATATGCTTCCATAGGTGGACAACTACACACTAAATTGCGATCCCCATAGACGTTATCTATTCGTCCCACTGGAGGAAAGTATTTGTTAGTTTTTTCAGATAAGTTTGCTAAGGCTATTTGTCTAGAGTAAGGATGGTTCCAATTTTCCTGAGTAAGAGTTTCAACAGTGTGAGGTGAGTTTTTTAGAGGATTATCCTCTTTTGACCAATTCCCATTTTTAACTTCTTCTATTTCTTTTGATATTGAAATCATAGCATTACAAAATCTATCAAGTTCTGAAATTGGTTCTGACTCTGTTGGTTCAACCATAAGAGTATTAGGAACGGGCCATGACATAGTAGGAGCATGGAAACCATAATCTATTAATCTTTTAGCTATGTCTTCATTAGAAATATTGGTTTCAGATGTAATTTGATTAATATCAAGAATACATTCATGAGCCACCAAGCCCTTGTCATCAGAAAAGAGAATAGGGTAATAAGCACTCAGCCTCTTTGCTACATAATTTGCTGAAAGCACAGCTGTTTTAGTAGCTTCTCTTAATCCATGTTCACCCATCATTGCAATATATGACCAAGAGATAGGTAAAATCCCAGCACTACCAAAAGTAGTTGCTGAAATAGCATTATTACCACTTAAAGTATTATTTGGTAAAAACGGAATTAAGTGTTTTTTAACTGCAACAGGTCCTATTCCAGGCCCCCCTCCACCGTGTGGAATGCAAAAAGTTTTATGAAGGTTAAGGTGACTAACATCTGCCCCAATCTCAGTAAGTGATACAAGGCCTATTAGTGCATTTAAGTTCGCTCCGTCTACATAGACTTGCCCCCCATTATCATGAATTATCTCACATGCTGTTTTTATTTCTTTCTCAAAAACTCCATGCGTAGAAGGGTAAGTGATCATCATGGCTGCAAGATTAGCACTGTTTTCTTTTGCCTTTTTATTAAGGTCATCAATATCGATATCACCATTTTTATCACAAGAGACAACAACAACTTTCATTCCAGCCATAATAGCGGAAGCAGGATTGGTTCCGTGAGCTGAAGATGGTATTAAGCATATATCTCTGTTTTGTTCACCGTTAGCCTTATGAAATTGTCTTATGGCCATAAGGCCAGCAAATTCACCTTGTGATCCAGCATTTGGTTGAAGTGAAATGCCATCGTAGCCAGTAAGTGTGCACAGCCAATGTTCAAGTTCATCAATCAATTTTCTATAGCCTAGAGTTTGATCTTCTGGAGCAAAAGGGTGAATGTTAGAAAACTCTGGCCAAGTAACTGGTATCATTTCAGTAGCAGCATTTAATTTCATAGTACAAGATCCCAGTGGTATCATAGTTCTGTCCAGAGCAAGGTCTCTATCTGAAAGATGACGGATATATCTCAGCATTTCTGTCTCAGAGGTAATTGATGAAAAAATACTATGCTCTAATAAAGGTGTATTCCTTTTTTGAGAATTTTTAATCTCAAAACTTTCTACAGGTTTAGAAATGCTTTCGATTTTAAATATGTTTTTTAATTTTTCTATAGTCTGATCATCTGTAAGCTCATCAAAACTAAGTGAAATTGCATTATCCAATTTTCTAACATTAATTCCTTCTTTTAAAGCACTTAAAATATAATCTTCGGTTTTATTGCCAGTTTCCAATACTATTGTATCGAAGAAATTTTCGTGTCTCACCACAAATCCAGACTGATTTGCTAAGCTTGCAAAGTGAGAAGCATATTTATTTATTCTACTAGCAATTTTTTTAAGGCCATCTGGTCCATGCCATATCCCATAAAGACCGGCCATAATGGCCAATAAAGCTTGCGCAGTACATATATTTGAAGTTGCTTTTTCCCTTCTTATATGTTGTTCACGTGTTTGAAGGGCTAGCCTATATGCCTTTAATCCTGTCTTGTCTTGAGAAACTCCAACTAATCTTCCAGGCATTTTTCTACTAAACTTTTCTTGTGTGGCAAAATATGCAGCATGTGGTCCACCAAAACCCATTGGGACCCCAAATCTTTGTGTTGTTCCTACCGCAATATCTGCGCCTAATTCACCAGGGGATTTTATTAAAGATAGAGAAAGCAGATCAGCCACAAGTATCACCATAGTTCCAGCTTCTTGTATTTTTTTAATCTCGTTCTTAAAATCTTTAATTTTTCCTTCAGTATTTGGGTATTGAAAAATTACAGATGAACAATCTGTTAGGTCTTCATTTTCGGGTTCTTCTGAAATGATTAATTCTATTCCAAGTGGTTCGGCTCTTGTTTTGATAACGTTTATTGTTTGAGGATGAAGATATTTATCTAAAATCACTTTATTTTTTTTACTGTTTAATTTGAAAGACATTGTCATAGCTTCAGCAGCTGCAGTTGACTCATCAAGCATAGAAGCATTTGCAATTGGAAGAGCAGTAATTTCAGAGACCATAGTCTGGAAATTTAAAAGAGCTTCAAGTCTTCCCTGACTTATCTCGGGTTGGTATGGAGTATATGCAGTATACCAAGAAGGATTTTCTAATACATTTCTTAAGATAACTGAGGGTACATGTGTGCCATAGAAACCTTGGCCAATCATAGAAACATTATTTACATTCAATGACGCGTAACCTTTAATTTTATTCAATAATTCTTTTTCTGAGAGTTCACTATTTATTTCCATGGGTGATTGTCTTTTAATATTATTTGGGACAAGATCACCTATAAAATCATCCATAGTATTATAACCAACCTTTTTTAAAAGGTAGTTTTTATCATTTTCTGTTAAACCAATATGTCTATTTGAAAACATTTCTTTAATTTCACTCATATCCAAATCCTCGTTACTCTGTTATTTCTTCTTTATATTGATCTTCGTTTAAAAGCTGATCTAATTCTTCCTTGTTAGATACCTCTATTTTAAAAAGCCATGAATTAGGATGTTCATTTAAGCCTTCTGGAGAATTTTCTAAATCTTCATTTTTTTCTATTATTTTTCCAGATACTGGAGCATATATATCACTTGCAGCTTTCACAGATTCAACAACTGCTATAGGACTTTCTTTTGAAATTTCTTTTCCAACTTCAGGCAATTCTAAAAAAACGATATCACCTAAAAGTTCAATTGCATTTTCTGTAATGCCAACTTCACCATTTTCGACATTTATCCATTCATGGGTTTTTGCAAATTTTTTCATTAAATTTTTCCTTTCTTAAAATAATTGTGCTTAACAAATGGTAGTTGGATAATTTCCATTGATATTAGATTATCTCCCAGTTTAGCTTGAAGATTTTCATTAGGATTTAGAAATTCACTTTTGATTATTCCCATAGCTATAGGTGATTTAATTGTAGGGCCATAGCCACCGCTACTTATTTCGCCAATATGCTCACCGTTTTTCATTATTGGAGTTCCTTTTCTTACGGGACGACGGCCTTCTGGTTTTAAACCCACTCTAATTAATTCACTTCCATTCTCAATTTCATTCATTATTCTTTGTGCCCCTCTAAAATTTTTCTTGATAATTCTGGATTGAGAAATTGCAAAACTTAAGTCCGCTTGAATAGGGGTAGTGTTCTCATTTAATTCATTCCCATATAATGGCAAACCTGCCTCAAGTCTGAGAGTATCTCTTGAGCCTAAGCCACATAAAGTAACTCTTTTATCTTTAGAAATTTTTTTAGTAATTTTTAAGATTGTTTTGCTATCAGACGAAATTTCAAAACCATCTTCACCTGTATAACCCAATCTTGAAATCCTAACTTCATTCCCATCATAATTTACTTTTGAGAAATCCATAAAATACATTTTTTGGCTAATTTCTCCAAAATGCTCAAACACTATATCCTTAGCATTGGGTCCTTGTAATGCTATCATTCCATTTTTATTTAAATAATTGATACTAATATTAGAAAAAGCCTGTGAGGTTTTTTTTATTTCGCTGAGACCCTCATTAATTCGGCTCGCGTTGACAACCAAATAGTAACCTTCACCTTCATTAGTAATCATCAAATCGTCAATTATTCCGCCTTCCTTATTCAGTAAAAAACTATACTTAACTTTTCCCGGTTTGATTTTCTCTATATCTGAAGGCGTTAATTTTTCAAGAAGGTCTTTACTGTCATTTCCTGAAACAAATATTTGGCCCATATGAGAAATGTCAAATAGTCCACATGACTCTCTAGTTGAAATATGCTCATTTATTATGCCAGAGGTGTATTGAATGGGCATTGACCAACCAGCAAATTCAACAAGCTTTGCACTGTTTTCTTTATGAAATTCTTCTAAAGGTGAAAATTTAATACTTTTATCAATCATACTCTTCCCAAAACAATTACATTCAGCACTTACTTTACTGAATGCCTCCTCTGTCTTGGTACCTGAGAGATTAATTAGATCATTTGATCTAACGTTCACCTTGGGTGGGCTTAAGCCACTTTCCAGAGTGTCAAATTCTAGCGGTCCATTTGCCTGAGAGGTTTCGAGGCGATTACTCCTTCGGCGCTAAGTAAAATTACCTAGTCTCTCCCACCAAAATTAATTGACCTTCCTATAAAACCATAAAAATAAAAAAATTAAAAGAAAAAAATTAATCCCAAAATCTTCTTTTTTCTTCTTCTATATCAGATGTATCATTTTCATCAGCTTTTAGATTAAGGCCATTATTAATTAGTTGCCTAATTGCATCAGCACGTGTGACGTTCATGCCATGAAATTTCTTTTTAACTTGATTCACGTAGTTATCAATTTCTAGGATAGTATCGTAAGGCAATCTAACAGCAATAGTTTCCATAACGGAATCTTTTTTTGGCCTGCCGCGTTTGGTTTTATTTTCCATTTGAATAAATATCAGTTATTTTTTATGTAAACTTTATGTATACATTTAATAATAAAAAAACTAATTTTTGAAATAAATTTTAAATTTTTTTCTAATTTCTTCATCAATTTCTTTACTTAGATGATTAGGTTTGTGATTTTCCAAAATATTTTTTACTTCTTTATGGGCGGTATCAATTATTTCAGGGTTATCGTTTTCCTTCCATTCTTTTGGGCTAGAGCGATCTGAAATATCTGGGTAAACATATTCAGACTCCATTACTGCTAAAGTTCTATCATGGCCTAAATAGTGCCCTGGTCCATCAAGACAAACTTCTTTTATAGCATTAAATGAAAGAGTTTCATTGTTAACTTCTATTCCTCTTACACATCTTAAACACTGGCCAAGCATATCATTGTCTATTACCATGCTTTCCAAGCTAAATCCTAATAATGATGCATGCATTCCGGCAGATTCGTAAACAAGATTGAGTCCAGCTAATCCTGCCATTACTGCTGTCGAGCCTTTTTCATAGCCTGATTGAGCATCAGGTAATTTAGAATCGCACATCCCTGCAGCTGCTCCAGACACTAAATCAAAATGAGCAAGCATTTGAGCACATGCAGCAGATAATAGTCCTTGTTCACCAGAACCGCCAGACATTGCTCCAGTTCTTAAGTCAGAAACAAATGGCCAAGTTCCAGCTATACATGGATGTCCAGGTTTAATAGAATTTACATATACAAGTCCTGCAAGCACCTCAGCAGTAGCTTGTGCAATAGTTCCTGCAATAGAAGCTGGCGCGGTGGCACCTGCTTGTCCAGCAGATAAAAGTAATACTGGAATTCCAGCTTCAATGCATTCTTCCATTACTAAGCAGCTTTCAGTTGCAAATCTCATTGGCGGAACTACAAAGGCATTCGAATTTGATATAAATGGTCTGGCTCTCCATTGTTCTTCACCACCAGAAATCATATGAAGCATCTCACAAGCTGGCTTAATAAAATCAGCCTCGGTAAAGCTTATACCAATATGCTTTTGTGTGCCTGATACACAAGCATAAAGTGTGTTTAAATCCATTTCCTGAGGGTCCTCAATATTGGTTGCAACCATTGGACGTTGAAAAAAATGAATATTATCTAGTTTTTCAGCGATGCAAGCAGCATTATATATATCTTGTGCCTCAGATGGTCTATAGGTCTTTTTAAAAGAATCAACAACATTAACCGCAGCACCAGCTGTGCCATAATGAACATGGTTTTTCTTCAAATGAATATCATGTTTTTGGTCTTGGCCATAAAGTGTAATGTTTTTCCTTGTATCTTTAAGTGCCTTTTTTACAATGCCTTTTGGAAACCTTAATCTATTATCTTCCCCTAATACAGCACCATAATTTTGCATTTTTTTCACCCCTGTATCAGGTGCTTGTGAGAGCCCTACTTCATCGAGTAGTTGAAAAATTGTCTGTTCAATTGCAGATATGTCTTTTAGTGATAATGGTTTATATGTCCCGCCTACCATTCCAGGAGAAATGGGTTTTATGTTATCTGGTAGAGGAGCGGCTCTTTTTTCTCTTCTTGCTGATCTGCCGCCTGATCTTCTATTCCTCTTAAGTTGAATATCATCCATAACAACTACACCTCTAATGCATTTTAAATTTTGATATTATTATTTATAGGATCATAGGCAGGCTTAAGAAATGGAGAAGCTTGATATCTTTTTCCTGCAACATCAATCATATAATTTCCTTTTAACTGGTTTTCAGCACTTTCACCTTTTTCACTACACTCAACATAACCCATACCAACGGATGATCCAAGGTGATGTCCAAAATTTCCACTTGTGAGATGTCCCACTATTTTATCATCTTTGATAATTGGTTCATTATGAAACAGCAAAGGTTGAGTGTCTTTTAAAACAAATTGCATCATTCTTCTTTCAACGCCTTCTTGTTTTTTAATCTCAACTGCACTTTTACCTATAAAATCACCAAACTTACCTTTTGATTTATGGGTTTTAACTGCAAATCCAAGACCGGCTTCAATTATATTATCTTCTGAAGAGATATCATGACCGTAATGTCTATAAGCTTTTTCAATTCTACAACTATCTAAACTATGAAGGCCGCATAGTTTAATTGGTATTTCAGAGTTTCTTTTCATGATTTCTTCAAAAACATGTGCAGCCATATCTGATGATATATATATTTCCCATCCAAGTTCACCAACGTAACTTATTCTGTGAGCTCTTGCTATTGCCATACCGATTTCTACTTCTCTTGCATGACCAAAAGGAAAATCCTCATTTGTTAAAGACTCTAAAATCAAAGGTTGAAGAAATTTGCGGGAATCTGGTCCCATTATTGATAAAACTGCTTCTGATGAAGTGGTGTCATATGCAAAACAATGTGCTTTATCAGGGATATGACCTTTAATCCAATTTAGATCTTTTTGAATGGTTGCAGCTGGGGTTACAATCAAAAATTCCTCTAATGATATTCTTGTAATAGTTACGTCAGACTCAATGCCACCATCGCTGTTTAAAAATTGTGTATAAACAATTTTGCCAGGTGCTACTGCTACGTTGTTTCCACAAATCTTTTGAAGAAAATCTTCAGCATCTTTGCCTAATATTCTAATTTTACCAAAGCTTGATAAATCAAATAACCCTACAGAATTCCTGACAGCTATATGCTCTTCAGCACTATTTTTAAACCAATTTTGTCTCTTCCAACTATACTCATATTCAGGTTTAACATTGTCTTCTAGTTGTTTTTCATTAAGAAACCAGTTAGGTCTTTCCCACCCTGATGTTTCTCCAAAACATGCTCCATAATTCTTTAAATATGAGTGTACAGGACTTCTTTTAATATTCCTTCCTGTTTCAAATTGTCTGTAGGGAAAATGGTCGGCGTACAGTAAACCCAATGTTTCAGATACACGACTTGAAAGATATTTTTTATTTTTTTGGAAAGGCATCATACGTCTTATATCTACTTCCCAAAGATCAATATTTGGTCTGCCGTTACTTATCCAATCAGCTAAAACTTTTCCAGCGCCACCTGCAGACTGAATGCCAACAGAGTTAAAGCCAGCTGCAACAAAAAAGTTTTTTACTTCGGGGGTTTCCCCCAATAGGTATCTATTGTCAACAGTAAAACTTTCTGGGCCATTAAAAAATGTTTTAATGCCAGCCTTTCCTAAAAAAGGGAATCGATTAATAGCTCTCTCAAGTATAGGTTCAAAATGATCAAAGTCTTCAGGTAAACTGTCAAACTCGAAATCATCTGGTATACCATCACCACCCCAAGGTTTTGAATTTGGTTCAAAAGCGCCAAGTAAAATTTTTCCTGCATCTTCTTTATAGTAAGCGCATTCATCAGGGACACGTAAAACAGGCAACTCTGCCTGAAGACCTTCAATTGGCTCTGTAACAATATAGAAATGTTCACATGCGTGAAGTGGAACGGATGCACCAGCCATCTTTCCAATTTCTTTGCCCCACATACCACCAGCATTTACAACAAATTTTGATTTAATAAATCCCTTTTGAGTTTTGACACCAATGATTCTATTATTATCAGTCTCAATGTCTTCAACCTTTAAGTCTTCAATTATTTTAACACCAAAATTCTTAGCTCCCTTTGCTAGGGCAAGTGTTATATTTACTGGATCTGCCTGACCATCTTTTGGAAGCCAAACCCCACCAAGTACATCCTCTGTGTTAAGATGCGGGTATCTTTTTTTTATCTCCTCTTTATCAATATTTTCAATTCCCACATCATATGCTCGAGCCATATCAGCCTGTCTTTTAAGCTCTTCCAATCTTTCTTCGGTAAGTGCAACTGTCATTGACCCATTTCTTTTAAAACCAGTAAAAACGCCTGTTTCTTTCTCCAAATCCCAATAAAGTTCCTGGCTGTATTTAGCCAGTCTAGTCATATTTTGGGTTGCTCTCAATTGAGCAATGAGACCCGCAGCGTGCCATGTTGTTCCGCAAGTAAGTTTTTTTCTTTCGATTAAAACAATATTTTTCCATCCAAGTTTACCAAGGTGATAGGCAACTGAACATCCTATGACACCTCCGCCTATGATAACTACATCAGCTTCTTTAGGAATGCTCAAAGTTAACTCCTTAATCTATTATTTTCTGGATCATATAAAGCTTCTTTAACAATATGGGCTTTTCTTTTTCTGCCTAGAACATTTATATGAATTTGATCATTTAATCCATTAAGATTTCTATCATCTAGTATTGCCATTGAGATAGATTTTTTTACTCTATGTCCGTAGCCAGATGAAACAACAGGTCCAAGATAATTATCACCGGCAAAAACTGGTGATAGATAAACTGGCTCACCAAAAGGTTCACTATCTTCTGGGTCTTCAACTACTAATGTTACAAATTTTTTGGTGACACCTATTTTGGATTCTTTTAAAAGTGCATCTTTTCCTATAAATATTTCTTTTTTGAAGTTTACCCATCTATCTAATCCACTTTGAAGCATAGAGTAATCTGACGTTAAGTCACTTTTCCATGAACGATAATTTTTCTCTAATCGCATTGAATCAAGTGCCAACATTCCAAAGTGTATCAGATCATATTGCTCACCAACCTTATTTATCTCATTATAGATTTTTGGCATGCTCTCATTCTTAACATGTATTTCGAAGCCCTTTTCTCCAGCATATGAAACTTTAAGTACTCTACAGCTTTCTCCACATAAATTGATTTTTTTATGGGACAACCATGGAAAATGAGATTTATCAATTTTTTCATCNGTTAAATTTGCCAATAGCAAATCAGATTTAGGTCCTGTNAATAAGAGTGTTCCAATATCATGTGTAGTATCTGTAATTTTAATATTGCTATTTTCAGGNAGGTTAAAATCTAGCCANTCTCTGTCATGCCAATAAGCTCCGGCACCTGTCAGCAACCATATTTCATTTTCACTAATTCTNGTTGCAGTCATTTCTGTAAGAACTTTGCCATGTGGCGAAGAAAAATAAATTAAACCAACTTTTCCAATTTTAGGAAGATTACCTGTTATNAGTGTCTCAATCCAGTTCGCTGTTCCTTCTCCAGAAACTTCAAATCTTGAAAATCCTGTTAAATCAATAANACCGCAANTNNTTGATACATTTTTGCATTCTTTTGCAACACTATCAAACCAATGCTGNCTGTCATATGATATTGCTGGTTTTTTCAAATTTTCATCATTAGNATACCAATCAGCCCTCTCCCAACCACCNTANGAACCCATTACGGCGCCAGCTTTTAGAAGTTGATTATAAATAGGCGANATTTTTGCAGGTCTTCCAGCNGGCCATTGGATTTGTGGAAAATGCATTGCGTATTCATGNCTATAAGTTTCTATTGCTTTTGCTTTTGTATATTCCTGATCAACATGATTAGTATANCTTCTTGGATCAACTGCCCATGAATCAGTTTCTGACTCTCCTTCAACTATTATNTCAGCCAGTAGTTTTCCAGCTCCTCCACCTTGAACTATGCCAAATGTAAATACACATGCTTCAAAAGCATTTTTAACCCCTGGCATTTGGCCTATTAATGGAAGTCCGTCAGGTGCATAAGGAATGGGTCCATTGACTACTCTGGTAATGCCAACACTTCCTAATAAAGGCACTCTTTTACAGGCATCTTCAATGTACCATTCAAGTCTTTCCAAATCATCGTTATACAATTGAAAAGAAAAATCTTCCGGCATAGGGTCATCTTTTGTTGTCCAATGAGCCTTACAGTTTTTCTCATAAGGTCCCAACAAAAGACCATCTTTTTCTTGTCTTAAATAGTATGAGGAGTCAGGGTCCCTTATTAGTGGGACTTTATTTTTTAAAGCTTCCAATTCAGGAATAGGCTCTGTTATGAGGTATTGATGAGCAAGAGAAACACAAGGAACATTTCTTCCAAACATTAATCCAACTTCAGCAGCTCTATAACCCGCAGCATTGACAACATACTCACAATTTATTTGTCCATTAGGCGTACTGATTACCCATTCATCATTTTTTCTCTCTGCATTTGTAGCGGGGCAAAATCTTACAACTTTACCTCCATTATTTTTTGCACCTCTTGCTAAAGCTTGAGTTAATTGTGCAGGATCAATATCACCATCAAGTGGATCCCACTGTCCACCTTCTAGATCATGTGTTTCTATAAATGGGTGTAATTCTTTAATTTGACTATTTGAAAGCATCTCAAATTCTATTCCCATTTGCTTTCCCATTGCGCAAACATGTTTGAATTCTTCCATTCTCTGTCTTGAATGCGCTAGCCTGATAGCGCCTGTAACATGGTAATTAATTGGATAGTCTACTAAGTCTCCTAATTTTCTATAAAGTTCAGTAGAATAGGATTGCATTTTCATCATGGTCCAAGAGCCAACAAAATTTGGACAATTTCCTGCAGCATGCCATGTAGATCCAGATGTGAGCTCATTTTTTTCAAGTAAAACAACATCTTTCCAACCAAGTAAAGTTAGATGATATAATATTGAACAACCTACAACGCCACCTCCAATGACTACTACTCTTGCGTGGGATGGTAATTTATTATTTTCATCTTTTAATTCTGGTTTGGACTGATCATTTGACATGTAATATACCTTATTATTTCTATAATTTTTATATTGTACATTTTAAAAAATTTGCAAAGGTAAAAGTATTAAATTTATTAAAAAATTTTTATTTTGATATAGTGGTGAATTTGTATAATTTAAAATAGATATAATTTTGGAGGCTTTTAATGGAAAAAGTAAATTTTACTAGAATGGATGAAGGAACAGCCGAAGAATACGAATTTCTTCACAAAGGTGAGGTTGAGTTTACAAAAAGTTTGCCTGAAAGAATTGTTGGAGCATTGAAAAATTTAGATAATACTCTTTCAGGGTATAGAATTACTCGGTTAGAACATTCTTTACAATCTGCTACAAGAGCAGAAAATGATGGTGCAGATAAGGAATTAATTATAGGTGCTTTGATTCATGACCTTGGTGATGACTTAGCACCAGCTAATCATTCACAATTAGCTTCAACTATCATTAGACCTTACGTTAGAGAGGAAGTTACTTGGATAATAGCTATGCATGGGTTATTTCAAATGTTTTATTTTGGCCCTGAAGATTATCAAGGTGAAGATATAGGCATTAATAAGTCTTTAAGGGAAAAATACCGTGATCATAAGTGGTTTTCTTCATGTGATAGGTTTTGTAGAGATTGGGATCAAATGTCATTTGACCCTGATTATCCTACAAAAACAATAGATTACTTCAGACCGTTGATTAATGAAATTTTTTCACGAACTCCATTTGATCCTAAGTATGTTGGCGCACCTGAGTTTAAATAACTTATCCTAAAGTTGGCATTGTAAATTGTGGGTCTGCTCTTTGCCCGCTTGGCCATCTCACAGTTGTGGTTTTTAGTCTTGTGTAGAAACGAATTCCCTCCATTCCATGCATATGGTGATCTCCAAAAAGTGAAGACTTCCAACCACCAAAACTATGAAAGGCCATTGGAACTGGGATTGGAACATTTATGCCAACCATTCCTACTTCAATTTCATTTGAGAAACCTCTTGCAACATCACCATCACGAGTAAAAACTGCAACACCATTTGCGTATTCATGACCATGAATTAAATCAACAGCGGAATTATAGTCAGGAGCTCTGACAACTGATAAAACAGGACCAAAAATTTCATTCTTATAAATGGACATATCTTTTTTTACATTGTCAAAAAGAGATCCACCGATAAAATAACCATTTTCATAACCTTGCATAGATGGCTTAGTATTTCTTCCATCAACTACAAGCGTCGCTCCTTCTTTTATTCCTTCGTCAATAAAACCAGTGACTTTATTAAGGTGTTCTTCTGTTATTAGGGGCCCCATTTCTGCACTAGGATCAACTGATGGTCCTATTTTAAGAGCTTCGATTTTAGGAACAAGTTTCTTTACAAGAGCATCAGCAACCTTATCTGTTACCGGAACAGCTACAGAAATTGCCATGCATCTTTCACCAGCAGACCCAAAAGCCGCTCCCATTAGAGCATTGGTTGCCATATCTAAATCTGCATCCGGCATTATTACCATATGATTTTTTGCGCCACCCAGTGCTTGTACTCTTTTACCAGTTGATGTTCCAGTAGTGTAAATATATCTTGCAATAGGTGTTGAACCTACAAAACTAACAGCCTTTATATCTGGGTGATTTAATATTGCGTCAACCGCAACTTTATCTCCTTGTACAACATTAAAAACACCATCAGGAAGACCAGCTTCTGTTAGCCATTTTGCGATTAAGAGTGAGGGTGATGGATCTCTTTCAGATGGTTTTAAAATAAAACAATTTCCACAAACTAGAGCGATTGGAAACATCCACATAGGCACCATACCCGGAAAATTAAATGGCGTTATGCCTGCAACCACTCCTAAGGATTGCCTTACGTTAAAACTATCAACTTCAGTTCCAACATTTTCTGTATAATCACCTTTGAGTAAATGTGGCGCTCCCACAGCAAATTCAACTACTTCGAGGCCCCTTGTTACTTCACCCAAAGCATCTTCATGGGTTTTACCATGTTCACTACTTATACACTTAGCAAGTTCTTCTCTTCTTTGATCTAATATGTATTTAAACTTGTCTAGTACTCGTGCTCTTCTCAGAGGTGGTTGATTTGACCAATCTTTCCAAGCAGATTTTGAATTTTCTATAGCAAGATTTACTTCTTCAGTACTTGCCAAGCTTACATTCTTTTCAGAACTCCCTGTAGCTGGGTTAAATACTGGTTTACTTTGACCTGATTTTCCTTCATGCAAATTTCCATTTATGTAATGACCAATATTAACCATTTTTGTCTCCGTGCACTTTTAACTCTTAATTTTCTAATTCTTATGTAATCTATAAACAATAAAATCTCTATTTTTATTTTAAAAAATATCAGTGTTGTTATAAAGATTTAATTGAAATATTTTTAATTTTTATAAATATATAATTATATCAACTTAATTTGTTAATAAAAATTAATTAATAGGATTTTTATATGAATACACCATTAGTAAAGGCTTTTCACGATAGTTCCACAGGGACGATTAGTTATGTTGTAACAGATAAAATAACCAATAACTGTGCTGTAATTGATTCTGTTTTAGATTTTGATTTAGCATCTGGAAGAACTTCTACAAAAAATGCTGATGAAATTATTAATTATATCAAAAGTTCTAAATTAAATATTGAGTGGATAATTGAGACGCATGTTCACGCAGATCATCTCTCAGCTGCACCGTATATTCAAGAAAAGATTGGTGGAAAAATCGGTATTGGTGAAGGCATAATGTTAGTTCAAGATACTTTCGGAAAAATATTTAATGCAGGTACTGAGTTTGAAAGAGATGGAAGCCAATTTGATAGGTTATTCAAAGACAATGACACATATACAATTGGAAAATTAAAGGCCAGAACTATGTATACTCCAGGTCATACACCAGCCTGTATGGTGCATGTTATAGAAGACGCTGCTTTTACTGGAGACACTCTTTTCATGCCTGACGGAGGAACGGCAAGAGCTGATTTCCCTGGAGGTGATGCCAGAACATTATTTAGGTCGATTAAAAAAGTTTTAAATTTACCTGGTGATACTAGATTGTTTATATGCCATGACTATGGCCCTGGAGGCAGAGATATATCTTGGGAAACAACTATTTCTGAGCAAAGAAAAAATAATATTCACGTAAAAGATGGAATGACTGAAGATGAGTATGTTGAGATTAGAGAAGCTAGAGATGCAACTTTAAGTATGCCAAAATTGATAATTCCAGCAACGCAAGTAAATATGAGAGCTGGCGATATGCCTGATGAAGAAGAAAATGGTGTTAAGTATCTAAAGATACCTATTAATAATTTATGAGCTTATTGGCACTTTTGAAAAATATTTTTAAGAAGGAAAAAATGAAAAAAATTAATGAAGAATTATATGTAGGTGGTCAAATAAGTGCCAATGATGTTAGTTTGCTCAATGACCATGGAATTAAAACAATTGTTTGCAACAGACCCGACAATGAAGGCCAAGGCCAAACAAATATTGATGCTATAAGACAAGAGGCAGAAACACACGGTATAGCAGTTGAGTATATTCCTTTTGCCCCTTTAAGGCTTTCTATGGAAAATGTAAAAAATTTTGCGGAATTGTTGGATAGTGATAAAAAGCCAATCTTTGCATATTGTTTGTCAGGTCTTAGGTCAGAGCAAATTGCTCAACTAGCTTATGAATATCGTGAAGACAAAAAGTAGTAATTAAATATTGATTAGATGNCATTAGTTCATTCTTATTAAGAATATAAAATTATGTCAGGACCTAAATTAGGAATTTCTCTAAGAAGCAAATCAAGAGATGCCAGTGATTTTTTGAAAAGGTTTGAGGAGGTTGCCAAGTTTAACCCATTTAGTATTGAGTTGATGGGATTTGCACAAGACCTAATTATAAATGGAAAAATAGTCGAACAAAGATTAGAAAAAATTNAAAATATTTTAAATAACTTTTNGGGGNATGTTAGCTTTCATGGTCCGATGGTAGTTAATTTNCTCGATAAAAAAGAAAATTTGAGTCATTACGAAATTCTCTGTAAAGCTTACATTGATGTAGCTCANAAGTTGGGAGCTAAAAAANTAATAATTCATACTGGTTACTGTGATATTGACGATAATAAAAACTTAAATAAAAAGTATTTGGTGCAGCGTGATTATCTTAAAAAAATAGGTGACTATGCAGCAAAAAAGAATTTATTTATCTACGTAGAAAATATTTTCCCATTTTCNGAAACATTACATACAGCTTTGCCAAGCAAACTTTCTGAAGAAATAAATTTGATAAACCATCAAAATATTAAGGCATGCTTCGATGTCAGCCACGCTTATTTATGTTGTGCTTCATTTCAATCTGACTTTATAAGTAATGCCGTTGATCTTGGTGGAAATTCAGATCATTGGCATGTTCATGATAGCTTTGGTAAAATAAATTTCATCAANTCCTTTTTAACCAAGTCAGAGGCTTTAGCGCTTGGTGATGGCGANTTGCATTTACCTGTNGGTGAGGGAGATATACCNTGGGAGAANGTAATTTCAAATACGAAACTTCTATCTNATGTAGTATTTAATATAGAGTTGAACCCTGAATTTTGGTATGATCTTGAAAAATGTGTCAAGAGCACTTTAAAATTAATTGAATTTTCTAAAAATATTTAAATAGATCATAGCCTTAAAATAACTTACAATTTTTTATGACTTTAAAATTATAGTCATNTAATGTTTAGATAAAGTNTGTTTAATTTTTTGATAAAAAAACNAAAAATTTATGAACAATTTTTTTAGGAAACATTCTGAGAAGTTGGTTGGCTATTCTTTTATNACGCCTGCGGTTCTCATTATAAGCCTTTTTGGGGTATTTCCTGTTTTCTTTGGTATGTACATGAGCCTTCACAAATGGAAGGTCTTTAAAGGAAGATTTTTAGGTTTGGAGAATTATGAACGTATNTTGGGAAGCATTCCTGCTTTTTTTATTTTTATATTAGGTCTATTATCTCTAATATTAAGTTTTTGGATTTGGAGTGAGTATAAAGACAAACTTAAACAAAAAATATATNTTGTAATTTCTTCACTTNTAATCCTCATAATTGGACTTTACTTGATTAATGCTAGTTGGGGTGTCATGGTGGCCAAGGGTGACGATGACTACCTATACTCTCTAATATACACCTTATACTATTCTCTTTTTACTATTGTTTTTGAAGTTGGGTTAGGCCTCGTTATTGCATTTGCTCTTTATCAAAAATTAGCNGGAAAGCAATTTTTCCAAATGATANTGTTATTCCCTTATATTACACCNGCAGTAATGGGNGCAGCTGTTTTTTTTCTTATATTTGGAAAAGCAGAGACATCTTTTTTAAATCAGTTTGTAGGACTTTTTGGAATTGAGCCTCAGTTATGGCTCTTTGANAAAAGGCCTATTACAGAAGTTCTCTTTGGNTTGAAAATNGANGGTCTTTTTGCTGGGCCNAGNCTGGCACTAACATCTTCTATTTTTTANGGAATTTGGTCGTATACTGGNTATTACGCTATAATACTNCTNGCTGGNTTATCGATAATTCCAAGTGATTTATANGAAGCTGCAAGNGTAGAGGGTGCCTCAAGATGGCAAACATTTATAAAAATCACTGTGCCTTTACTAATGCCAATTATTTTCTTTTTAATGTTAACGGGATTTATAAATACGTTCCANGCNTTTAACAGTATTTTTGTTATGCAGACTTCTTCAGCTGGNGATACNATGGACGTTGTTACNATAGAGATTTTTGATCATTTTTGGGGAAGAGTAAAATATGGATANGCTGCNGCTGAAGGTGTNATTNTATTTATACTTTTAAATGTCNTNGCNATTTCACANTACGTTATTTTTAGAAAAAGAATAAATTATGACTAAAATTTTTAATTCAGAAACNAGGGCTCCATATATAATTTTATCAATTGTCTTTATTATATCTATTTANCCNTTTTTTTATATGATCATGACATCCTTGATGACTGCTGGNGAAGCAATTAATCAGTATGTTTTTCCNAGAAAGCCGATGATAGAAAATTACATAGAAGTTTGGACTTCTAATAATTTTCAAAAATATACAATTAACAGCATAATAATTAGTTCGATAACTGTTGTNGGNGTTTTGNTCACAAGTATTCCAGCAGCTTATTCTTTTGCTAGAATAGAGTTTCCTTTTAAAAATTTAATATTTTATTTATTGTTATTGTCTTTAATGATCCCTGAAATAATAACNCTCCTACCGCATCTNCTNATNATAAGAGGTGAGATAATACCTTTACCATTTGGNCCCTCCTGGATGAATACATTNCAAGGATTNACAGTGCCATTTATGGGTAACATTTTTGTGATATTTTTATTGAGGCAGTACTTTAAAAAAATACCTAATGAGTTGTGGGATGCTGCAAGACTTGACGGAGCGTCTCATTTTTATTTTCTGACGCGAATCGTAGTTCCTATGAGTATGCCTATAATAGTAACGGTCGCTTTATTTACTTTTATCATTGCCTGGAATAGTTTCGCGTGGCCTCTTTTGATCTTAACAAAAGAAGACTGGTACCCTGTTACAGTTTCTATATATAGCTTTGTAAGAGAGGTGGGGCCAAATTTTCATTTACTAATGGCAGCATGTTTAATTGCCATTGCTCCAATATTAATTTTATATTTTTTCACTCAAAGATTATTCATTGAAAGCATATCTAATTTTGGTATAAAAGAGTAAGCATTAATGCATTAAGCATATTTGAAATAAATGTGTAATCTGAGTAAAATATTATATTAGCAATTAAAAATTTAAACAAAAACTGGGGTAGGTTATGAAACTTTCAAAAATAATAATAAATTTATTTGTTGCTTCTTTAATCTTGATTTCTGGAAAAGCATTTGCAGTCACTGCTTCAGATATTGAAAACGCAAATCCGACTGGTCAAACAGTTGAATTCTGGGTTCAGTATTCTGATGAAAGACTTGATGCAATGAAAGCCAGGGCTGAGAGATTTGAGGCAGAAACTGGAATTAAGGTTAACGTTGTTTACAAAGGTCACTATGGAAAAGTACAATCTGCAATGATGTCATCTGCAGGCACAAAAGATATTGCTGATGTGGCAAGAGGCTACGGAAATGCTGCTGCTGATATGTATATTGTTACAGCTGCAATTGATCAGACAATATTGGCTAATAGTAAAAAATGGGGTGTGTCGCAGGCAGACAAAGATGACTGGGGTGCTAATTGGGATGTTGGTTACTCTCCATACTTTGATGGTAACCCAAAGTTACTTCATGAAGTTGGTAAATCAATTGAAATCATCTACTACAACAAAGACTGGCTAAATGAACTAGGTCTAGACGAACCAAAAACTCCTGCAGATTTTGCTAAAGCTGCTTGCGCAGCCACTAACAAGGATTTTAGTGGTAAAATGGGTGAGGAGCCAAGCTATGGTTACGAAATAGATACTGATGCAAGTAATTTTGCAGCATGGGTATTCGCACATGGTGGAGATGTATTTGACTACGATAATGGCCAGTATATTTTTAATGGTCCTAAATCAGTAGAGGCTATGAAATTTATTCAAGGCATGTCTTCAAAGGGATGCGCTATTGCTGCTAGAGGTAAATACACTGACCAGCAGTATCTGGGACAGGGTTCAGTTCTTTTCTCCGCAGGATCTACCTCAGGGATTACTTATTTTCAAAAAGCTATTCAAGAGGGATATAATGGAAACTGGGACGTTGCTCCGATTTCACACACAACTTCTGAGCCAGTACTAAACTTATATGGCGGTGGTTTAATTATGGGTAATACAGGTGACGCCAATAGAATGGTCGCAGCTTATCAGTGGATGAAATATATAACTAATACTGAAAATTCTGCGGTTTGGTCTACAGAAAGTGGTTACGGCTTTGTTAGAACTTCATCTGGAGAGCATCCTCTTATTAAAGAAAAAAGAGATGCTATGGCGCAGTATGATAAATCTTTGGGAATGGTAAAATATGGAAAAGGCGAGCCTTCTGTTCCAGGGTATTATTCTGTTAGAGGTGAAGTTGAAAAAGCTTACGCAGCAATCATTAACGGTGAGGATATAATGTCTACACTCAACAAATTAAATGAAGATGCGAACGCTATTTTAAAGGATGCAACTGATAATTAATCAGAACACAACAATCAAAAAAAGGGTGGTTAATCCACCCTTTTTTTTATGAAACTATGTCTTTACACATCCAGTGGGAATAACTTCATAGCCTTCTTCAGGCGCTTCATCATCAATTATTTCATCTGGAAAACCAGGTGCTAATACAGAAATTCCCGTAGCATCTTCTAATCTTTTGATAATATTAGGGGACCACTCTCTGGGTCCATATTTAGATTGGCCATCTTCAAAGATTTTATTTATTAAAGGTGATATCTCTAGTGGAATTTTATTTTTCTTAGCAATTTCATCAAATAATCCTATGTCTTTTAGAACTAAGTCCA
>NYVQ01000062.1 GCA_002684695.1 SAR116 cluster bacterium | reverse complement strand
TTATTGATGAGATAGTGACCGTAAGTGATGAAGAGATTTTTGCTTGTATGGTAATTTTGCAAGAAGAGTCTAAACTTGCTGTAGAACCTGCTGCTGCTGCTACTCTTTCAGCTCTNATAGGGCCATTNAGAAATAGTTTNAATAATANGAATATTGGACTTTTAATGTGTGGNGCAAATATNGACTCNANATCATTTTCAGANNTNCTTGAAAAAGGNAAAAANTATATNAATGAAAATAAATCAATTTTTTAACTTTGATTCTTTAATAAATCCTTGATGTTGATGTGGCATCGTATTGCATTGCCCTGATTTGATATTTGCCANGGAGGGGTTTCTTTAAAGCACTTNTCACCTATAACTCTTGGGCANCTCCCTTGAAAACTGCAACCATTTTCAGGAGGCTTTTCTTCAACAATATCCTCTGCTGCTAGCTTAGGCTTTAAATCAGGATCTGGTTCTAAAACTGCTCCAAGTAATACTTCAGTATACGGATGTGAAGGATACTTATAAACTGCAGAAGATGGTCCTATTTCACAAAGTCTTCCTTGATATAAAACAGCAACTCTATCACTAATTGCTCTAACAACAGCAAGATCATGAGATACAAAAATGTANGTTGTACCTAACTCATTTTTCAAGTCTTGCAGAAGTTTTAATACGGCTGCTTGAACTGACACATCTAATGCAGAAGTTACCTCATCGCACAAAATTAAATCCGGTTTTGCTGCAAAAGCTCTTGCAACAGCTATTCTTTGTTTTTCACCGCCAGAAAGCTGTCTAGGATATCGATATAAATATTTTCCACTTAACCTAACTTTTTTAAGCAGATCAATTATACTATTTTTTAGCTCTTTTCCATTTAATCCAAAATATAGTTTTAAGGGTTGTGACAAAATTTCTTCAACAGTATGCGATGGGTTGAGAGACTCATCAGGATTCTGAAAGATNAATTGAATNCTTCTCAATTGAGCATTTGTTCTGTGTCTAACATCTGGTGATAGATTTACATCCTCTTTAAAATTAATTTTTCCTTCTTTTATGCTTAAAAGTCCTGCTATTGATTTTAATATGGTTGATTTTCCACTTCCAGATTCACCGACAAGTGCAATGGTTTCACCTTTTTTTATATCAATATCTATATCTTTGACTGTAATATTTTTATCTGAAAATCTATTNAGTATCTGATCTAGGATACTCTGCCTTGCATAGGTTATTGAAATATTATCTAGATTAAGAACTCGCTGCTCACTCGATTTTTGGGGTAAAATTAAATCTGCTTTTTTATTTAATTCTTTTTCTTCTAATTTGTCATGCCTAAAACACCTTACTTTTGTTTGGCTATTAGAAATAGATTTTAGTTCTGGTTTGGATGAATTACATCTGTCGATAGCAAGTTCACACCTTTCATAAAAACTACACCCTTTAGAATTCTCGTCAGGCTGTGGAGGGGTGCCAGGCATGGCAGCCGGNAGTCCTGGTAAAGAAAGTTTTGGAATTGAATTTAAAAGTCCATGTGCATAAGGGTGTAATGGTGANCTTAAGACTTGTCTAACATCTCCATCTAAAACTATCTCACCTGCATACATNACTATTACTCTGTGGCTTACTTGAGCAATTGCACCTAAATCGTGGCTAACATAAACCATTGATGTTTTTGTATCTTTAGCTATTTCATTAAGTAATTCTAATACGTGCGCTTGAGTTGTTACATCCAATCCTGTAGTTGGTTCATCTAATAAAAGTAAATCCGGGTTTCCTGCTAAAGCCATNGCTATAGCAACTCTTTGTTGTTGGCCGCCTGATAATTCATGTGGATATCTTTGCGCCATGATATTAGGNGAGGGAAGTCTNACCTTATTAAGTAATTCTGTGATTTTAATGCTTCTTTCATTTGCGTCAAATTTTGTATGAAGTTTTAAAGTTTCCTCTACCTGATAACCAANCTTCAAATTCGGTGTAAGTGACTGCCCAGCATTCTGAGGTATCATTGCTATTTGTTTACCTCTTATTTTTTCNAGCTCTCGGTCACTTAANTNTAATAAATTTTTTGATTTATAAATACATTCNCCAGAAATGGGATATAATCCTTGTTTTGCAAAGCCCATCATAGCTAGAGCAAGTGTACTCTTACCAGAACCTGACTCTCCAACAATTCCAACAGTTTCGCCACGATTAATAGATGTTGATATATTNTTAAGGATGGCAATTTCTCTTCCATCNTGGCTTTTAAAACCAATAGATAAATTTTTAATNNTTTGAATTATTTCTNTCATTAAACNGGAGCTTTTTGTGTGCGATCTATACCTAATGCTTTAGCAAAAGCATCAGCAGAAAGGTTTATACCTATTATGAGAGAGCTTAGTGCAACAATTGGTGCTATTACGGACCAATATGCAAAAGACATTAACCCTCTTCCTTCAGATATCATTAATCCCCAATCAGGAGTTGGTGGACTTACTCCAAATCCAAGAAATGACANTGAGCTAAANGCAAGGAGCATCCATGACCATCTCATTGCACCTTCAACCATNATAGCATCTCTTACATTTGGTAAAAGCTCATTCCATATAATAGAAAAGTTTCCATGACCTCTTGCTTTAGCTGCCATNATAAAATCTCTAGCGATTACATCATGAGTTGCNGCTCTTGCGACTCTTACAATCCCTTTTCCNTAAAAAAAACCAAGCGCTGGAATAAGCACTTGAGTTGAAGTACCTAAAATAACAACAATTAATAACATAGCTAAAATCCAAGGGATTGCTAAAAATGCATCAATAATACGCATAACTATGTCNTCAATTTTTCCTCCAACAAGACCGCAAAATATACCAACAAANCCACCCCATGCTATAGCTATNATTGTTCCAAAAAANGTTACAAATAAAGCAATTCTTCCTCCCATTAATGTCCTTGTAAAAACATCTCTTCCAAGTTGATCGGTTCCAAANAAAAATGTTTCATTTGGTGGTTTNAGCATTATTAAAGAATTNATTTCTTTATAATCATAAGGGACGATAAGAGGGCTGATAATAGCGATTATTATGTGCAAAATAACTATCGAAAAACCAATCATTCCTGATGGTCTGGAAAAAATTGCTATCAAGACCTCAGAAACTCTATCAAAAGTTGATATTTGTTTTTCTTCAATAGTTTCTAATTCTGTATTTTTCATTTTCTTATTTGAAGCGTTCTCAGTCTTGGATTAACTAATAATGTTAATAGGTCAGCAGTTAAGTTGACTCCCACATAAATTAAGGCAAGTATTANAGCCAANGCTTGTACTACTGGTAAGTCTCTATCTGAAATTGACTCAATGACAAGTCTGCCAAGACCAGGGTAATTAAATACAACTTCTGTAACAACAACTCCACCAAGTAACCATGCAATTGTAAGGGCAATAATATTTATTGCAGGTAAAAGTCCATTAGGCAAAACATGTACAAAAACCATTTTCCAATATGGNACACCCTTTAATTTTGCCATTTGAACATAATCACTAGACAAAACTTGAATTATGTTCGATCTAACCATTCTTAACATATGAGCTGTCATAACCATTGAAATTGCAATAACTGGTAATATTATATTTGGCAGTAACTCTAAAATTGTTGTATTAGAAGAAACAATTACAATCCCTGGGAGCCAATTAAGCCATATTGCAACAACTAANATCAATATAGTNGCACTTATAAACTCAGGTATAGTCATTGAAAATATTGCAATGGTAGAAATAAATATNTCTGGTAATTTATCTCTCCAAAGAGCTGTAATTATTCCTAAAATAATTGCTAAAGGTATTCCAATTATTATTGCAGTAAATGCTAAAACAAGTGAGTTTCTTATTCGGACACTTATAATTTCACTTATTGGTTTCTGCCCACTTAAAGAAAAACCTAAATCACCATTCAGAGCATTATAACTCCATGTTAAATATCGCTCTATTGCTGGGACGTTCAATCCAAGTTTCTCTCTACAAATTTCTAAAAGCTCACCTTTGGCTTCTCTCTCAAGAAATGAAGTGCAAGCATCGCCAGGTAATACTTCAACCCCTGTAAAAATTATCACGGATACAAGAATAATAGTTATTAAACCTAAACCCAATCTTTTTAAAATCAGAAGGAACATATTTAATAAATAATTAAATTTTTAAATTATAAAAGACATAGACCGCATTTGCGGTCTATGTAGTAGATATATATTAGTCAACAGTAATTTTATGCCATCTAACTGACCAGTTTTCCACTTCATCAAGATTATTTACCCTTGAAGTTGTAACAATCAGTTTGCTAACTGTATAAGGAATAAGAGTACCACTACTTTCCCAAAGCATATTTTGTGCGCTTTGATAAATGGCCTTTCTTTTCTCAAAATCTAATTCTTTTCTTGCAGATTCAAGTATTGCATCAAATTTTGCATCTTTAAAATATGACTCATTCCATTTAGCACCACTATGATAGATTTCATTTAAAGCCTGATCAGCTGGTCTTTGGTTCCATCTNGTCATAGCAACATCTTTTTTCATCCAAACATCACTCCAATATCCATCTGAAGGTGATACTTTAATGTTAACTTTGATGCCTGCAGCTGCTACCTGTTGTTGAACAACTTCAGCAATAGGTGTCCAAGTTGGTTCCAAGCTACTTGGGTNAACAGTAAATTCTATGCCATTAGGAAATCCAGCATCGGCGAGTAACTTTTTTGCTCCTGCTATATCTTGTGGACAANTTATATCNGCTCTGTATTGATCAGTTTTCATAACTGGATGATCACAAGTTATTTCTGCAGCACCACCGGTAACTAAATCAGCTAAGGCTTGTCTGTCAACAGCCATTCTTACAGCTTTTCTAACTCTAGCATCAGTAAATGGCTCAACATCAGTTCTCATAACCATACCTCTCCAGTTTCCTGTTGGTATGACATGATGTTTGAATTTTGGATTACCATCAAAGATAGGCTTTTGCTTATAATCTATAACCCTTAGCATATCAATTTGTCCTGATAATAGAGCTTGTACTCGAGCTTGTGAGTCAGAAATAGCTATTATGTGAATTTCTGAAAGACCAGGAGCACCTTCCCAATAATTAGGGTTTGCTTTTAAAATAGTTGTTCCTTCAGCATCAAATTTATCAACCATAAAAGGACCAGTTCCAACACCAGTTTGAGCAATAGTAGTCTCAGACTCNGATGGTAACATTCTCAATCTATAATCAGTAAGGTTCAANGGAAGATCAGCAAAAGATGTATTGAGTTTCATTTTAACAGTGTGNGAATCTACAACTTCNACAGATTCAATCATGCTTATGCCTTTAGCGGCTGGTGACTTATTNGCGCCAACCCTCATTATTGAAAATTTTACATCTTCTGCATCAAAATCTGAACCATCGTGGAACTTAACACCTTTTCTCAAATTAAAAGTCCATTCAGAAGCATCTGCGTTTGCAGACCAAGATGTTGCGAGTGATGGTGATGGNACACCATTTAAATCATTTCTCACTAATCTATTCATTGTTTTTTCAATTACTTGAAAAAGACGACCCTTTGTAATAGGATCTAAATTTGTATCTTTTCCAAAACCTAAATCATGAGACACTTTGAAAACGCCACTTGATGCATATGNATTTGAAAAAGAAATAAGTAATGAAAACAATGAAATTGAGATAATTTTTATAAAGTCTCTCATTTATATTTCCTCCAAAATTAATTAGTTTAATTATTAGAATCACAGTTACACAATTTTATTGGGTTTAAAACCACAAAAAATTGNAGTTATTAAATTGGGATTAATCCCACTATAAATTTTAAATTTAGATTCTTAAATATCACTATTTAATATATATTCTAAATATAAAGAAATATTATTTTGAGTGAAATGCCTGAAATAAATAAATACGTAGTAGCAATTGGCGGAGGTGGTTTTACACATGAAACAGATAGNTCTCTTGATGACTTTTTATTTGAGGTAGTAGATAAAAAAAATATAAATTTTGGTTTTTTAGGAACTGCAAGTTTAGATGATAATAAAAAAATAAAACTATTTTACAAAAGGTTTAAAGGTTCAAAGTATTCACTATCTCATTTTAATCTTTACACATCTGTAGAAGGCTTCAAANATTGGATGCAAACTAAAGATATTGTTTATGTAGGGGGTGGAAATACATATCGTATGATCCAGTTTTGGAAAAAAAATAAACTCTTAAAGGTATTTGAAAATGCTTATGAAAGAGGTGTAGTTCTCTGTGGCGTTAGTGCTGGTGCGATTTGCTGGTTTGATAGACTTTTAACGAATTCTAAAAATGGAATGTTTGNAGAAACAAAAGGTTTAGGTNTCATTAAATACAGTTGCACTCCNCATACTTCTTCTGAACCTNAGAGATTAGNCATTTTCNAAAAAAAANTTAAAGTTGGTCTTCTTCAGCCTGGTTTTGCTATCGATGACGGTGTTGCTCTTCTATTTGTGAATGGGAAATTTAAAAAAGTATTTTCTTCAAGATCTAATCACAGTGGATACTTTATAAGTAAAAGTGGAATAAAAAATCTTGAAGAATAAAGGAATTCTAATTATGAATTTAATATAAAAAAGAAAGAAAAATAAAATTCACANNATAAGTAAAAAAATATTTAGTGTTCAAGATGCGAGAGATTTAGCAAAAAAACGTTTGCCAAAATTGGTTTTTGATTTTGTAGATGGTTCTTCAGGCAATGAAAATCTTTCAAATGTAAATAATAGAGCATTCGAACAAATCAGATTAGATCCACGAGTTTTAATAAATGTTGAAAGTAGGTTGCTTAAAACAAAATTTTTTGGATCTGAATATGATAATCCATTTGGCTTTGCTCCTATGGGAATGTGTAATTTGACATGGCCAAAAGCCGACAATATGTTGGCACAAGAAGCTATTTCTAATAATATTCCTTTATGTTTATCAATGGCTGCTTCTACAAGTTTGGAGGAAGCTTATGAATTATCAAATGGTTTAGTATGGTTTCAGTTATACATTGGTCAAGATGAACAATTTGTAATGGATCTAGTAAATAGAGCTCACTTATGTGGCTATAAGACATTAATTCTAACAGTAGACGTCCCAATTCTTTCAAAGCGATCTCGTGATGACCGAAATGGTTTTGATATTCCTTTTAAAATGAGTTTTAAAAACTTTATTGACTTCGCAACACATCCAAATTGGTCTCTTAGAACNCTTTATCATGGTGCGCCAACCAATAAGAATTATACCACTTCAAAGTTTGCAAAAAAGTTTGTCAGGGGAGANAGCAGGGGTAAAGTCAATTGGGATACACTGCAGAAATTACGCGATAAATGGAAAGGTAATCTTATTGTTAAAGGTGTAATGCATCCTGATGATGCGGTTAAAATAAAAAAATATGGCGCAGATGCAATTTATATCTCTAATCACGGGGGTAGACAATTAGATAGTGCGCCAGTAGCAATTTCAATGCTCCCAAAAATAAGAGAAGCTGTTGGCAGTAAGTATCCTCTGATACTTGATAGTGGTATCAGAAGTGGTAGTGATATATTAAAATCTTTAGCCTTAGGTGCTAANTTTGTAATGATTGGGAGACCTCTGATGTATGCAATTGGAGCTGATGGAAATAAGGGTTTGAAAAAGATTTTAGCAATATTGAAAAATGAATTAAGCGTTTCTCTTGGTTTAGTTGGTTTGACAGATATAAACGATGTAGATAATTCAATTATATCTAGTAATTNATTGAGAAACTTAGATTATTAGAGTTTAATAAAAGAATAAGTGGTNTATATGGAAAATGAAAAAAAAATAAGAGGTGGGTCTCTATTAGCTAGATCTCTTCATGATAAGGGTATTGATAATGTTTTCACTTTATCTGGAGGATTTTGTAATCCAGCACTCGAAGGTTTTATGGAATGCCAAGTCAGTGTTATTAATTGTCCCCATGAACAAATTGCAGGACATTTAGCAGATGGACACACNAGAATTACAAGAAAACCATCTGTTTGTCTTGTAGGTCCAGAAGGATTTGCCAATGCTGTACCATCTATGATGGAGGCGTGGGGAGAGAGGTCACCTATAATTTTTATAACTGGTTCCAGCACTTTGAAAAGGCAAGGTTCAGGAGGATTTAAGGAAATAGATGACGTCTCTATCGCGGCACCATTAACAAAGTATAGTGCNAGTATAACTGATGGAAATCGAATAAGAGAATTTGTTGATAAAGCTTACAGAATTGCTACAAATGGATACCCTGGCGCTGTTCATTTAAGTGTTCCTGTGGATATAATGTTTTCATCCTATCCTGAAGATGTTGGTTTAAATGAAAGACCTTTTTCCCAATTAGNTAAACCAANTNCAAAAGCATGGCCTGATCCAAACCAACTAAGAGAAATTTTAGAGTTGTGTTTGAGTGCAGAAAAACCAGTTTTAATTGGTGGNCATGGAATATGGTGGTCAAAAAATGAAAAGATTTTAGAGAAAGTTGGTAATGAATTAAATATCCCTATTTTTAATATTCCTTATCATCAAAAGTTACTTGGNGAAGAGGCTGAATCATATATGGGTTTAGCTGATATTCATCAATACCCNCCATCAAAATTTGCTTTACATGAATCAGATTTAGTTTTGATGGTAGGAGGTAGATTGGATAACCAAATGAATTTTGGAAATCCTCCACTATTCCCAGCGAAAACTAAATTGGTATGTATCAATGGTTCTCACGAGGAAATAGAATTTAATAGAGCAGCAGACTATGCTTTATTATCTGATCCTGATCCNTTTTTTAGTGCATTATTAGATCTTAAAAACTCAGAAAAATGGACACTCAGTAAAAAATGGTTTGATGAAAATAAGTTAAAAAGAAAAGAGTGGGTAGAAAACTCTCTTAGAGAATTNGAAATAGAAACAAATGCTACCCTTAAAGATGGAGGTAAAATTCATCCTCTTCAATTATCTTTGGATGTTCAAGAAGTTATGGGTGATGAAGACTGGTTAGTAATTGATGGAGGCAATACACATTTTTGGTCAGAAATTGCTATTAATATTGCAGGTTTTAAGGGAAAAAAGTTAGGTGGCATACTTCATCCNGGGACTTTTAGTATGCTTGGTGTTGGAGTATCTTTTGCAATTTCAGCAAAAAATACTAATCCAAACTCAAATGTTGTCTTAATNAGTGGTGATGGTGCATTTCTATCTGGGGGATTATCAGTTGAAGCCGCTTTTCAAGAAAATAAACCAATTATTGTAGTAATAGATAATAATGGNGGTTTAGATTGTATCTCTCAGCAACAAGAAAGGCTTTTTGAAAGTGGGAAGCATTTTGCAACTGATTTTAGAGACATACCCTTTCACACTATGTTTGAGGGTTTAGGCGGTTATGGTGAATTAGTTACAAAAAGAGATCAACTTAAACCCGCATTAAAAAGAGCAATTGCTAGTGGTAAAACAGCATGCATAAATGTTAAAGCTAAAGGTGTTATAAGCCCAATAGTTCTTGCTACCACAAACAAAAGAGACAAAGCATCAATAGAGTAGTATCGAATGGCTATATTATCTTCACATTTATTAAATTCAGTGACTGGAGACCATGCTGCAAATGTTGAAATCACAATATTTAAGTTTGATGAAAATAATCAAGCAAATAAAATTATGAATACTAATACAGATTCTGGTGGAAGAATATTACAGGAATTTAAAATTAGTGAAAAAGATAAATTTTGTGAATTTGAAATGGTCATAAAAACTGAAAATTATTTTAAAAATCAAAATACTAAAAATTGGACAAATAGAATAATTTCAGATGTTGTAATTCGATTTAAAATGGATGAAGATAATAAAAAATATCATATACCATTAATTATATCACCAAATGGTTATTCTGTTTGGTGGTCTAAGTAGAAGGATTTTTATGGGCGGTTCTGGACTAAATATGTCAAGACGAATTAGACGGACACCTTTTACTGATAAGGTAGAGAGTTATGGTGTTACTGGATTTACCGTTGTTAATCATATGCTTCTTCCAAAATCATTTAAAAAATCTGTAGAGGAAGATTATTGGCATTTAAGAGAGAATGTTCAAATTTGGGATGTTTCTTGTCAGAGGCAAGTTGAAATTTTAGGTCCAGACGCTGAAAAACTTGTTCAAATAATGACCCCTAGAAGTATCAGTAAAATGAGAATAGGACAATGTCTTTATGTACCTTTATTAGATGAAAATGCCGGAATTATAAATGATCCGGTTTTATTAAAATTAGATAAAAATCGTTTCTGGTTATCAATTGCTGACTCAGACGTTTTGTTGTGGACAAAAGGCTTGGCTTACGGTCTTAACTTGAATGTAAAAATCTTAGAACCCCAAGTTTTTCCTCTGGCTATACAGGGGCCAAAGGCAGAAGACTTAATGGCATATGTTTTTGGAGAAAAAATAAGATCTATAAACTTTTTTAATTTTAAGTATTTTGACTTTTTAGGAACTCAGCAATTAGTTGCAAGATCTGGATACAGCAAGCAAGGTGGCTTTGAAATATATTTTAATGGTTTTGATTTAGGCCCAAAATTGTGGGATTTGATTTGGGAAAATGGTAAAAAATTTAATATCTCCGCTGGATGCCCAAATTTAATTGAAAGAATTGAGGGTGGGCTTCTATCATATGGAAATGAATTTACTATTGAGAATAATCCATTTGAATGTAATTTTGATAAATTTTTTAAACTTGATAGTGACCATAATTTTATAGGCAAAGAAAATCTGGAGAAAATAAAAAAGGGGGGAATAAATAAAAAAATTAAAGGTGTGCTTTTTGATGGTGGGCCTTGTCCACCTTGTACAAAACCTTTCCCAGTATTTTCAAAAAAAGGAAAAAAAATTGGTCAAATTACATCAGGGATTTTCAACCCAAGATTAGAGAAAAATACTGGTTTATCAATGATTGATAATGATTTTTGGGATGATGGAAATTTATTGGATATTAAAACATTTGATAATGTTTTAAGAGAAGGAATAGTTAGTAGTTTACCATTTAATTAAAAATTTATCATGATGCTTTATAATCGTTGTTCATTAATTCATATTTTGTAAAGCACTTAAAACAGAGTATTTTAAATTTAAATATGCAAAAATGCACCTATTGAATTTAAATAAAATAAAGTTTTTGAAAGATTGATTTACTAATTAAGATTTTTTAGTAAACACTCTCATTACCTTGATATAGACTAACATTTTCTTTAACGCCTCTTGAAAGTGCCTTTGATTGGAATTCTCTTATTTTATTGTATAAATTTAAACTTTTCTCATCAAAAAGTGATTTAGGAGGGTCATATTTAATGAAATTATTATATTTGTCATTTCCCCTTGCTAAGATAGCAAAATCTTTTTCTGCATATATCTGTTTAATTTTTGGGTTTAGGTATCTAATCGCAACCCCAATTCTTCTATCAAAAGAATTATTCTGTGATGAGCCATGTATTGTTAAGCCATGATGTAGAGACATTTCTCCAGGATTTAAAATAATATTAACTCTATCTTTTTCTTTGATTTTGACTTCAATTTCCTGACCTCTAGACAATAAATTATTATCTTCATATGTATCTATATGAGGTAGAATTGAATTTTTAAAACTACCTTTAACAAAATCCATGCAGCCTGATTGTTTGTTAGATAAAGATAGAGCTAACCATGCTGTGACTTGAAGTTGATGATCGTCTAATCCCCAGTAGGTCAAATCTTGGTGCATGGAGACGATTGATTTGCTATTAGGCTCCTTTATGAAAAATTCTACAGACCATAACAATATATCTTTTCCTATAATTTTTTCGACAGCATCTAAAATATTTTTATTAAGTGCAATTTCACAAGAAAATGGCATTACACATTGAGAGTTAACTCTTTTATATGTGTTGATAGGTAATGGTAACAAATTAGAGTTATTATACTTATACTCTATGTGTTCTAATTCTTTTCGATATGATAAAGCTTCTTTTTCATCAAAAATACTAATTGGAAATAAAAATCCGTTTTCCCAATATTTTTCAAAATCTAAATTTTTTCTATTCATGTCATATTAATGAAGAATATTTAATATTATCGATTGAATGTATTTAATTTTTAAAATAATGATTAATAAATAATAGATATTTGTAAATAGTTTTTTAGGTGATCAAAAATGGTACATAAGAGAATAAGGAAATTCAATACTAAAGAAACGTATCCTGAACAAAATCTAAATAATGATTTATCACAAGCAGTAGTTGCAAAAGGTACTACAGTATTTTTAAGAGGGCAAGTATCTCAAGATCTAGATACAAGAGAGACTCTAAATGAAGGCAACCCCAAGCTCCAAACCAGGAAAACAATGGAAAATATTGATATGCTTTTAAAAGAGGCTGGAAGCTGTATGGATCATATATGCAGAATAGTTGTATATCTTACGGACATAAGATATCGCGATGAAGTATACAAAGAGATGGGAGTATGGCTAAAAGGGGTGTTTCCATGTTCAACCGGGCTCGTTGTCCCAGCATTAGCTAGGCCAGAATGGGTTGTCGAAATTGAGGTTACAGCTGTAATACCAGATTAAGTTTAATATCAGAAAACCATAGAGTAAAATAATGTCAAAGACAGTCTTAGATGATTTAAAAAACCTTGCAGCAAAAACGTTAAGTCATGCTAGTGCAATGCCAAAGGAAATATATACATCAAATGAAATTTTAGAACTTGAGCAAGAACAAATTTTTTCAAAAGAGTGGATTTGTGTTGGCAGAGAAACTGAAATTCCAAAAGTTGGTGATTTCTTTACTTTTCAACTTGGAAACCAGCCTATTATTATTCTCAGAGATAGAGAGCAAAAAGTAAAAGCTATTTCCAATGTCTGCCTGCATAGAATGATGCAAATTGTAGAAGGTAAAGGTAATAAAAAAACATTTACATGTCCTTATCATGCTTGGACCTACAATTTAGATGGTAATTTAGTAATGGCTAAATTCATGGATAGAACTGAATGCTTTGACAAAAAATCTTTAAAACTTCCTCAAATTAAATGTGAAATTTTTCTTGGGTGGATCTATGTATCTTTAAATGAAAATATTCAAAGTGTCTCAGACACTTTAAGCAATCTTTACGAGGTTGTGTCACCATATAGAATGGAGAATTACATTGACATTATTTCAGAAGAACATGTCTGGAATACAAACTGGAAAATTCTTACAGAAAATTTCATGGAAGGCTATCATCTTCCTGTTGCACACCAAGGAACTGTTGGCCCATATTTTAATGTGCTTGATACTGAGTTTGACGACCGAGGGGCTTTTGACGGTTTTACTTATCAAACATTTACAAAGAACGAAGATGCATTAGTAGGCACAGCTCACCACAGAAATAATTCTTTGACAGGGAAGTGGAGACATACTTCAGTTCTACCAACAATTTTTCCAAGTCACATGTATTCTCTTGCACCAGATCATTTATGGTATTTGTCTTTGCAACCAAATGGCACTGATAAAGTCAATATAAAATTTGGGGCTGCTATTGCTCCAGAAGTTTTGGAAGATCAAGATGATCCAGAGCAATTCCTTGATGAGACAAGAAAATTTTTACATCACGTTCAAGAAGAAGATAGATTTGTAGTTGAAGGAATTTATAAAGGTGTATGCTCTCCATTAAGTAACCCAGGCCCATTAAGTTGGTTAGAAAGAGAAAATCATGAATTTACTCAGTATATTGCAAAAAAACTTGCTAATTAAAGGTTTTTGAAATGACCTTTTCTATTGTAGGACTATGTGAAAAAACTAAAATGGCTGGAGTAGCAATAACGACTTCAAGTATTGCTGTTGGGAGTAGATGTCCATGGGTAAGGTCAAAGGTTGGGGCTGTTACGACTCAAAATGTTACGGATCCAAGTATTGGGAATGATGTTTTAGACTTAATGCAAGAAGGACACCCTTCTGATGAAGCAATAAAAATGAGTTTAGAAAAAAGACAATTTATTGACTACAGGCAAGTCGCTGCAGTTGATATAAATGGTAATACTGCTAGTTTTACTGGTAGTAATATATTAGGTAATCATGCTGTTGCTGAAGGGAAACATTGTATTGCAGCTGGCAATCTTCTTAAAAAAGAAACTCTTGCAGAAACAATGATAAAAAGTTTTGAGAAAAATCAATTAATGCATCTTGCAGACAGATTGCTCATAGCTCTAAAAAATGGCATTGATCATGGTGGTGAGGAGGGTCCTACTCATTCAGCTGCAATATTAGTTTCACATGAAGAGAAATGGCCTTTAGTTGATCTTAGAATTGACTGGGACGATGATTGCCCAGTAGTAAAACTTATAAATTTATGGGAAGACTTCAAACCTCAGATGAATGATTATTTGTTAAGAGCAAAAAACCCTTCTATGGCACCAAGCTATGGTGTCCCGGGTGATCAATAAATTATTTTATTTGCTCATTTTATTAATAAGATTTTCTAGCATATTGTCACAAAGTTCTAGTTGTTCCTCACTTATAAATTCATCAGGTTTATGACCCTGATCCATTGAACCAGGCCCACAAACAATAGTGGGTATTGATAGCTTTGTGTCAAACAACCCACCTTCTGTTCCAAAAGCAACTTTAATAGTATTATTCTTTCCCGTCAGTGATGAAACAAAATTAACAACATCAGAATTAATTTTTGTATTTAGTCCTGGGTACTCATTTGTAATATTTATCTTAATATCTGCATAGGGGGCTTTTTCATTTATTTTTTCTAGTAAAAATGATATTTTTTGCTTTATTTCATTTAAGATTTTATGAGGGTCATCCTCAACTAAGTTTCTTATTTCAAAATCAACAGAAGCTTTGTTTGGAACTATATTAAGAACAATTCCACCTGAAATTTTTCCAACATGCAAGGTAGTATATGGAATATCGTAATCATGATCTTTAATACCATTTTCAGCAATCTCATTTTGCATGCTTCTAATTTCATTTATCAAATCACATGCAAGATGGATAGCATTCATACCTTTAGGTGCTAAAGCTGAATGAGCTTCAACACCTTCACAGTCAGCTCTTAAAGCTGTTTTACCTTTATGACCAGTTGCAATTGACATTAATGTTGGTTCTCCAACAATGCACATAGCAGGTTTAAATTTTAACTCTTTCATTAAATCAATCAAAGATCGAACACCTAAACATCCTATTTCTTCATCATATGACAAAGCTAAATAAAGTGGTCTTTTTAATTTCATGGATTTTGCTTTAATAAAAGAATTTACAGCTGAAGCCACAAAACCCTTCATGTCGGCAGTCCCTCTTCCAAAATATAGACCGTCTTCTAATGTGCATTCAAAAGGTTCTTTTGTCCAATTTTGTCCATCAATTGGAACCACATCTGTATGCCCAGATAACATTACTCCATCATTATTTTCAGGACCTATAGAAGCAAATAAATTTGCTTTAGTATTTTCTTTATTTTTAATGATGGTAGGGTTAACTTTTTCGCATCTAATTATATCAGCAATGTAATTAATTAAATCCAGATTTGCGTCTCTACTGACAGTAGGAAAAGAAACTAATTTCTTTAAAATATTTACTGTGCTCAATTTTTCCATTCAATTATTTTAGAATAATTTAAAATAAAGTATCAATGAAAAATAAAATTTAATCCTGATTTTACTTCTTTGAATACTTCCTATTAACTATCCATACTCCAGTACAAGCTATAATGAAACCTAAAATGCCNAATGCGCCTAGTTTCTCGCCAAATACAACATAACCCAAAATCGCTGAAACAGGTGGAGCTAAAAAGAATAGACTGGCTGTACTAGACATCTCTCCACGTTTGATTAAAATCATCAAAATACTGATGGCGCCCAAGGACACTAAAAGAATTAACCAGGTCATTGATATTAATAAATCTGTTGTAAGATTAAAATGGAAGGGTTCTATCAGTAGAACTAACATTAAAAAAAATAAGGCTGCAAAGATTGCTTGTAAACTATTTCCCCCAAGTATATCCATATTTTCTAAATATTTTTTTTGGATTATTGTTGCAAAAGAAATTGCCACTAATGCGACAAAGCAACTTAAAAAACCTATTAATGGGAGTTCCCCTCCCATTCTTGGCCAAACAACTAAAATAACTCCAATAAATCCCATAAAAATTCCTATCCACCTATCGAAAGTTATTTTTTCTTCGATTATAAATACTGCAAGTATGCATGTTAAAACTGGATGCAATGAGACAATTAAAGATGAAATACCAGCTGAGGTCCCTTGCTTAATAGAGAAAAATACACCACCTAAATATAAACCATGCAAAAGTATTCCGACTAAAGCTATATATGGTATTTCAATCCATTTTGGCCATTTAGCTCTGAAAATAAAGACTAATGAAGCAAAAATACATGAAACAATAGCAAATCTTACTGTTAGCATGCTGAATGGACCAGCATCATCTAACCCTAATTTTGCTGCTACAAATGCACTTGCCCATAAAAAAACAAATGTGATTTTTAGAATAAAATCAATCAAAGTTTTAAACCTTTAGTTAGAAAGTTAAAGTTATCTTTTTTATTAAACCTAACATTTCATTCATTCAAAGTTTAGAGATTTATTAATGTTTAAATGTAAAGTTTAAAACCTATTTAACATTAATTAACTATTAATATAATTTTGATTAATAAAATAATTTCAGAATATATTGAGGAATAAACAAAGGATGTTTAAACTTAATAAAATCTTTTTTTAGGGGGAATTATGAAAGCTTATATNATTGGAAGAGGTTGTGTTAATGATAAAACCAANGCTGCTAANTATATGCCGTTAGCAAAAGAAGCTAATGAAAAGTTTGGTGGAAAATATCTTGCAAGAGGGGGAAAGTATTTAACTAAGGAAGGAAAGGAATTAGATAGAAATGTAATAATTGAATTNCCNTCATTTGAAAAAGCAAAAGCNGCTTACGAAAGTGAAGAATATAAAAAAGCTCTTCAGGTACTTGATAATGGAATGGACAGATCATTGGTAATTGTAGAGGGGATNGANTAAATTATAAAATGAAACTTTCTCNGTGNTATAATTTNCATGACTTTAGACGCTTTGCAAAAAAAAGACTTCCATCACCTATTTTCAATTATATTGATGGAGCAGCTGATGACGAAATTACTTACTTAAGGAATACATCATCTTATAATGATGTAGATTTAATTCCTAATGTTTTAGCGGGTGTGGAAAAAGTAGATTTGTCTACAACAATTTTTGATAAGAGAATTAGTATGCCGTTGTTCTGTGCCCCAACAGCAGTTCAGAGACTATTNCATCATGAAGGAGAAANAGCTGTAGCNANAGCNGCTGAAAAACATGGAACAATGTTTGGTGTTTCATCTCTGAGTACAGTAAGTGTTGAGGAAATAAATAGTTTAATTGATACTCCAAAAATGTTTCAATTTTATTTTCACAAAGATAGAGGGTTAAATTCAAACATGTTGCAACGAGCTAAAGCTGAAAACTTTGATGTATTAGCACTAACTGTTGATACAATTACAGGTGGTAATAGAGAACGAGATTTAAGAACAGGTTTTACAATACCGCCAAAAATGAATATATATAGTATTGCTGATTTTTTGATTAAGCCATTATGGACAATCAATTATCTTACCCATAAAAAATTTGATCTTCCTCATCTTCAAGAATATGTGGATGAAGGAACAAACGTTTTCACTTCAATAGGATCTTATTTTTCGACAATGCTAGATCAGTCAATGAATTGGAAAGACGCTGAGAAACTATGTTCAGAATGGAACGGTCATTTTGCTTTAAAAGGGATTATGAGCGTTGAGGATGCAAAGAGAGCAGTTGATATTGGTTGTACAGGAATAATGGTTTCAAACCATGGAGGCCGTCAACTTGATGGTTCAAGATCACCTTTTGACCAACTTGCTGAAATAGTTGATGCAGTTGGTGATAAGATTGATGTTATTTGTGAAGGTGGAATTCAAAGGGGCACTCACATTTTAAAGGCTTTATCTTTAGGTGCAAAAGCTTGTTCAGCAGGGAGGCTTTATCTTTATGCATTGGCTGCAGCTGGTCAAGCAGGAGTTGAAAGAGCTTTGAGCCAAATAAGAAATGAAATCGAAAGAGATATGAAATTGATGGGTTGTGATAATGTCAATCAACTATCTAGAAAAAATCTAAGGTTTAGATAATAATTATGAGTGTGAAAATGGAAATCATGACAAAATCCTCTACTGTAAATGGAATTAAGTGGCATTGGGCTGAAGCTGGAGATGGAGA